>NZ_CP044232.1:912540-1216720 GCF_008727775.1 Microbacterium lushaniae
CGCGGCGACCTCGGCCGCCTTCAGTGACCGGTCGACCATCGCTCCCCAGCTGAGGATGGTCAGGTGCCGGCCGGGGCGGACGATCCTCGCTCCGTCCGCGCCTCCGGAGTTCCCGAGGTCGACGGGGCCCTTCTGCCAGTACCGCGACTTGGGCTCGAGGAAGATCACCGGGTCGGGAGAGCGGATCGACGCCCGCAGCAGGTGGTACGCGTCATGCGCGTCTGCAGGGCTGACGACCTTCAGCCCTGCGACGTGCGCCCAGAACGCCTCGGTGCTCTCGCCGTGCAGCTCAGGGGCCCGGATGCCGCCGTAGCTGGGCACGCGCAGTGTGATCGGCATCGGCAGCCGTCCTCGGCTGCGATAGCGGTAGCGCGCGACCTGCGAGACGATCTGATCGAACGCGGGATAGGCGAAGCCGTCGAACTGCACTTCGGGGACCGGCCGGAAGCCGGCGATCGCCAGGCCCACCGCGGTGCCCAGGATGGCCGATTCGGCCAGCGGTGTATCGAAGACGCGGTCGGACCCGAAGCGCGCCTGCAGGCCATCGGTGACACGGAAGACGCCGCCGAGCACGCCGACGTCCTCCCCGAAGACCAGGACGCGGGGGTCGGCGTCGAGTTCATCCGCGAGCGCACGGTTCAGCGCCTGCTGCACCGAGAGGATCTCCACGGTGGAGCCGGTGTCGCCCGGCGCCGGACGCAGGGTGGTGGTCATGCGCGGGTGCTCTCTTCCCAGGCGGCGCGCTGTTCGAGGAGATCCTCGGTGAGCTCCTCGTAGACGTCGGTGAAGAGCTCCTCGCCTCCACGGGGCGGGAGCGTGGTCAGGTGGAGGCGGATCTCCTCGACCCACCGGGCGGCTTCGGCATCGACCTCGGCGACGTCGGACTCCTCGATCACCCCCCGCTCCCGCACGCTGCGGCGGTACCGGATGACGGGGTCCTCCCCGCCGTCGCGGCGCTCGTCGTCCAGCGTGCGGTACCGGCCGGGGTCATCGGAGGTGGCGTGCGGCCCCCGGCGGTAGATCTTCGACTCGATGAGCGTCGGCCCGCCCCCGTCCCGGGCGCGCTGGACGGCGTCGGTCACCGCCGCGCGCACGGCGAGCACGTCGTTGCCGTCGACGGCGACCCCGGGGAAGCCGTATCCGGCCGCGCGCGCGGCGATGGATCCGCCGGCGACCTGCTGGGAGACGGGCACGGAGATGGCCCACTGGTTGTTGGTGACGAGGAAGACCACGGGAAGGCGCCAGACGCCGGCGAAGTTCATCGCCTCGTGCGTGTCGCCCTGGCTGGTGCCGCCGTCGCCGATGCAGGCGAGGGCGACGCCGTCGCGTCCGTCGATCCGCTGGCCCAGGGCCCATCCGACCGCGTGCGGGCCGTTGGAGCCGACCACCGCCTGGATGGGGGTGACGTGGGCGGCGACCGGGTCGAACGATCCGCCGTTCCAGTCGCCGTTGTGGTTGGCGAGGTAGGCCCGCATGTCCACGCCGAGGGCGAGGGCGAGGGCCAGCTCGCGGTACATCGGGAAGACGAAGTCGCGGCCGGTGTCGATGGCCGCCGCCGCTCCCACCTGCGTCGCCTCGTGACCGATCGAGGGCGGGAAGCCGGGGATGATCCCCTGGCGGTGCCAGCGGACGAGCTCGACATCGAGCGCGCGCGCCCGCACGAGGAAGCGGTACATCTCCCGCTCCTGCTCGCGGGTGGGTTCGGACACGGCAGTCCCCTCACTGTTCGGACGACGATGGATCGATGGACGGCGCGCCGGGGAGCCAGCGCGTCAGCGCCGACGGATGCCGGGTGAATTCGCTCCGCGCCGCGGCGGCGAACACCTCCTGCGCGTAGGGGAACAGACCCGAGCGGAACTCCGCGCCACCGAGGAGCTCGGCGATGTTGCGCTGCACCTCCACGAGGCCGCCGAGGGACATGCCGCCCGCGTCGTAATCGTGGGCGAGCGCCTTGGACAGCCCCTGCCGGAGGACTGCGCCGTCCGCCATTCCGCCGTACAGGATCCCCTGGGCGGCATCCGGGTCGAGTCCCAGGCGTTCGATGAGCCAGGCCGTCTCGGCGGCGGCGACGAAGTTGATCGAGACCAGGAAGTTGTTGATGAGCTTCAGCGCCAGGCCGCGGCCTGGTCCGCCGAGGTGGGCGATCCGCCCGGTGTAGGCCTGCGCGATCGGCCGCAGCTGCTCCACCCCGGCCGCGTCGCCCCCCACCGCGCACACGAGGGTTCCCGCGACAGCGCCCATCGGGCCGCCGGAGACGGGCGCATCGAGGTACCGGGCGCCCCGCTCGGCGAACGCGGCGGCGACGCGCTCCGCCACCTGCGGGGCGTAGGTCCCGTGGTCGGCGAAGAGCTGGCCGGGCCGGGCGTGGGAGAGCAGCCCGCCGAGATACACCTCTTCGATCGCCGCGCCGTCCAGGAGGCACCCGAGGACGACGTCCTGGGCGGCGATCTCCGCGAGATCGCGGGCGGGCACGGCGCCCGCCTCGAGCACCGGTGCCAGCTTCGACGGGGAACGGCCCCACACCGTGACCTCGTGCCCGGCGGCGAGGAGGTTGCGGACCATCGGCGCGCCCATCGCGCCCACGCCGGTGAAGCCGATCCGCGTCATGCGGACGCCTCCCGTCCGCGGAGGTCCTCGTCGACGAGGAAGTCGAAATCGCAGCCTTCGTCGGGCTGGAGCGCGTGCCGGGCGTACAGGCTGCCCCAGCCGCGACGCGGCGGCGCGACACCTCCCGTCATCGGAGCGCGGGCGGCGAGCTCCTCGGCGGGTACGAGCAGGTCGAGCCGGCCGGCGTGCGTGTCCAGTTCGATCTCGTCACCGTCCCGCACGAGCGCCAGGGGACCGCCCACGGCCGCCTCCGGCGACACGTGCAGGACGACACTGCCGCTGGAGGTCCCGCTCATGCGGGCATCCGTCACCCGGAGCATGTCGGTGACGCCGGCGCGGAGGAGTTTCGCGGGGATCGGCACGTGTCCCACCTCCGGGATGCCCGGCCCGCCCTTCACCCCCACCCCGCGCAGGACCAGCACGGAGTCGGCGTCGACGTCGAGGTCTTCGCGGTCGATCTTGGACCACATGTCCGCCACGCCGTCGAACACCACCGCCCGGCCGCGATGCCGGCGCGCGGCCGACGCGGCGCCGGCGAGCTTCATCACGGCGCCGCCGGGGGCGAGCGACCCCCGCAGCACACTGATCCCGCCGTCGGGGGTGAGCGGCTCGGCGGCATCCGCGATCGGTCCCCCCAGCGCCACGGGTGCCATGGCGTCGAACACCTCGCCCCACGTGCGGCCGTCCGCGGTGGCCACGTGCTCGTGCAGCAGGTGGCGGATCCGCGCCGCGACCGCGGGGATGCCGCCGGCGGTCTCGAGGTCGCTCAGGAGCGCCCGCCCGTTGGGTTTGACGTCGGTGATGAAGGGCGTCGACCTCGACCACTCGCGAAGGCGTTCGTGTCCGATCCGCAGGCCCGCTCTGCCTGCGATCGCCTCGAGGTGGATGAGCGCGTTCGTCGAGCCGCCGAGGGCGCACGTGACGCGCACCGCGTTCTCCAGGGATTCCAGGGTGACCCGTGAGCGGGGCGGAACGCCGCGTGAGACGACATCCACGATGAGCCGGCCGCTGTCCTCGGCGATCCTGTCGCGCTCGGGTGCGGCGGCGGGTGCCAGCGCGGATCCGGGCAGCGCGAACCCGAGCAGCTCGCCGATCGCCGCCATCGTCGTCGCCGTCCCCATCACGTTGCACGTGCCCGGTCCGGAGTGGATGACGCCCTCGAACGCGGCCCAGTCCGCGTCGCTGAGGGCGCCCACGCGGCGCTGGTCGATGACGTCCCACTGCGCGTCGACGGTCGTCGGCTCCCCCTGCCAGCACGCGACCGGCCGCGGTCCTGCCGTCACCAGCACCGCCGGCGTGCCGGCGCTGATGGCCCCCATGAGCACCCCGGGGACGGTCTTGTCGCATCCGCCCAGCAGGACGACGCCGTCGATCGGCGACGCGAGGATCGTCTCCTCCACGTCCATCGCGAGCAGGTTGCGCAGGTACATCGAGGAGGGGCGGCTGAAGGGCTCGCTGATCGAGATGGTGGGGAATTCCAGCGCGAGCCCGCCGGCGGCTTCGACGCCCCGCTTGACGGCCGCGGCGAGGTCGCGGAAGCCCGAATTGCACGGATTCAGTTCGCTCCAGCTCGTGCAGATGCCGATCACCGGGTGACGGCGGACCTCCTCGGCCGTGTAGCCCTCCGCGCGGAGGAACGCGCGGTGCACCATGCCGTCGGCACCCGGGTCGCCGAAGATCCGCCCGTCGAGCCGGTGGATGTGTTCCTGGGACATCCTCGTCCTCTCCCCGCTCACCCGCCGTGGCCGGCGGGATCACGCACCCTTGGAATCGCCGTCGATGGGGAATGCCTGGCCGCTGATCGAGCGGGCCGCGTCCGAGGTCAGGAAGGCGACCAGATCCGCGACCTCCTCCGCCGTGACGAAGCGCTGAAGCGACTGATTGGCCAGCGCCGCCTCCCGCTCCTGCGCGAGCGTCCGCCCGCTGGCGCGCGCCCGACCGGCGAGCACCTGGTCCATGCGCTCGCCCGCGACGGCGCCCGGGAGCACGGCGTTGACCGTGACGTCGGATGGGCCGAGCTCGAGCGCCAGGGTCTTGGCGAACCCGACGAGGCCCCACTTGCTGGTGGCGTAGGCGAGCCGCTGCGGGTACCCGACGCGTCCGGCCAGCGACGACATCACCACGATGGCGCCCCGCCCGGATTCGGTGAGCGCGGGAGCGGCGGCCTGGGTGATCCAGAACGTGCCGTCGAGATTGACCGCCAGAACGCGCCGCCAGTCGGCGGCGGAGATGTCCTCGATCGGCGCCGTCGGCCCGCCGATCCCGACGTTGTCGACGAGGACGTCGAGGCCGCCCATGGCCGAGACGGCTTCGGCCACGAACGAGCGGGCGGCAGAGCGGTCGGAGATGTCGCACTCGCGCATCGTCACGCCCGAATCGGTCTCGCGTGCGTCGCCGCCGAGGTCGCAGCCCCACACGGTGTCGCCCCGGCGCACGAAGGCGTCGGCGATGCGCGCACCGATGCCGCTGCCGGCACCGGTGACGATCGCGCGCCGAGGCGTGTGCGGCATCACATCCCCTCCCGGGGATGCCCCGTGGTCGCGGGCGTCATGCCGGCGGCGTCTCGGTCTCGTAGTCGAGCACGAGGGTGCCCTCGGGGGCGTAGTTCGGCACGTCCGCCTCGACCGCCCGGCCCTCCGGTGACGACAGCGCAGCCACCATCGCCGCGTGATCGGGGAAGTCTGCCTCGTAGACGGCGAAGTAAGGGCTGGACCCGCCCTGTGCGCTGATCGCCGTGGAGAATCGGTGCGCGAGCATGCCGGGCATGCGCGAGGCCAACGGCAGGTGCGTGCTCCGGTAGTAGCTCTCGAAGCCGGCGGGGTCGGGCGGCTGCGGATACAGCACGACGAGCTTGTGCATGTCGGACCTTTCGACGAGGACCCCTCCATCGTGGCCCGGGTAGCGCCGACCGGCACGCGGACTGCACGGAGGAGGCACAGATGTGCGCCGGTGGACCAGTCCGCCTGCGCGCGCCGTCCCAGACTGGTGCGAAGGCGGACGAAGTGGATCGGAGCACGCGGCGATGGTGGATGACAGGACTCAGCGGGTGGGTTTCGTCGGGCTGGGGATGATGGGCACGCCCATGTCGCGCAACCTCGCCGGTGCCGGATTCGACCTGCGGGTCTACGACGCCGACCCCGAGCGCACGCGCGCGGTGGCGGCGGAACTGGGCGTCACCCCGGTCGCAGATCCCGTGGAGCTGGCCGCCTGCGACGTCGTCGTCACGATGCTCCCCACGAGTGCGATCGTGCGCTCGGTCTTCCTCGGCGCCGACGGCGCGCTGACGATCCCCCTGCGCGCGGGGACCGTGATCGTCGACATGAGCTCGTCCGACCCGGCGGAGACCGTCGAGACCGGCCGCGCCCTCGC
Source organism: Microbacterium lushaniae (assembly GCF_008727775.1). Taxonomy (NCBI): domain Bacteria; kingdom Bacillati; phylum Actinomycetota; class Actinomycetes; order Micrococcales; family Microbacteriaceae; genus Microbacterium; species Microbacterium lushaniae. Next base: position 918,517 of record NZ_CP044232.1, read on the forward strand.
GGCCTTCGGCGTCCGCCTCGTCGACGCCCCGGTGTCCGGAGGCGTGGCGCGCGCGGCCGATGGGACGCTCGCGATCATGATGGGCGCCGACGACGAGGACGCGGCGGCCCTCGCCGAACGGATCGTGGCGCCGATGAGCAGATCGGTGTACCGCACGGGCGGCCTGGGCACGGGCGACGCGATGAAGGCCCTCAACAACTTCGTCGCCGGCGCCGCGTTCGCGGCCACCTCGGAGGCGCTGATCGCCGGACGGCAGTTCGGCCTGGATCCCCAGCTCATGGTCGACATCCTCAACGACTCGACGGGGCAGAGCTTCTCCTCCACGCACGTCTTCGGCCCGCACGTGGTGCAGGAGCGGTACGCCAGCGGCTTCGCGCTGCCCCTGATCACCAAGGACATCCGCATCGCGCGCGACCTCCAGCGCGGGCTCGGTCGCGACGCGCCCGTGTGCGAAGCTGTCACGGCGAGCTTCCAGGAGGCCCTGGACGCGCTCGGCGGCGTGGACCACACCGAGGCTTACCGGCACTGGAGCGGCGAGAGCCGCTGACCCCGCCACCCTCACCCGATCGCGAACGGAGCAGCCGATGGAGCCTTCCCTGCCGGGCCTGGAGCCCGCCTTCGACGTCGAGGCCGCACTGGGGTCGCTGCAGGATCACGGCATGACCCGCGCCGGGCACCGCCGCGTCATCCCGGTGGCCGGCGGCACGATCCGCGGGCTCTTCGACGCCGAGATCCTCCCCGGGGGTGCCGACTGGCAGATCCTCCGCGCGGACGGGTCGGTCGACATCGATACCCGCTACACCGCGCGCACCGCCGACGGGGAGTACGTGCACCTGCGCACCGCCGGCGTGCGCAGCGGCGACCCCGCCACACTGGAGGCGCTCCTGCGCGGCGAGGCGGTGGATCCGAGCCGCTACTACTTCCGCGTGGCCGTGTACGTCGAGACCTCGGCGCCGCGGCTGGAGCATCTGCAGCAGGCGATCTTCGTCGCCTCGGCGATCCGCGAGGCCGACGCCGTGCGCTACCGCGCCTACCGCGTGACGTAGCCCGCATCCGGCCGAGTGCCCACCGGACCCGCAGAGGGAACGCGAAGCCGCTCCTCCACACGCACCATCTCAGGCGTCACCTCCGCCGGGGACGCGGCGCCCAGCAGCGCGAGGGTCCGGCGGAGGCCCGCCTCGACGATCCCCAGCGCATGGTCCACGCCCGCCTCGCCGCCGGCGGCCAATCCGTACAGGTACGCGCGGCCGATGAGCGCCGCGTCTGCGCCGAGGGCCAGGGCCGCCGCGACGTGTGCGCCGGTTCGGATGCCGCCGTCCACGGCCACGAACATCTCCGGGCCGACCGCGCGGCGGATCGCCGGCAGCGCCTCGATCGGGGCGATCGCACCCTCCAGCTGCCGTCCGCCGTGATTGGACACCACGAGCCCGTCCACCCCGTGCGCGCGCAGGGCCACGGCGTCCTCGGGTGAGAGCACGCCCTTCACCACGATGGGGCCGTCCCACAGCCCCCGGAGCCACTCGAGGTCACGGAAGGTGACCGCCGGGTCCAGGAGCGCGTTGGTCTGGGCGACGAAGTCCGAGCGGGGGGCGCCGCCGGTGGCGAAGCCGATGGGCTCGGTGGTGAGCACGCGCCACACCCACCGCGGATGCCGCGCGAAGCCCACCGCGGTGCGCAGCGGCACGCTCGGGGGGAACTGGAGCCCGGCCCGCACGTCGCGGAGCCGCTCTCCCGCCACCGGCACGTCGACGGTGAGCACCAGCACCCGGAAGCCGGCACGGCGGGCCCGCTCGATGATCGCGCGCGCGGCGTCCCGGTCGCGCCACAGGTACAGCTGGAACCAGCGATCCAGCGTCGGCGCCGCCTGTGCGACGGCCTCCGGCGAGGTCGAGGCCATGGTCGACAGTGCCGCCGGGATGCCGTGCGCAGCCGCCACCCGCGCCACCGCCGCCTCGCCCTCGGGGTGGAACACGCGCGTGAGCCCCACCGGCCCGAGGATGAGGGGCGAATCCGCCCGGCGCCCGAGCATGTCGACGCTCGTGTCGACGACGCTGACATCGCGCAGGACCCGGGAGACGAGCCGGACCCCGGCGAAGGCCTCCCGGTTGCGCCGGGTGGCCACCTCGTCGCCTGCGCCGCCGTCGAGGTAACCGAAGACCGGCCGGGGAAGACGCCGGCGGGCGCGGTCGCGCAGTTCGGCGACGTCCACCGCGGAGCGGACCGACCGGTGCGGCAGCCCGCCGCGCAGCCGCACCATGCGCACGGCGTGGGCGATCGAGGCCGTCCATTTCCCGGTCATCGGCGCACCGTCACGGCGACGCGCAGCGCGTCGGTGAGTGCTTCCAGCGCCGGGACGGGCACACCCGCGGCACGCGCCCGCTCGATGACGGCGCCCGGGATGGACTCGATCTCGGCGGGGCGGCCGGCCGTCACGTCCTGCAGCATGGAGGCGCGATGCTCCCCGTGCGCGGTGAGAGCGTGCTCGGTGGCGGCGCGGATGCGGTCGGCGTCCACCGCGACGCCGAGCGCGTGCGCCACGGCGACGACCTCCTCGAGCACGCGGGCGATCACGCGCCGCCCGGGCGGGGTGTCCATCGCGGCGTTGGCGGCCCCGGTGAGCGCGGCCAGCACATTGAGCGCGGTGTTGAAGGCGACTTTCTCCCACACGGCCGTGGCGATGTCGGGCGAGACCCGCGCGTCGAATCCGGCGGATGCCAGGACGGCGGCGACCGGGCCCACCGCCGCAGCCCCGGCGGGGACGAAAGCGCCGAGTTCCAGATGGCCTCGGCCTCGCGAGCGCACGCCGGTCGCGCCCCACGCATCGGCGGGCAGGGCCGCCACCCCCGCGACGATCCGGTCGGCGGGGAACACCTCCGCGAGGAGCTCGGGATTGCCCAGCCCGTTCTGCAGGGTCAGCACCCGGGCTCCGGTGCCGGCGAACCGGGCGATGGCGGCGACGGCGGCGCGCGTGTGCATGCCCTTGGTGAAGACGATGTACAGATCCGCCGCGCCCGTCAGGTCGTCGGCGCGGCATGCGGGCACCGGGACCTCGCGCACGCCTGCGTCGTCCTCCAGGCGGACGCCGCGCTCCGACAGCGCGCGCAGCAGATCCGCGTCCACGTCCACGAGCGTCACGCGCGTGCCCACTTCGCTCAGGCGGGCAGCGAACAGGCGACCCATCGCGCCGGCGCCCACGACGACGACGGATGCGACGCTCCCGGCATCCACCTCCGCTCCCGGCGCGGCCGCACCGGGGTCACTCCGCGACATCGGGCGTGCCGTAGATGTGGAACTCGGGCGGGATGGGTGCCCCCCATCCGGGCTTCGTCGCCCACTCCTCTGCCGTCCACACGTAGGGTTCGCGGTCGGGGGCGAACACGAGGTACCCGCCGTTGGCGACCTCGATGCGGTTGCCGCCGGGTTCCCGCGTGTAGAGGTAGAAGCCCTGGATCGCGGTGTGGCGCGACGGGCCGGCCTCGATGTGGATGCGCGCGTCGGCGAAGATCTCCGCGGCGCGGAGCACCTCCTCGCGGGTGTCGACGAGATACGCGAAGTGGTGCAGCCGGGCGGAGCCGCTGGTGCGCTCCTGCGTGTAGATGAGTTCGTGCCCCTGGATGGTCGCGCTCATCCACGCGCCCGCTTCGGCCCCGTCGGGAAGCTCGATGATCTCGTACGTCCGCAGTCCGAAGCCCTCCTCCCAGAACCGGCGGTTGGCCCGCACGTCGCGGGCCAGGAGGTTGAGATGGTCGACGTGCCGCACGTTCGCGCCGCGGCCGGCGTAGGCCTGGAAGTTCACCGGGATGACCGGGCGCTTGCCCTCGGGGGCGACGTACGCCTCGGTGTCGAAGTAGAGCCGGAAGACGTGCCCGTCGGGGTCGGTGAACTCGTACTCGCGGCCGCCGCCCAGATCCTGCGGCACCCACGTGCCCCCGTGCCCGTGCTCCTCGAGCCACGCGACGCGCCGGTCGAGGGCGTCGGCGCTCGCCGTCCGCCAGGAGGCGTACTCCAGGCCGGCCCGGTCGGAGGGGTGAGCTTGAGACTCCACCGTTCGTAGTCCCCGAAGGCCCGCAGGTAATGCGACCCGTCGCGCTCCTCGACCTCGTCCATCCCGAGCAGGTCGACGAAGTACGCCAGGGTGTCTTCGAGCGTGGGGGTCAGCAGCGCATGGTGGCCCAGGTGGGCGAGCTCATGGCGGGGCGAGTCGGGCACGCGGCACTCCTTCAGGACGGATCGGGGGTCGCTGCCGCGGGGGCCAGCGCGGGGTCGCGGAAGACGGGCGTGATGATCCGCTCGGCGATGCGCCAGCCCTGCGCGGTGCGGCGGTAGAGGTCGGAGAAATCGGCCACCATGAACAGGGGGACACCCGGTCGGGGCGGGTCGTCGTTGTCGGCGAAGGTGTGCCAGCTCGAGCGCCCTCTCACCTCGTCGCCCCCGGCGGGCTCGAGGAGGAGGTTTCCGAGGCCGTGGCGCGTGGTGCGCCGCCGCGTCCGCGCACGGAAGGAGGAGATGACCGCCTCGGCGTCGTGGAACTCCCGCCCGATGCTGACGTAGTGCACGTCAGGGGCGAGAATCGCGCGCAGCGCATCGAAGTCGTGCAGGTCCAGTGCCCACGCGAAGCGCGCGTTGAGGTCACCGATCGAGGCCCGCGCCTCGGCGTCGGGCGTCATCGCCGCTCGACGGGGTTCGACAGCGTGCCGATCCCCTCGATCGAGACCTCGATGACTCCGCCCAGCCGCGTCAGGTCGACGTTCTGCACGGCGCCGCCGCGCGCGGAGCGCTGGAGGGCCGTGCCCATCGCGATGACGTCGCCGGGCTCGAGGGTCAGGTACTCCGAGGCGAAGGAGATCACCTCGGCGACGGAAAAGCGCAGGTTGGCTGTGTTGTCGTCGGTCACGAGCGCGCCGTCATGGGTGCACGTGATCCGCAGGGCGTGCGGATCCGGGATCTCATCGCGCGTGCTCACCCACGGGCCCAGCGGCCCGAACGTGTCGGCGCCCTTGTAGCGGGCCGGATAGCTCACCCAGCTGTCGACGTAGCGGATTCCGTCGGGGCTCTCGGGGTCGGGGTGGATCGCGCGGTAGTGGAACGTGTCGGCATCCCGCATGGTCGGGGAGGTCAGGTCGTTGATGATCGTGTAGCCGAACACGTGCGCGAGGGCGTCCCCGACGGCGATGTCCGTCCCGCCCCGCCCGATGACGACCGCGAGCTCGGGTTCGGGATGCACCCGGCCGTACGCCTCCTTGACCACGATCGGACGGCCGTGGCCGACGAGTGACGAGGACGGTTTCACGAACATCGCCGGCGTGGAGGGTCCGCGCATGATGCGGTCGGGATTGGCGCTGTTGTTCAGCGCGACGCACAGCACCTTCCCCGGCCGCCGCACCGGTGGCAGCCACGACAGCGACGCGACGGGGCGGACCTCGCCGGATGCCAGCGCGGTGGTCGCGGCGGACCGCCACTGCGCCTCCGGGGCGGCGAGCATCGCGTCCAGGTCGGGATACGGCATCACCGCCGCATCCTCCGGTGAGGCCTGGACGACCACCGTCGTGCCCGCGCCCTCCTCGATCGTCCCGAATCGCATGGGCGCTCAGACGGTGATCACTTTGGTGCCGGCCACGGCCTTCAGACCGTGCACGCCGAACTCCAGTCCATACCCCGAGCCCTTCGTTCCGCCGAAGGGCACGAGGGGATTGATCGTGCCGTGCTGGTTGATCCAGACGGTGCCGCTCTGGATCCGCTCGGCGATGACCCGTGCCTGCTCGGGGTCGCCCCACACCGACGCGCCCAGTGCCTGATCCGACGCGTTCGCGCGCGCGATGACGTCGTCGAGGTCGGTGTACCGCACGATCGGAAGGACCGGTCCGAACTGCTCCTCCGCCACCAGCGGGGCGTCGTCGTCGATGTCGGCCACGACCGTCGCGCGGTAGAAGTGGGCACCCAGTTCGGGCGCGGCCTCTCCTCCCGTGACGATCCGCGCCCCGCGCCCGCGTGCGTCCTCGACCAGGTCCGAGACGATGTCGAACTGCTGTCGCGTGGAGAGAGGCCCCAGCGCGCTGGTCTCGTCCATGCCCGGTCCCAGCGGCGCGGCCTCGGCCAGGCGTGCGAGCTCGGCCACGACCTCCTCGTACAGCGAGTCGTGCACGTACAGGCGCTTGAGGGCGGCGCACGTCTGGCCGGAGTTGATGAACGCCCCCCAGAAGAGCTTCTCGCCCAGTGCCTTCACGTCGGCTCCGGGCAGGACGATGCCCGCGTCGTTCCCGCCGAGTTCGAGGGTCAGGCGCGCGAGGTTGTGCGCGGAGCTCTTGACGATCTCGCGGCCGGTCCTGGTCGATCCGGTGAACATGATCTTGTCGATGCCGGGGTGTGCGGCGATCGCGGCGCCCACCTCCCGGCCGCCGGGCACCACGGTGAGGACGCCCGCCGGAAGGTGCCGGTTCATCAGTTCCGCCACCGCCATCACGCTGAGCGGGGTGTACTCGCTGGGCTTGGCCACCACGGTGTTGCCCATGCGCAGCGACGGCGCGATCTGCCAGATCGCGATGAGGGCAGGCCAGTTCCAGGGGCTGATCGCGCCGACGACCCCCAGCGGCACGTAGTGCAGCTCGGATCTGGTTCCCTCTGCCTCGAAGATCACTTCGGGTTCCAGCGGCAGGTCGGCGGCGGCGCGGATCCAGGCCGCGCACCCGCCCGCTTCGAAGCGGGCGCCGAGGCCGTTGAGCGGTTTGCCCTGCTCCTTGGCGATGATCTGCGCGAGCTCCTCGGCGTGCGCGTCGATCTCGTCGGCTGCTGCGTGCAGGATCCGGCTGCGCTCGGCGTGCCCGAGCGCAGCCCACGCGGGCTGGGCGGCCCGCGCCGTCGCCACCGCGTCGTCCAGGTCGGCGATCGAGCGTGTCGCGACGTAGCCGATCGGCTCGCCGGTCGCCGCATCCGGGATGGCGCGACCTTCCTGGGCGGTCGCCGTGATGTCTTCGAGCAGTGTCGTCATGATCGTTCCTTCATCCGTGTCGCCTCGGCCTCACCGTCGAGGACGTCGCCGATGCCGCGCGCGTCGAACACCTCCCGCAGGACCCGCACGCCCAGCACCGCGGCCGGGATGCCGCAGTAGAGCAGCCCCTGCAGCACGATCTCGCGCAGCGCGACCGGCGAGACGCCGTTCTCCAGGGCGCCCTCGGTGTGGACGCGGAGCTCGTGCTCCTTGCCGTTGGCGAGCAGCATCGCGAAGGTCACCTCGCTGCGGGCGGCGAGGGAGAGCCCCGGCCGCTGCCACACGTCGCCGAAGGTCGTGCGGGTGACGAAGTCCTCGAGCTTGTCGTTGAGGTCGGTCGTGGTGTCCACCCGGGCATCGGCGCCCTGGGTGCCGAACATCGCGCGGCGCTGCCGCATGCCGATGTCGTACAGTTCGTCGCGGATGACCACCGTGTCGCCTCCTGATGGATGTCGGCCGTCTCATCCGAGAGCGAGAAGGCGCCGTCGGATGAGACGAGTCTCGTCCGGGTGCGCGGCGGCCGCTGGTCGCGCGGCGCACGCGACTGCCGCATCGGCGCAGGATCGGATCAGTCGCCCAACCGCGCCATCCGCAGCTCGCGCGGGGTGATGCCGTAGGTCGCCCGGAACACCTTGCTGAAGTGGCTGGCGTCGGGGAAGCCCCACCGCTGGGCGATCTCGAGGATCGACAGCGACGACTGGGCGGGATCGCTCAGCGCCATGCGGCAGTGCTCGAGTCGCCGTGAGCGGATGTAGCCGGAGACGGTGAGGTTCTCTCCCCGGAAGAGGTACTGCAGCTGCCGGACCGACATGTAGTGCGCCTTCGCCACCTCGACCGCGTTGAGATCCGGCTCGTGCAGGTGCGCGTCGATGTACAGCTTGAGCCGGCGCATCTCGACCTGGCGCGTCTGGCCCCAATGGTCCTGATCCTCGGACAGCTGCGCGTAGACCAGGGCGGTCAGCAGGTCCAGCGAGCTGTGCAGGATCCGCATCCCGGCCACCCCGTCCAGGGTGTCGAGGTTCTCCGAGAGGTGCCGCATGAACGGCGAGATCAGCCCTCCCACGCCGGAGTCGCCGGGCAGCCGCACCGCCGTGATGCGGCGGATGAGGGATTCGGGAACGTCGAACGCGTCCTGCGGGAAGGCCATCACGAGGCAGTGCACGTCGCCGCTGAACTCGAGCGTGTACGGCCGGCTGGTGTCGTAGATGGCGAGGTCGCCCGGGCGCAGGACGCTCTGCCGCCCGTCCTGGGCGACCAGTGCCGTCCCCTCCACCTGCAGGGTGAGCTTGTAGTGCCTGGGGTCGTCGGGGGAGATGAGCGCGGGGGTGCGCAGCACGCGATGCGCGCTCGCGGCGATCTCGCTCAGGCACGTGCCCTCCACGATGCGCCAGCGGATGCTGCCGGTGAAACCCGGGCCGCCGATCACGTGCAGCGGCACGAAGCGGCTGCCCGCGACCTCACGCCATTCGCCGATGGATCGCGCGGTCGCCGTCTCGACGCCGGTGTACTCGGTGGTGGAGGCGCGCGCCATTGTGTTCTCCCCGCAAGACGAAAGAGTGCCCACGCGATCCTGAGCAGGCTCGCCGATGAGCACTCGAGGGGGAGCATAACTCGGCGCGGGCGACCACCGCCAGCATCGGGGTCCGGGCGGGGTGCGATTCGTCCGGCACCGCCGGATGCCGTAGACAGGTGCGATGGATTCGGTGGGGGGCGCCAGGCCGCGACGGCTGGACGTGCGCACGTGGTCGCGCCGGCGCCGGTTCGCCCTGCTCGCCCTGCTGGGTGTGCTCGTGGCGGGCGGTCCGCTCGGCACCGACATGTACACACCCGGGCTGCCCCGCGTGATCGACGACCTCGACACCGAGACGGGCCTGGTCCAGCTCACCCTCATGGCCTACAACGTCGGGCTCGGCGTCGGGCAGTTCGCGTGGGGGCCCATCAGCGACCGCGTCGGGCGCCGGGGACCGGTCATCCTCGGCTCGGTCGGATTCGCCCTCGCCGCGCTCCTGTGCTCCTTCGCGCCCAACATCGGCGTGCTGCTGGCCGGGCGCGTCCTGATGGGCTTCGCCGGGGCCGCCGGCATCGTCGTGGGTCGCGCGATCGCGCGCGACCTGTATTCCGGCGCCGAGCTCACGCGCGTCTTCGGCATCCTGGCGGTGGTCTTCGGCATCGCGCCGGTGATCGGACCGCTCATCGGCGGGTTCGTGCTCAGTGTCGGCAGCTGGCGCTCGACGTTCCTCCTGCTCATGACGATCGGCGTCCTGCTCGCCGTCGCCAGCGCCGTCGGCATCCCCGAGACCCTGCGTCCCGAGCTGCGGGTGCACGGCGCGTCGGCCGAGAGGCGGGAGGCGTGGATCGCGCCGCTGCGCAATCGGCAGTTCGTCGTGAGCGTCCTGATCCTCGTGGGCGCGTCGACCTCGATGATCCTCTACCTCAGCTGCGTGCCGATCGTGCTCCAGCGCGAGCGCGGCATCGACGTCGTGGGGTACTCGATGCTGTTCGCGTTCAATGCGGTCGGCGTCCTCCTGGGAGCGCAGGTGGGCCCGTGGCTCAGTCGTCGCCTCGGCGGCATCCGCGTGCTCGTGCTGGCGCTGACGCTGAACCTCGCCGCCGCCGTCACCGTGGCGCTCAGCTCTGCGCTGCGCGGCCCGCTGTGGCTGCTCGATGCCGGCATGTGGTTCACGGTCTTCGCCGCTGGCATCTGCATGCCGCTCGCGATCGGGCTGGCCCTGCAGCCGTTCGCGAAGGGCGCCGGAACGGCCGCGGCGATCGCCGGCGGCTCGCAGCTCGCGCTCGGCTCGATCGCCCCCGCCATCGTCGTGAGCGTCGTGGAGACATCCGGCGTGGTCCTCGGCATCGCCCAGGCCGCGGCGACGATCGTGACCCTGGGCCTGGTCGCCGTGGCGGCGCTGTCGGCGCGCGGGGCCCCGCGCGCACGCGACCTCGGCGACGCCGAGCCGGATCTCACCGAGCCGGCCTAGGGTGTGGCGCCGACCAGGCTGACTTTCACGCAGACGGCACTTTCTGCGAGCCGAACGAACTCCGAAAGCATCGGGGACCTCGTCGGAGCGAGCACGTCGGAGTCCGTCGCCCCAGCCATGACGGCCCTCCGGACGGCGCTCGATGCGCGGGGTGGTGGCGGCTCCCGGCCGCCTTCCCGAACTCCTCAAGACCGGCCTGGAAGCACCCCGGATCCAGCCCCGGGCCTCGGTTCTGCCCCGTTCTCGAGGAGTTCGGGAAGCGGTGGTGGTGGGGCAGCGGCCGAGACGCGCCGCACGCCATCCGGTCCGCTCACCCCAGGTCCGAGTCCGGGCCGCATCCCGGATCCGGCTATGGTCTGCCTCTCCGCCTTCCCGAACTCCTCAAGACTCTGCCGCAGCAGCCCGATTCCGGCCGGGAGCGGCCGCCTCCGGACCGGTCTTGAGGAGTTCGGGAAGCACCAGGGCCGGTAAGCACCAGGGCCGGGAAGCACCAGGGCCGGGAAGCAGCAGGGCCGGGCAGCGGCCGGGCCAAGCAGCGGCTCCCATCGTGGCGCCGCGGCGGGTCAGTGCGACGCCCTGTCGCGCCCTGTACGTCTCCAGGGACCGGAGACACACCTCGCTCACTGTCGGACACGAGGGAACCGCGGGAGCGAAGATGCCGGGATGGCGTGGGACGAGCACGCCACCCGGGCCTCCGCTGCCGTCAGCCCCCGGTCGCCGCGCGCAGGGCGTCGGCCGAGCGCTGCAGACGGCGGGCGATCGCGGCGGTGTCGGCCACCTCGCCGACGTAGATGACGGCCAGCGCCACAGGGCGCCCGCCCCGCAGCCGGACGGGGACGGCGACCGCGCGCACGGTCGGGATCACCTCGTCGGAGCTGACGGCGTAGCCGCGCTCGCGGATGGCGCCGACCTCCGCCGCCAGCGCCGGCGTCGCGGGCACGGGCCACTCGCTCTCCGGCAGCATCGACAGCAGCGCCTTGCCGGTGGCGCCGGCCGACACCGGGTGGTGGGCGCCCGGGCGCTGGGCCATCGAGGCCACCGCCGTGCGCGACTCCACCGAGGTCAGGGTGACGCACTCGCTGCCGTCGATGACCCCGACGAACGCGGTCATCCGCAGCTCGTTGGCCACGGCGGTCAGTTCGGGCAGGGCCGCGGACACCAGATCGCGCGACACCCCCGCCGCCAGCGCCGACAGCCGCACGCCCAGGGCGACCCGCCCGGTCTCATCGCGCTCGACCAGGCCGTGCTCCTCGAGCGTGCGGATGAGGCGGTAGGCGATCGAGCGGTGCACGGCGATCTCGCGCGCGATCTCATCCGTCGTCAGTGCCGCGGGCGCTTCGGCCAGCGCCTCCAGGATGCGCACACCGCGGCTCAGGGTCTGCGACGGCGGGGCAGCGGGAGGGGAAGCGGGCATGGACCGATCCTTCCGTAACGGCGGGTGTACGCCGTGCACCGGCCGCGGTACTCTGACGTGATCCATAATCGAATCACGTATTCGATAATCGAACAAGCCCCTCGAGGCCCGGCCTCGACGACGCTGTCAGGGAAGGAATCGACGACGATGCAGTTCCACCATCACGGGTACGTCTCGGGAGACCCGCGCGTCCTGCCGGCGGCCGGGACCGGCCTGAACCGGCCCGACGAGCTCCCCGACGTCACCGACGTGCTCATCGTCGGCTCCGGCCCCGCCGGGATGCTGCTGGCCGCGCAGCTGTCGATGTTCCCCTCGATCTCCACGCGCCTGGTCGAGCGGCGCCCCGGGCGCCTGGAGATCGGCCAGGCCGACGGCATCCAGGCCCGCAGCGTGGAGACCTTCCAGGCCTTCGGGTTCGCCGAGCGGATCGTGGCAGAGGCGTACTGGCTGACCGCCATGAACTTCTGGGCGCCCGACCCGCGCGACCCCGCGCGCATCGTCCGCGGCCAGCGCACCAAGGACGACGCGCACGGCATCAGCGAGTTCAAGCACCTCATCGTCAACCAGGCCCGCGTCCTGGACTACTTCGCCGAGTACGCCGCCCACGGGCCTGCCCGTGTCCGCCCCGACTACGGGTGGGAGTTCGTCGGGCTCGAGGTCGCCCCCGAGGGCGAGTGCCCCGTCGCCGTGACGCTGCGCGGCACCGCCGGGCCGCAGGACGGCATCGAACGCGTCGTCCACACGAAGTACGTCGTCGGATGCGACGGAGCCCGCAGTCGTGTGCGCGAGGCGATCGGGCGACGGCACGTGGGGGCGCAGGCCCTGCACGCGTGGGGCGTCATGGACGTGCTGGCCGAGACCGACTTCCCCGACATCCGCACCAAGTGCGCGATCCAGTCCCACGGCGATGGGAGCATCCTGCTGATCCCGCGCGAGGGCGGGCACCTGTTCCGCATGTACGTGGACCTGGGCGAAGTGCCCGCGGACGACAACGGTGCGGTGCGCAAGACCTCCTTCGAGCAGATCGTCGCGAAGGCCAACCGCATCATGAGCCCGTACACGCTCGAGGTGCGCGACGTCGCATGGCACAGCGTCTACGAGGTCGGTCACCGCGTGACCGACAAGTTCGACGACGTGCCGCCCGAGCTCACCGGGGAGCGCGACCCGCGCGTGTTCATCTGCGGCGACGCGTGCCACACCCACAGTGCCAAGGCGGGGCAGGGCATGAACGTCTCGATGCAGGACGGGTTCAACCTGGGCTGGAAGCTCGCGCAGGTGCTCGAGGGCCGCAGCCCCGCGTCGCTGCTGAGCACGTACTCGGGCGAGCGTCAGGTCATCGCGCAGAACCTCATCGACTTCGACCGCGAGTGGTCGTCGATGATGGCCCGCAAGCCCGAGGAGTTCGAAAGCCCCGACGCGCTGGCGAAGTTCTACGTCGACACCGCGGAGTTCCCGGCCGGCTTCATGACGCAGTACGAGCCGTCGATGCTCGTCGGCACCGCCGAGCACCAGGACCTGGCGTCCGGCTTCCCGATCGGTAAGCGCTTCAAGTCCGCCCACGCGATGCGTGTCGGCGACGCCAACCCCGTGCACCTCGGCCACCACCACCGTGCCGACGGACGCTGGCGCCTGTACGCCTTCGCCGACGCACCGGCGGCGGCGGGGGAGCCTTCGGCGCTGGCCGAATGGGCGCAGTGGATGGCCACCTCGCCGGAGTCGCCGGTGGCGCGCTTCACTCCCGCCGGCGCCGACCTCGACAGCGTCTTCGACGTCAAGGTCGTGTACCAGCAGCCCCTCGACGGGGTGGAGCTGGACCGCGTCCCCGGCATCTTCCTGCCGAAGGTGGGCCCGTTCGCGGTGACCGACTACGAGAAGGTCTACGCCGTCGACCCCGACAACGGCGACATCTTCGACGAGCGCGGGATCGATCGCGGCGGATGCGTCGTGGTCGTGCGACCCGACCAGTACGTCGCGCACGTGCTGCCCCTCACGGCGACGGAAAAGCTCGCGCGCTTCTTCGCGGGCAACATGCTCGCCCAGAACCCGGCGCCCGCACCCGCGGCGGTCTAGCCCGCGTCGCCGCCGGTGCCCGCCGTCGAGGACCCGAGATGTCCTGGACGGCGGGCACACTGGGCATCATGGCAGCCCTCGACGTCATCGCCCACCGGCTCCGCTCGCACCGCCTCACCGCCCCGGCCGCCTCCCCGGTCGCGGCAGCGCGGCACATGCTGGCCGTGCAGGCGCAGGAATTCTGGGGCGGGCGCTGGGCGCTGGCCGTGCGCAGTCGCGGGGCGATCACGATGCCCGAGGTCGACGCGGCGTTCGAGCGCGGCGAGCTCGTCCGGGCCTGGCCCATGCGCGGGACGCTGCACATCGTGCCCGCCGAAGACCTGGCGTGGATGCTGTCCGTCACCGGGGAGCGGCAGTTCCGGCAGGCCGCCCCCCGCCACCGCGACCTGGCGCTGGATGCGGAGACCTTCGCGCGTGCGGAAGCGCTCGCGCGCGCGGCGCTGTCCGGTGGCTCCCGCCTCACGCGCGCGGAGTTCCCGGCCATGCTGGCCGCCGGCGGCGTCGACCCGGCGGGGCAGCGGGGCATCCACGTGCTGCACGTGCTGGCGCTGCGCGGAGTCCTCGTGTGGGGACCGGTCGTGCCGCGGGAGGGCGGAGCATCGCGCGAGCAGTACCTCGTGCTGGCCGAGGACTGGATCGGTGACCCGCATGTGCCCGCCGACCCGCTCGCAGAGCTGGCGGCGCGTTTCGTCGCCTCGCACGCTCCGGCCGGCGCCCGCGACCTGGCGTGGTGGGCGGGCCTGCCGCTGGGGACGGCGCGGGCGGCGATGGCGGCGGCGGGGGAGCGCATCGTCGCGGTCGAGGACGGGACGGATCCGCTCCACGTCGCCGCCCAGGCGCCGCCGCGGCGCGCCGCATCCGCTGCTCCTCTTCTCGCCCTTCCGCCGTTCGAGGAGTACTACATCTCCTATGCCGATCGCACTCGGGTCTGCGCGCCGGAGTTCCTCACCGCGGTGGGCCCGGCCAAGAACGGCATCGTGCGTCCTATCCTCCTCGACCGCGGGCGCGTGGTCGGGGTGTGGACCCACTCCCTCGCGGTCGGACGTCACGGCGAGCCTCCCGAGCCGCAGCTGTTCGCCGACGCGGATGCCGCGGAGGTGGCCGCCGCGCTGGAGCGGTACGCCGACTTCGTGGGGCGTGCCGGCTGACGCGGGATCCTCCTCGGGATGCAGCAGCATCGTCCTCGCGCACGACGTGCCCGTGGTCCGCTCCCGCGAGACTCGTGTCATGACACAGCGACTCGCCGTCTCCGCCCTCGCCGGCGTCCTCCTCCTCGCCGCCGGCAGCGGCCTCACCGGATGCGCTGCCTACAACGACGCCGTCCACCACTTCGCCGACGACACGTACGGCGACGCCGTCGCCGCCCGGGATGCGCTGGGGCCTGGGGCGAAGTGGATCCCCGACGACGCGGCGGAGATCCGCACGCGCACCTCCACGCGCGGAGATCCCGACGCCGTCGTGCAGTTCGTCAGCGGCAGTCCGCTCGACCCGGAGCTGTGCGCGCCCGGGCCACGGATGAGCGGCGCGGCGTGGTACTTCGGAGACAGCCCCGACGTGTACGCGCTGACGGACGCGTACGTGTGCGGGGAGTGGACGGCCGTCGCCACCGACGACGGCTGGCTCGGCTGGACGCCGAACTCGGCCGCCGAGCGGGACGCCGCCGGCACCGCCGGGTAAGCGCGACGTCAGCTCCCGGCGTGGCGCTCGAGGAAGGCGAAGACCTCGGTGTCATCGACACCGGGGAAATCACCACGGGGGAGCGGGGAGAACATGTGCCGGTGCACGCGCGCGCTCGGCCACGCCTTCCCCGTCCAGCGGGCCGCGACGTCGGCGGGCGGGCGCCGGCAGCACGACTCCTCGGGGCAGCGCGACTCCGCGCGCTCCTGCGTCTCGCGACCGCGGAACCACTTGGCGTCGTCGAAGGGCACGCCCACCGTGATGGAGAAGTCGCCCTCTGAGGTGGACCCGGTCTGGGTCGAGCACCAGAAGGTGCCGGCGGGTGTGTCGGTGTACTGGTAGTGCTCGGTCGTGCGGTTCTGCTCAGAGAACGCCCGACGCGCCGAGAACCGGCGGCACGCCACCTGGCCCTCCACCGAGCCGGTCACATCCACCGGCAGCGGCAGGTCGTCGTTCTCGTACACGCGCGAGATCGCGCCCGAGCCGTCCACGCGCAGGAAGTGCAGCCGGATGCCGAGGTGCTCGGTGGCGAGGTTGGTCAGCCGCATGCCGGCGGCCTCGTGGGTCACCCCGAACGCGTCGCGGAAGTCCTCCACCGCGAGGTTGCGGTCTTTCTTGGCCTGCCGCAGGAACGCGACCGAGGTCGTCTCGGGCATGAGGCAGCACGCGGCGTAGTAGTTGATCTCCAGCCGCTGCTGCAGGAAATCGGCGTAGTCGTTCGGACGCTCGTGCCCGAGCAGTCGATGGGCCATCGCCTGCAGCGCCATCGAGCGGAGGCCATGGCCGCCGGGGATCGACGCCGGCGGCAGGTAGATGCGACCGTTCTCCAGGTCGGTCACCGAGCGCGCGGAGTGGGGCAGATCGTTGACGTAGATGAGCTCGAACCCCAGCTGCTCGGCCATGATGCTGACGGTGCGGTGGGTGAGGGCTCCGGTGACGTGGCCGGCGGCTTTGAGCTGCTTCTCGGCGAGGCGTTCGATCTCGGGCAGGTAGTTGCCCCGCTCGCGCATGCGCAGACGCTGCTCGGTGTTGGCCCGGCGCGCCTCCTCGGGCGTGGCGATCGCCTCCCGCTCGCGCCGCTGCAGCTCGCGGTGCAGGCCGAGGATGGACTCGAGCGTCTCGTCGCTGACGCCCTTGGTCACCTTGACCGGCGGGATGCCGAGCTGCCGGAACACCGATCCGGCCTGCGCGCGTTCGAGTTCGATCTCCAGGGCGGCGCGGCGGTTGGGCGGCTCGGCCGAGAGCAGATCGGCGACCTCGGTGCCCGTCGCGCGGGCGATCTCCTGCAGGAGGGAGAGCTTCGGCTCGCGCTTGCCGTTCTCGATGAGGCTCAGCTGGCTGCCCGCGACGCCGGTCAGGGCGCCCAGCTCGTCGAGGGTGTACCCGGCGGCCAGCCGGTGGTGCCGGATGCGGTGTCCGAGCGTCGCGAGTTCGATCGCAGCAGGAGCCATTCCTTTAGCGTAGCGAAAGAATCGCAACTTTTGACGCGGTCGAATGGGGAAAGACCCGGTGATCTCGCGCCAGAGTAGGGGAAGACTCCCGTTCTGAACGCCGACCAAGGAGCACCCATGGCTCTCGCCGACATCCCCACCCGTCGCCCCGCCCGCATCGCCGCCCCCGAGGCGCCGATGCGCCGCTTCGGTGCGCGGCCCGACGTGCGCGGCCCCGGCATGGAGGCGCTGGCCGCGTGGGTGGATGAGATCGCCGCGCTCACCCAGCCCGACAGCATCCACTGGGTCGATGGCTCCCGCGCCGAGAACGACGCGCTGCTGCGTCAGCTCGTGACCGAGGGCAAGCTGCTCAAACTCAACCCGGAGTGGCGACCGGGGTCGTACCTGGCCCGCTCGCACCCGGGGGATGTGGCGCGGCTGGAGTCGCGGACCTACATCGCCTCCGAGCTGGAGGAGGACGCCGGACCCACGAACAACTGGATCGCCCCGAGCGAGATCCGCGCGACCCTGGACGGCGTCTTCGCCGGATCGATGCGCGGCCGCACGATGTACGTCGTGCCGTTCTCGATGGGCGCGGTGGGCGGCCCGCTGTCGCACCTGGGCGTGCAGGTCACCGACAGCGCCTACGCGGTCACCTCGATCGGCATCATGACGCGCGTGGGCACCGACGCCCTCCGACGCATCGCCGACGGCGACCCGTGGGTGAAGACCGTGCACTCGGTGGGCGCGCCGCTCGCGCCGGGACAGCCGGACTCGGCGTGGCCCTGCAACGACGAGAAGTACATCGTGCACTTCCCCGACACCCTCGAGGTGTGGTCGTTCGGCTCCGGCTACGGCGGCAACGCGATCCTGGCGAAGAAGTGCTTCGCCCTGCGCATCGCCTCCGTGATCGGCCGCGACGAAGGCTGGCTCGCCGAGCACATGCTGCTCATCCGGGTCATCGACCCCTCCGGCCGCGCCTACCACGTCGCCGCGGCCTTCCCCTCGGCGTGCGGCAAGACCAACCTCGCCATGCTCCGCCCGACCATCCCCGGCTGGCGCGTGGAGACCCTCGGCGACGACATCGCGTGGATCCGTCCCGGTGAGGACGGGCGCCTGTGGGCCATCAACCCCGAGGCCGGCTTCTTCGGCGTCGCCCCCGGCACGGGGGAGTCCACCAACGTCGCCGCGGTGGAGACGATGTGGGGCAACACGATCTTCACCAACGTGGCCCTGCGCCCCGACGGCGACGTGTGGTGGGAGGGCCTGACCGATGACGCTCCGCCGCACCTGACCGACTGGGAGGGCAACGCGTGGACGCCCGAGTCCGGCCGCCCCGCCGCGCACCCCAACTCCCGCTTCACCGTCGCCGCCGCGCAGTGCCCGCAGATCGCCGCCGACTGGGATGCACCGGAGGGCGTGCCGCTGGATGTCATCCTGTTCGGCGGCCGCCGCGCCACCAACGTCCCGCTCGTGGTGGAGGCCACCGACTGGACGCACGGGGTGTTCCTGGGTTCCACGATCTCGTCGGAGAAGACCGCCGCGGCCGAGGGCACCGTCGGTGAGCTGCGCCGTGACCCCTTCGCGATGCTGCCGTTCTGCGGATACAACATGGCGGACTACTTCGCGCACTGGCTCAAGGTCGGTCAGCAGCTGCGCTTCGACCGCGCGCCCCGCATCTTCCAGGTCAACTGGTTCCGCAAGGGCGCCGACGGCCGGTTCCTGTGGCCGGGCTTCGGGGAGAACGCGCGCGTGATCGACTGGATCATCCGCCGCATCGAAGGCAACGCCGCCGCGGTGGACACCCCGATCGGCCGCATCCCGCGCGTGGAGGACCTCAACCTCGACGGCGTCGACGTGCCGGCGGCCGATCTTCAGGAGCTGTTCGCCGTCGACACCGACTCGTGGCTGCAGGAGGCCGACCTCACCGAGGAGTTCTACGCCAGCTTCGGCGGCCGCATCCCCGCCGCCCTCAACGCCGAGCTGGCGTCGCTGCGCTACCGCCTGAAGCAGGCCCCCTCCGCCCGCTGATGCGCCCCGCCGAAACACCACATCCCGGCCGAAACACCACGCGACGCGTGATGTTTCAGCCGGGATGTGGTGTCTCACGCCGAGGCGATCACACCAGTAGCTGGTGGCGGGCCAGTTCGCGGTACAGGGGAGTGGATGCGACGAGCTCCGAGTGCGTGCCCTGGCCCACGACGCGGCCGCGGTCGAGCACGACGATGAGGTCGCTGTCGACGACCGTGGACAGGCGGTGCGCGATCACCAGGAGCGTGCGACCTGCCGCGACGGCGTCGATGGCCTCCCGCATCCGCTGCTCGTTCACGCCGTCCAGGGACGACGTGGACTCGTCCAGCAGCAGGATCGGGGGAGCGGCCAGGAGCGCACGAGCGATCGCGAGACGCTGACGCTCACCGCCGGACAGCATGACGCCGGCCTCGCCGACGGGCGCGTGCAGGCCCAGCGGATCGCGTTCGAGCACGTCGCCGAGGTTGACCGCGCGCAGCACGCGCTCGCACTCGGCATCCGTCGCCTCGGGGGAGGCCAGGCGCAGGTTGTCGGCGATCGTGCCGGCGAGGGTCGGGGCGTCCTGCTCGACGTATCCGAAGCGCGCACGCAGCACGTCGCGGTCCAGGCGCCGCGCGTCGACGCCGTCGATGAGGATCTCGCCGCCGGTGGGGTCGTAGAACCGCTCGACGAGGGAGAGGACGGTGCTCTTGCCCGCTCCCGACGGTCCGACCAGGGCGACCCTGGACCCCCGCGGCACATCGAACGACACCCCGCGCAGCACGTCGCGGTCGGCGTCGTCCTCCGCTGCGGCGACCTCGTCCGCGGCCCGCTCGAGGTGGGCGCCCTCCAGCACCGCGCGGGCCTCCTTGGCGGCGGCCTCGCGGGCCTGAACGACGTGCTCGGGGTAGCGGAACCGCACGTCGCGGAACGCGATGGCCGCAGCGGCCGGGTCGGGCGCGGCCGCCGCATCCGGGTGGTCGGATGCGGTCTCGGTGGGCAGCTCGAGGATCTCCTGGATGCGGCCGAGGGCGCCCAGGGCCTGACTGACCGAGGTGATCGCCCCGAACGTCGATCCGAGCGGGGCGATCAGCATGAACAGGAACATGATGAAGGTGACGAGGCTCGCGATCTCGATCGCTCCGGAGGCCACGCGGAACCCGCCGACCCCGAGCACGACCAGCAGCGAGACCTGCAGGGCGACGCTGGCGATGGGCACCACGAGCGCGGAGACCTTCGCGATCCGCACGCCCACGCCGTACGCCTCGCTCGCCAGGCCCGTGACGGCCGCGGCCTCCCGCTCGGTCGCCCCCGAGGCGCGGACGGTGCGGATCGAGCCGACGGCGCGTTCGACGGCGGACGCGAGCTCGCCCACCTTGACCTGCTGCTCGGTGGAGGCGGTGCGGATGCGTCCGCTCAGGAGCACCACGACGAGCACCGACACCCCGATCACCAGGACGATGAGCGCGAGGAGGACGACGTCGATGACGGCCATCGCGATGAGGGCGCCCACGAAGATGAGCGCGTTGCCCACGGCGTCGGCGAGGCCCTGCGTGAGCACGGCGTACAGGAGCGTGGTGTCGGTGCCCACGCGGGAGACGAGGTCGCCGGTGCGGCGCGCGTCGAACTCGCTGATCGGCAGGTGCAGGATGCGGCCGATGAGGCGCCGGCGGCTGGAATAGACCACGGCGGTGCCGGTGCGCTGGAGGAGGTAGTGCTGGTAGCCGGAGATGACGGAGGCGGCCACGACGAACCCGACGAGGATCCAGATCAGGCCGCCGAGGTCGGAGCCGTCCGGCACCCGCGCGATCACTTCGCCCACCAGCAGCGGCTGGGCGAGCGTGGCGACGGCGCCGAGGATGCTGAGGACCGCCACCACGACGAGCACGCGCTTGTGCTCGAAGATGAACGGCAGCAGCTGGCCGAGAGTGGCGCGCGGGCCCTCGGGCTGTTCGCGGCGTCCGCGGCGCGCGCGGGCGGGGGATGAGGTCGACATGGGGTTCCTCGATCGGGTGGGGGTCACTTTCGACCGTACTTCTTGTGCACGGCCTGCTTGCTCACGCCGAGGGCTCCGGCGATGGCTTGCCAGGAGAATCCCTGGTTGCGGGCGCGTCGCACCTGCACCTCCTCGGCGCGGGCGAGCTCGCGGCGCACCTCGGCGAGACGGTGCAGTTCGGCGATCGGCTCGGGGCCGGGCATCGCCCCGATGGCGGTTCGGATGCCGTCTCCGCTCATGAGTGCTCCTCTCGTTCGCGGATCAACAATAGTTGACGAACGTCCTGACGGTCAACGATTGTTGACGCGCACGGGCGTCCGCCGTCGGAGCTAGGGTGGTGCGGTGCCAGAACCGGTCATCCATGCCCGCGATCTCGTGAAGGCCTACCGGGTGAAGGGCAAACCCGACTTCCTCGCCGTCGACGGGCTGTCCTTCGACGTCGCCCCCGGGGAGTCCTTCGGCCTGCTCGGACCCAACGGCGCGGGCAAGTCCACGACGATGAAGATGATCGGCGCCGTGTCCACCCGCACGGCCGGAGACCTCAGCATCCTGGGCCTGGACCCCGACGCGTACGGACCGGAGATCCGCTCGCGCCTGGGCGTCGTGCCCCAGCAGGACAACCTCGACGGCGAGCTCAACGCGCGCGAGAACCTCTACATCTACGGGCGCTATTTCGGGCTCCCCGGCAAGGTGTGCGCGCAGAAGGCAGACGAGCTCCTCGCGTTCGCCGCGCTGGAGGACAAGGCCAAGAGCAAAGTGGATCAGCTCTCCGGCGGGATGAAGCGGCGCCTCACGATCGCGCGAGGGCTCATCAACGACCCGCGCATCCTGCTGCTGGACGAGCCGACGACGGGCCTGGACCCGCAGGCCCGTCACGTGCTGTGGGACCGCCTGTTCCGCCTCAAGGAGCGCGGCACGACGCTCGTGCTCACGACGCACTACATGGATGAGGCCGAGCAGCTGTGCGATCGGATCATCGTCGTCGACAAGGGGCGCATCATGGCCGAGGGCACCCCGGCCTCCCTCATCCGCGAGCACTCCAGCCGGGAGGTGCTCGAGGTGCGGTTCGGGTCCGACCGCAACGAGCAGGTCGCCGCGC
Organism: Microbacterium lushaniae; assembly: GCF_008727775.1. Classification (NCBI taxonomy): domain Bacteria; kingdom Bacillati; phylum Actinomycetota; class Actinomycetes; order Micrococcales; family Microbacteriaceae; genus Microbacterium; species Microbacterium lushaniae. The sequence continues at coordinate 940,179 of NZ_CP044232.1, forward strand.
AGGTGCAGGGCATCGGCGACCGCGTGGAGGTGCTGCCGGACCGGGTGCTCATCTACGCCGCCGACGGCGAGGCCGCCCTCGAACGGGTCACCGGGCTCGGGCTCGAGCCGATCACCTCCCTCGTCCGCCGCTCGAGCCTCGAGGACGTGTTCCTGCGGCTGACCGGAAGGTCGCTGATCGAATGACCGACGCGACCCGCACCCACCCCTCGCTCGACGAACTGCGCGCCGAGGCGCTCGAGTGGGGGCGGAAACCGCGGGCCCGCGGGTCCTGGTACGTCACCGAGCACATGGTGCGCGCGATGCGGGCCTACGGCTGGACGATCGTCGTCGGCGCATTCGGCCAGCCGATCCTGTACCTGCTGGGCCTCGGGCTGGGCCTTGCCGCCCTCATCCAGACCGACATCGACGACGGCGGGCAGCCGGTGCCGTACCTCGTCTTCATCGCGCCGGCGCTCCTGATGACGGCGGCGATCTCGGTGGCGTCGGAGGAGTTCACCTACCCCGTCATGGCCGGCTTCAAGTGGCGACGGTACTTCTACGGGTTCAACGCGTCGCCGCTGTCGTCGCCGCAGATCGCCAACGGCGTGATCCTGGGGGCGTCGGCCCGCATGTTCATCGCCGTCGCCGCGTACTACCTGTTCATCTGGGTGTTCGGCGCCGTGCCGAACCCGGCGACGGGATGGATCTCGATCGCGGTGGGCGTGCTGGCCGGGGTGAGCTTCGGCATACCGCTGATGGCATACGCCGCATCCATCGAAGACGACAAGGGCCAGTTCGCCCTCGTGCAGCGCTTCATCTTCATGCCGATGTTCCTGTTCTCGGGCACCTTCTATCCGCTGGAGACCCTCCCGGGGTGGCTGCAGTGGATCGGGTGGATCTCACCGCTGTGGCACGCGTCGGAGCTGGGCAGGATGCTGACGTACGGTTCGGTCGACGCGCCGGCCGCCGGCAGCCACCTCGCCTACCTGCTGGTGCTCGCCGGGGTCGGCTACCTGCTGGGCCGGCGCATCTTCGAGCGGAGGCTCGCGAAATGACGCTCGCCACCGCATCCGACACCACCCGCCGCCGCGGTGGCGTACGCGCGCTGTGGGCGGGCAATCCGCAGGCCGTGGTGCAGCGCGGACTCCTCGCCGCCCGCTCGTCGAGCTGGATCGTCGTGCTGTCGGGTTTCTTCGAGCCGGTGTTCTTCCTCGCCTCGATGGGCATCGGACTGGGCGCCCTCATCGGTGACGTGCAGACCTCCGCCGGCCTGGACGTGCCGTACGCCGCGTTCATCGCGCCGGCGCTGCTGGCGGTGTCGGCGATGAACGGGGCGATCTACGACTCGACGTGGAACGTCTTCTTCAAACTCAACTACGGCAAGCTCTACGAGGGGATGCTGTCGACCTCGCTGGGTCCGCTGGACGTCGCGCTCGGCGAGATCCTCTATGCCCTGCTGCGGGGCCTGCTGTACGCGACCGGGTTCATGATCATCATGCAGATCCTGGGCCTGAACCTGGCGCCCACGGCGATCCTGGCGCTGCCCGCCGTGCTGCTGATCGCGTTCGGCTTCGCCAGCGTCGGGATGGCGATCACGAGCTACATGAAGACCTTCCAGCACATGGACTGGATCAACTTCGTCCTGCTGCCGATGTTCCTGTTCTCGGCCACGTTCTACCCGATCACGGTGTACCCCGAGCCCGTGCAGGTGATCGTGCAGGCGCTCCCGCTGTGGCACGGGGTCGAGCTGATCCGGGGCCTGACCACGGGGGCGCTGAGCGCCGGCATGCTGTGGCACGTGCTGTACTACGCCGTCATGATCGGCATCGGCCTGGTCTTCACGACCAAGCGGCTGCGGGCGCTGTTCCTCGACTGACGCGGGCGGTCGGCCGCGCCCCGGTGCGGTGGCGCCGTGGAGGTGCGGGCCTCAGACTGCTGCCCGAACTCCTCAAGAACGCCGCCGTGCGGGGCTGATACCCGCCCAGCGGGCGGTTTCCGCGGCGGATTCGAGGAGTTCGGGCGGGGGAGTGGCGGAGGCGAGGGCCGGGGCGGACCCGGAGCCAGGGGCCGGGGCACACACGGAGCCCGGCGCCCCACGACCGCCACCGGGGAGCCCCGCGCCGGCGGCGCGCCTCCGGTGCGGTGGCGCCGTGGAGGTGCGGGCCTCCGGCTTGCCCGAACTCCTCAAGAACGCCGCCGTACGGGGCTGATACCGGCCCAGCGGGCGGTTTCCGCGGCGGAAGTGAGGAGTTCGGGCGGGGGAGTGGCGGAGGGAGGGGCCGGGGCCGACCCGGAGCCCGGGTCGGGGCAGACGGGGCAGGGCTGGAGGCGGGGGCCAGAGCAGACCCGGAGTCGGGGGCCGGAGCAGGCCCCGCCACAGGGGCCCGGGCGGACGGATGCCGCGGAGCCCCACGACCGCCACCGGGGAGCCCCGCGCCGGCGGCGCGGTGGCGTCGTCGTCGAGGTGCGGCCTCCGGCTTGCCCGAACTCCTCAAGAACGCCGCCGTGCGGGGCTGATACCGGCTCAGCGGGAGGTTTCCGCGGCGGATTCGAGGAGTTCGGGCCCGGCGGATGTGGCGGCGGCAGGGCCACGCGCGCCCGACGGATGCCGTGGAGCTGAAGCCCGCCGCGGCGGCACGCCCGACGGATGCCGTGGAGCCGAAGCCCGCCACGGCGGCAGCCGGATGCCGCGGAGCCGAAGCCCCGCGGCATCCGGCCGGTGCACGTCAGGGAGAACCCGTGGCGCCCAGGCCGATGTTCTCGTCGTAATCGACGTCCTTGGTCTCCTTGGACAGGACGAGCGCGATGAACGTCAAGATCGCCGACCCCGTCAGGTACAGGCCGACGAGCCACGGCTGACCGTCGGCAGCAGCCCACAGCGCGACCGAGATGAGCGGGGCGACCGCGGCGCCCAGGATCGACGACACGTTGTACGAGATGGCCGATCCGGTGTAGCGCACGTTGGTGGGGAACAGCTCGGGCAACACGGCGCCCATCGGCCCGAACGTCAGCCCCATCAGCAGGAAGCCGAGGACGAGGAAGGCCTGGGTCAGGGCGCCGGTGAACTTCGGATCGAGCTGCGGCATGAGGAAGACGTTGAACAGCACGCCGAACACGGCGATGGCCGCCGTCACCCACAGCAGGAGCTTGCGCCGTCCGATCGTGTCGGCGACGGGACCGGACAGCAGCGTGAAGACGCCGAAGAAGACCACGCCGATGATCTGCATGATGACGAAGTCGGTGTACCCGAACCCGAGCCCGGGGACATACCCCGCCGCGTCGAAGGACTGCCCGGCCGCCTCGGCTGCCGCACGTGCTCCCTCGGTCGTGGCCTTCGTGCCGTAGGAGAGCGTGAAGCTGGTCATCAGGTAGAACAGCACGTACGTGGCGAGCATGATGAACGTGCCCAGGATCAGCTGGCGCCAGTGGCGGCGCACGACCTCGCCCAGGGGGAACTTCCGGATGGCTCCGGTCTTCTCGGCACGTGCGAACGTGTCGGATTCGACCAGCTTCAGGCGCACCCACAGGCCGATGATGACCATGACGGCCGAGAACAGGAACGGCACGCGCCACCCCCACGCCAGGAACTCGTCGGATCGCTGCGCGGGGCCGTCGGGGTGGGGGAGGGCGAAGTTGATCACGAGGAACACCGTGTTGGCGATGATGAACCCGATGGGCGCACCCAGCTGCGGGAACGTGCCGTACCAGGCCCGCTTACCCGCCGGGGCGTTCTCGGTGGCGACCAGGGCGGCGCCGGACCACTCCCCGCCGAGGGCGAAACCCTGCGCGAGGCGCAGGAGCAGGAGGATGAGCGCAGCCCACCAGCCGATGTCGTTGTTGGTGGGCAGCAGGCCGATCAGGAACGTCGCGATGCCCATCGTGAGCAGGGATGCGACGAGGGTGGCTTTTCGTCCGAACTTGTCACCGAAGTGTCCGAAGACGACCGCGCCGATGGGCCGGGCGACCATCGCGGCGCCGAAGACGGCGAAGGAGGAGAGGAGGGAGGTGGTCTCGTTGCCCGTCGGGAAGAACAGGATCGGGAAGACGAGCACCGCGGCCGTGGCGTAGACGTAGAAGTCGTAGAACTCGATCGTCGTGCCGACCAGGCTCGCGGTGATGACGCGCGAGCGCGGATTGGCCGGGGTGGAGGTGGGGGCGGGGGGATTCGCGGTGGTCATGAGTGCCTGTCGGGGAAGCGCGGGAGCCGTCGTTGTGCGACATGACGGCGGTGGGTCTAGACGCAGGCGCGGGGTGGTGCGCCCGGGCTCGACACAGGGTCACCGAGTGCGTGCGGGGGGATCGTCTGCACGACCGACCAAGTCTACGCAGCGACGCTCACCACAGCACGGCGATGGCCGCGTTGGTGAGGGTGAGGATGCCGACGAGCCAGAACATCGCCGAGGGCAGCGACCCGGTGCGCCGCTGGCGCGCCGACCCGATGCCCAGAAGGGCGCCGATGACCACCAGGATGCCCAGCTTGATCCCGAGCTTGACGTAGTTCAGCTCGTACTCGATGCCCCACGGTGCGGCGAGGATGAGCCCGGCGAGGCCGGCGAGCGCCAGGCCCCAGTCCATGACGCGGGTGAACCGGATGCGGCGCGACACCGCCTCGGCGACCCACGCGCCGAACAGGATGGCGAATCCGACGAGGTGGAGCAGGACGACGACGTGACGGAGGATCTCCATGCCGGTAACCGTAGGGTCAATGGCGGTGCCACGCCAGCGAAGGATCGGCGCGTCACCCCACCCCGGGAAGAAGCGCCAGGCAAGTTCGTCGCCGCACGGTCACGCCGGGCGGCTCGCGTCAGCCGCGCAGGTCCCGCAGGACGAGCGCCGTGCGCAGCGCGGCGTCGGCCGCTTCGGCGCCCTTGTCCTCCTTCGACCCGGGGAGGCCCGCACGATCGAGCCCCTGCTGCTCGTCGTCGAGGGTCAGCACGCCGAACCCGACCGGCCGGCCCGTGTTCAGGGCGACCTGGGTGAGCCCGTCGGTCGCGGCCGACGACACGTATTCGAAGTGCGGGGTCCCGCCGCGGATGATGACCCCGAGGGCCACGACCGCGTCGGCTCCGGATTCCAGCGCGACCTGCGCGGCGACCGGCAGCTCGAACGAGCCGGGTACGCGCACGAGGCGCCACGACGCGCCGGATGCGTCGAGCACGCGACGGGCGCCGGCGATCAGTCCGTCGGTGATGACCTCGTGCCACGTGGCCGCGATCACGACGACGTCGAGTCCGCTCCCGTCGATGCTGCCGGTCTCCGGCGCTCCCTTGCCGCTCATGCTTCGGCCCCTTCCTTCATCTGCTGCAGCGCGCGGGTCAGGTCGGCCTCCGCGATGATGTGCCCCATGCGGTCGCGCTTGGTCTCGAGGTACTGGTGGTTGTTCGGTCCGACCCCCACCAGCAGCGGCACCTGCTCCACGACCTCCAGCCCGAGTTCGCGCAGCTGCGCGACCTTGTCGGTGTTGTTGGTCAGCAGGCGCACGCGGCTGACGCCGAGGTCGGCGAGGATCCCGGCCGCGGCGGCGTAATCCCGCGCGTCGGCAGGGAGGCCCAGCGCGAGGTTCGCATCCACGGTGTCCAGGCCCTGCTCCTGCAGGCTGTAGGCCCGCAGCTTGTTGATGAGGCCGATGCCGCGTCCCTCGTGTCCGCGCATGTACACCACGACGCCGCCGTCCTCGTCGATCGCGTCCAGCGCCGCCTCCAGCTGCGGTCCGCATTCGCACTTCAGCGAGCCGAACGCCTCGCCCGTGAGGCACTCCGAGTGCACGCGCACCAGCGGCGCATCCTCGGTGAGATCGCCCGAGACGACGGCGACATGATCGGTGCCGGTGACACGGTCCTTGTACGCCAGGAATCGGAACTCGCCGTGGGATGTGGGGACCTGGGCCTCGGCGCGGAGGCTGACCCGTCGCGTGTGGCGCTCGTTCGCCTCCGCCTTGGCGACCGGCTCCTCCTCATCCAGGTAGGCGATCAGCTGCTCGATCGTGATGACGGGGACCTCGTCCCGCGCACCCAGCTCGATGAGCCCGGGCAGACGCATCATGCTCCCGTCCTCGGCGACGACCTCCGCGATCGCCCCGACGGGCTGCAGGCCGGCCAGGCGCATGAGCTCCACGGCCGCCTCGGTGTGCCCGCTGCGCTCGCGCACGCCGCCGTCCACCGCACGAAGCGGCAGGACGTGGCCGGGGCGGATGAGGCGGGCGGGGCCTGCTCCGGGATCGGCCAGCACATTGAGCGTGTGCGCGCGGTCGGAGGCGCTGATGCCGGTGCTGATGCGGTCGGCGGCGTCGACGCTCACGGTGTACGCCGTGCCGCGGGCGTCCTGGTTGACGGCGACCATGGGCGGCAGATCCAGGCGGTCCGCCCACTCGCCGGGCATGGGGGCGCAGATGAATCCGCTGGACCAGCGCACGGTCCACGCGATCCACTCGGGGGTGGCCAGCTCGGCCGAGAGGATGACGTCGCCCTCGTTCTCGCGGTCCTCATCGTCGGCGACGATGACGGGACGACCGGCTCGCAGGGAGTCCAGGGCCTGGGGGATGGTGGCAAGGCTCATCGGGAGCCTCCTTCGGTGAGTGCGGGAAATGCGAGGAGTCGCTGGACGTGGCGGGCGAGGATGTCGGTTTCCAGGTTCACGGCGTCGCCGACGGATGCCTCGCCCAGGGTGGTGGCGGTGAGGGTCTCGGGGATGAGCGACACCTCGAGCCACGGCTGGTCGGCGTCGGGCTCGCTCACGGCGCTGACGGTGAGCGACACGCCGTCGATCGCGATGGACCCCTTGTCCACGATCAGCGGCGCGAGGTGGGCGGGCACGGCGACGCGGACGACCTGCCAGCGCTCGCCCGGCCGGACGTCGACGACCGTGCCGGTGCCGTCGATGTGGCCCTGCACGATGTGGCCGCCCAGGCGCCCGTGGGCGGGCGTGGCGCGCTCGATGTTGACCGTGCGACCGGGTGCGGCACCGGCGAGGGTGGACATCTCCAGGGTCTGCTGCATCACGTCGGCGGTGAACCAGTCGGGACCCTGGTCCACGACCGTGAGGCAGACGCCGCTGACGGCGATGGAGTCGCCGTGCCCAGCATCCGTCACCGCACGAGGCGCGCGCACGGTCAGGCGCACGCCGTCGCCGGAGGGATCGACGGCGGTGAGGGTGCCGAGTTCTTCGACGATTCCGGTGAACATCAGGGGGCTCCTTCGGTGGCGGGATGCGCGGTGATCAGCAGGTCGTCGCCGATGGTCTCGACGGATGAGACGACCAGGCGATGCTGCTGGGTGATCGTGTCGACGCCCAGGCGGCCCAGGGCCGGACGGTCGGTGCCGTCGGGGCCGGAGCCGATGAGCGTCGGTGCGATGTAGGCGAGTACCTCGTCGACGAGACCGTCGCGCACGAACGCGCTCGCGATCGTGGGGCCGCCCTCGACGAAGACGCGCTGCGCCCCGAGCGTGCGCAGTTCCGCCAGCACCGCGGGCAGATCGTTCCCCGAGCGCTGGAGGAGCTGCCGCGGATGCCGGCGGAGGGCTGCGTCTTCGGGAACCCACCGGTCGCCGAGCACGACGGGGAGGGGCTGGTTCTCGTACAGGGTGCCGTCGGGGCGGCGGGCCGTGAGTGCGGGGTCGTCGGCGAGCACCGTGCCGGTGCCCACCACGATCGCATCCGCCTCGGCGCGGCGACGGTGCACGTCGGCGCGTGCGGCCGGCCCAGTGATCCACTGGCTCGTCCCATCGGGGGCCGCCGCGCGTCCGTCGAGGCTCTGCGCCCACTTGACGGTCACGAAGGGGCGGCCGAGGCGCTGGACCGTGAGCCACCCGTCGAGCAGTTCTCGCACGCGGTCGGCGTCCACGCCGCTCTCCACCGACACACCTGCCGCGCGAAGACGTTCCGCGCCGCCGGAGGACACCGCGTTGGGGTCGTCGAGGGCGTAGACCACGCGAGCGATCCCCGCGTCCAGGAGCGCGACCGCGCACGGGCCGGTGCGTCCGGTGTGGTTGCACGGCTCCAGGGTGACGACCGCGGTAGCCCCTCGGGCTCGCCCGGGCGGCAGCTTCGAGAGCGCGTCGACCTCGGCATGCGCCGTGCCTGCTCCCCGGTGCCACCCCTCGGCGAGCACCTCGCCGTCGGGGGAGAGGATGACCGCGCCCACCTGGGGGTTCGCCCCCACAGGTCCGCGCGCGGCGAGCTCGAGCGCTCGGGCCATTGCCTCGCGTTCTGCGGCATCCGCCATGTCGATCCTCCGGTCGGTCCGGGGTCGTTGCGGCAGGGCGGCGCGTCGCGCCGACCGTGCTGCCTCCCATCCGGACTCGCGACGGAGGACCGTCGCATCACCGTCGGTTCCGGATTTCCACCGGATCGGCCCTCGTCTCCGCCAAGGCGGACACTCGGGCTCGCGGACTGTCACCGCCGGTTCGGATTCTCACCGACCCCGGAGCACGTTGATAACTCGATACTAGTCAACGCGCCATCACCCGGATCATTCCCGATTCCGCTGCCGCCGCATCCGCTCACTTCAGCAGGCGCGACAGCCGCCGGTCGGCGAGGATCTTGCCGCCGGTCTGGCACGTCGCGCAGTACTCGAGGGAGTTGTCGGCGAAGAACACGCTGCGCACCTCGTCGCCGCACACGGGGCACTTCTCACCACGGCGGCCGTGGACGCGCATGCCGCGGCGCTTGGCGTCCTTCAGATCGGCGGGCGGCTTGCCAGATGCCTCGGCCACGGCATCGGCGAGGGTGGCCGTCATCGCCTCGAACAGCCGGTCGACGTCGGCGTCGGAGAGGGTGGAGGCCAGGGCGTACGGCGACATCTTCGCGACGTGGAGGATCTCGTCGGAGTACGCGTTGCCCACTCCCGCGATGACGGACTGGTCGCGCAGGACGCCCTTGATCTGCGTCCTGCGTCCGGCCAGGAGAGAGGCCAGGTCGTCGCGCGTGAAGGTGGGGTGCAGCGGATCGGGGCCCAGGCGCGCGATGCCGGGCACCTCGGCCGGGTCGCGCACGGCATAGACGGCGAGCGACTTCTTCGTTCCCGCCTCGGTCAGGTCGAACCCGGAGCCGTCGTCGAAGCCGACGCGCAGGGCGATGGGGGTCTTGCCGGGCTTGATCACCGTGGCCGGCAGCGCGTCGTACCAGCGCAGCCATCCGGCCTTGGCGAGGTGGAAGACGAGGTGGACGCCGCCGTCGGTGGCGAGGTCGAGGAACTTCCCGTGCCGCTGCACATCGGTCACCGTCACTCCGGTGAGCGCCGTGATGGGCGGGTCGTAGGTCTTCAGGGCGGCGATGGCCGCCACGGTCGCGCGCGTGATGGTGCGGCCGACGACTCGCCCCCGGAGGAAGTCGGCGAGCCCCTGCACCTCGGGCATCTCCGGCATGCGGTCATCCTGCCACGGATCGTGCCCTCAGTCTCCGAGCACGCTCCAGGGCTGCGGGGTGCGGTCATCGCCCGGGAGGAGGCCCGCGATCCACGCGTCGTCGCGTCCGAAGGAGTTGACCAGCGCGTGGCGGAGTGTCCCCTCGTAGCGGAAGCCCAGCGCGCGTGCCACCCGCGCCGACGGCCGGTTGCCGACGACGGCCCGCCACTCCAGGCGTGCGGCGCCCAGGCCGTCCGGCGCCAGGGCCCACTCGACCACGGCGGCGGCGGACTCGGTGAGCAGGCCCCGCCCACGCGCCCCGCGCGCCATCCAATAGCCGATCTCGGGGGAGTCCGTCGTCAGGCGGTGCACCCCCAGCATCCCCACGAGGCCGTCGTCGACGCGGATCGCCCACGTGGCCTCGACGCCGTCGGCCCAGCGGCTCGGCACCGCCTCGACGAATGCCTCGGCGTGCTCGAGCAGGTACGGCGAGGGCACCGCCGTGTAGCGCTGGATGTCCGCATCCTGGCACGCCTGGAAGATCGCCGTCACGTCGTGCTCCGTCGGCGGGGACAGCAGGGTTCGCGGCGTGCGCAGCTCCACGGGCTCCATCCGGGCACCCTACTCCCGCCGCTGCGCCGCCGGGTCTCGCGCCATCCGCGCCGCTGCGTCACCCGCGCCGCTGCGGACGCTCATCCGCGGCGCGCGGGGGAGTTCCACACGAGGCGGTCGGGTGAGTTCACACGCGGCGGAGCAGCGGAGTCACACGCGGCGGAGCAGCCCGATGCGGTCGTAGACGTCGGCGAGGGTCCGATCGGCGACGGCGGCGGCGCGCTCGGCGTTCGCGGCGAGCACCCGGTCGAGTTCGGCGGGGTCATCGAGCATCGCGAGGGCACGCTCGCGGACGGGCGCGAACTCGTCCACCACCACCTGGGCGAGGTCCTTCTTGAAGTCGCCGTAGCCTCGGCCGGCGTACTCGTCTTCCAGTGCGGCGATCTGGCGGCCGGTGAGGGCGGCGTAGATGACGAGCAGGTTCGACACCCCGGGCTTCGCCTCGCGGTCGAAGCGCACGGCGCCTTCGCTGTCGGTCACGGCCCGCATGATCTTCTTCGCCGTCACCGATGGGGCATCCAGCAGTCCCAGGATTCCCGCATCCGACTCGGCGGACTTGGACATCTTGGCGGTGGGGTTCTGCAGGTCGTAGATGCGCGCGGTGTCCCGCTGGATGACCGGCATCGGCACCGTGAACGTCTCGCCGTACCGTGAGTTGAACCGTTCGGCCAGGTCGCGGGTCAGCTCGATGTGCTGCTTCTGGTCGTCGCCGACCGGCACCACGTCGGTCTGGTACAGCAGGATGTCGGCGGCCATCAGCACGGGATAGGTGAACAGGCCCACGTTGGTCGCGTCGGCGCCGTACCGCGCCGACTTGTCCTTGAACTGCGTCATCCGCCCCGCCTCGCCGAAACCGGTGAGGGTGGACAGGATCCAGGCGAGCTCGGTGTGGGCCGGGACGTGCGACTGCACGTACAGCGTCGACCGCGACGGCTCGATCCCGGCGGCGATGTACTGCGCGGCGGTGCGGCGCGTCTTCTCGCGCAGCTCCCCGGGGTCGTTCGGCTGCGTCAGCGCGTGCAGGTCGACGACGGAGAAGTACGCGTCGTAGGACTCCTGCAGGTCCCGCCACTGCATGAGCGCGCCGATGTAGTTTCCGATGTGGAGCGAGTCGGCGGAGGGCTGCATGCCGGAGTACAGGCGGGGCTTGGTCACCCGCCGATTCTAGCCGCGACGGGTGGGGCGGCCGTCCGCCTGCCCGCCGATCGTCTGCCGCCGCATCCCGCCACGTCCGCCGCCGCATCCCGCCACGTCCGCCGCGCCGCGCCACGTCCGTCCCGCGGCATCCCGACACGTCCGCCGCCGCGCGGCCCGCCACGTCTTCCGCTCCGCGGCCCGCCACGTCCGCCGCTGTCCGCCGCCGCATCCCGAACTCCTCAAGAGCGGCGAGAAGTGCGGCCGAAACTGGCCGAACGGGCTGCGGAAGCGGCGAGATTGAGGAGTTCGGGTTCCGACGGTGCGGGGCCGCGCGGGTGATGCTCGGCGCGCTGCCTGCCGGACCGTGTGAAGGGGCGTGCGTGGTTTCGGGCTGCGGAAGCGGCGAGATTGAGGAGTTCGGGCACCGACGGTGCGGGGCCGCGCGGGTGATGCTCGGCGCGCTGGCGGCCGGGTCGTGTGAAGGGGCGTGCGTGGTCTCGGGATGGCGCGTGGGGGGCGACCGTTCGCTGCCGCGTGAGTATGTCGTCCCAGGGAGTCGCCGCTGCCCGAACTCCTCAAGAACACCGAGGAGGGGGGTCGAAAAGGGGCGAACCGGCGGCGGAAGCGGCGAGATTGAGGAGTTCGGACGGGCACGAGTCCGGCCCGCGAGGGGGTGCCTGGCGCGCCGCCGGGGGTCGCGGACAGGGGGCGTTGTGTTCGATCAGCGAGCGTGAGCGCGTGCTCGAGGGAGTCGCTGCTGCCCGAACTCCTCAAGAACACCGAGGCGTGGGGTCGAAAAGGGGCGAACCGGCGGCGGAGGCTGCGAGATTGAGGAGTTCGGGCAGCAGCGGTGCGCGGGTGCAGGGACGGGGGAGGAGGCGCGGCGGCAGGCCGGGGAGGAGGCGGGGCGACGTCAGCGGCGCGCCAGGTTGACGAGAGGGAGCGTCAGCGGCCGAGGGTGTAGTCGGCGATGACGGGGGCGTGGTCGCTCCACCGGGTGTCCCACGACGGTGCCCGCACGACGGTGTAGTCGACCACGCGCTCGGCCAGGGCGGGAGTGGCGAGGTGGTAGTCGATGCGCCAGCCGGTGTCGTTGTCGAACGCGCGCCCCCGCATCGACCACCACGTGTACGGACCGTCGACATCCCCGGCGAACCGGCGGCCGACGTCCACCCAGCCCAGACCCGTGCCCGTCGTGCCGTCGGCGCCGGTCACATCGGCCCCGGGCTCCCCGAGGAAACGGTCGAAGTAGGCCCGCTCCCGGGGGAGGAAACCCGCCTTCTTGACGTTGCCCTTCCAGTTGCGGATGTCGAGCGTGCGGTGGCCGACGTTGAGGTCGCCCATGATGAGGGCGAGCGGATGCTCCGCCGCCAGCTGCGGCATGCGCCGTTCCATCGCGTCGAGGAACGCCCATTTGGCGTCCTGCCGCGGAGTCTCCGCTTCACCGGTGGGGACATAGGCGCTGACGACGGCGATGCTCTCGCCGTCGATGTCGAAGTCGGCCTCGATCCAGCGCCCCGCCGAATCGAGGGGTTCGGGGCCGAGGACCGTGCTCATCCGCACGTGCGGCAGGCGGCTGGCGATCGCGACCCCCGCGCGGCCCTTGGCCAGCGCCTCGTCGTGGACGACGTCCCACCCGGGCAGGGCCGCCTGCAACTCGGCCGTGGTGGCCCGCACCTCCTGGATGGCGAGGATGTCGGCACCGGATGCGGCGAGCCACTCGTTCATGCCCTTGCGGGCGGCGGCGCGGATGCCGTTGACGTTGATGGAGACGATGCGGACGCGACGGGGCACGAGAACGAGCCTAGCCGTGCCCTCCGACACCGCAGCGGCCGCGGCCACCGGTCGCGCCGGCCCGGTAGCGGCAGAGCGGCAGCCCGGTAGCGGCAGAGCGCCGGCCCGGTGGCGGCAGCACGGCAGCCCCCTCGCGGCAAAGCGGCAGAGCGGCAGCCCCGTCGCGGCAGAGCGTCAGTCCCAGGGCAGCGCCGACGTCGGCACCGGCGGGGCGTTTCGTTCGGCCTCCCGCAGAGCGGCCTCCGCCTCCGCCACGCGCCGTCGTGCCGCACGGCGGGCGTACCAGGGCGCATCCGCGGCTGCGCGCTCGGCGTCGCGCAGCCGCACCCGCGCGGCGATCACGAGCGCGGCCCGCTCGGTGGCGCGGGCGTCCGCCTCGCTCTCGATGCTCTCGAACCGGTCGGCTGCGGCCACGGCGATCCACGCGGCCGACACCAGAAGCACGATGCCGTTGAGGCGGAACCACAGGAGGAACCCGATGAAGACCGCGAAGGTGGCCAGGAGGGGGTTGGCGGGGGTGTAGACGAGGAGGAACCCGGCACCGATCTGCAGCACCACGATGGCCCCGGCGCCCAGGAGCGCGCCGGGCCAGATGCGGCGCCAGCGGAGCGACGCCCCGGTGAGGAAGCGGAACAGCGACGCCAGGGCGAGGGTGTTGAGGCCGAAGGCCACCAGCAGCGACACGACGCGCGCGAGCGCACCCGACCACGCGCCGTAGTCGTCCCATCCCACCAGCTGGAAGAGCAGATCCACCGCACCCGTGGCCACCGAACCCAGGGCTGCGCCCACCAGCAGCGCCAGGCCGAACAGAGCCGCCGCCAGGAGGTCGCGCGCCTTGAGCAGCAGGTAGTTGCGGCGGTCGAAGGGCAGCCCGAACGTATCGCGCACCGCGCGGCGCGTGTAGGTCACGAATCCGATCGCCGTCCAGATGACCACGACCGCCGCGAAGGCGCCGGTGGCGGTCAGAAGGCCGGTGCTCCCCGCCGCGACCGACTTCACCTGCTCCGGCTTGACCAGCCCCGACTCGCTGATGAGGTCGGGGATGTAGCTGTTGATGATGTCGATCAGCGTCCGGATGGCGTCCGCGCTGCCGCCCAGCCACGCCCCGACCGTGGCGAACGCGAGATAGATGACCCCGAAGATCGCGAACAGCGCCTGGTAGGAGATGCCGGCTGCGAGAAGGAAGCCGTTGTGCTGCAGGAAGTGCCGCCATACGCGGATGGGGAACCACTCCAGCGTGCGCCGCGTGATCGCGGTGGCCCGTTCCAGCGGCTGATCGAAGCGCTGCCGCAGCGCACCGGGGAGGGGTGCGGGGTCCCCGCCGGGGGGTACGGCGGACGTGTCGGTCACGCTGTCAGGATAGCGATCGGCCGACGCGCCGCCCGCGGTCCCGGGCCACGCACGAACGCGCCGGCCGGGCCGAAGCCCGACCGGCGCGTGAGGCCCGTGTCAGCGCTTGCCGCTGAGCACCGCCTGCTTGACCTCGGCGATGGCCTTGGTGACCTCGATGCCGCGGGGGCACGCCTCGGTGCAGTTGAAGGTCGTGCGGCAGCGCCACACGCCCTCCTTGTCGTTGAGGATGTCCAGGCGCACCTCGGCGGCGTCATCGCGCGAGTCGAAGATGAAGCGGTGCGCGTTGACGATCGCGGCGGGGCCGAAGTACTGCCCGTCGGTCCAGAAGACGGGGCACGACGATGTGCACGCGGCGCACAGGATGCACTTCGTGGTGTCGTCGAACACCTCGCGATCGACGATCGACTGGACGCGCTCCTTGCCCGGCTCCGGCTTCGAACCGGCGATGAGGAACGGCTGGACCTCGCGGTAGGAGGCGAAGAACGGCTCCATGTCGACGATGAGGTCCTTCTCCAGCGGCAGGCCCTTGATGGCCTCGACGTAGATCGGCTGCGAGATGTCGAGGTCTTTGATCAGGGTCTTGCACGCGAGGCGGTTGCGGCCGTTGATGCGCATGGCGTCCGACCCGCAGATGCCGTGCGCGCACGAGCGGCGGAACGACAGCGAGCCGTCGACCTCCCACTTGATCTTGTGCAGGGCGTCCAGCACGCGGTCGGTGGAGAACAGCTCGACGTCGTAGTCGACCCAGCGCGGCTCCGCGTCGACCTCCGGATCGAAGCGGCGGATGTTGAAGGTCACCAGGAACGACTGGATGCCGGTGGGCTCGGGTGCCTGCTCGACGCTCTGCGAATCCTGGGCGACGTCGATGGTGGCGGCGGCGGTGGCCATCTCAGTACTTCCTCTCCATCGGCTGGTACCGCGTGATGACGACCGGCTTCCAATCCAGCGCGATGTGGTCGGCGGGATGCGACGAGTGCGGGTCGCCCGTGAGGTAGGCCATCGTGTGCTTCATGTAGTTCTCGTCGTCGCGCTTGGGGTAGTCGTCGCGCATGTGTCCGCCGCGGCTCTCCTTGCGGTTCTGCGCGGCGTAGACGACGACCTCGGCGAGGTCGAGGAGGAAGCCGAGTTCCACGGCCTCCAGCAGGTCGGTGTTGTACCGCTTGCCCTTGTCGTCGACGTGCACGTTGAGGTAGCGCTCGCGCAGATCGGCGATGACATCGAGCACGTGGGCGAGCGACTCCTCGGTGCGGAACACCTGTGCGCCCTTGTCCATCTCGTCCTGCAGCGCCTTGCGGAGCACGGCGATGCGCTCGGTGCCGGGGTTGGCGCGCAGGGCCTCGATCATGCCGCGCACCTCCTTCGCGGGGTCTTCCGGCAGCGGCACGAAGTCGGCGGTCTGGACGTATTTGACGGCGTTGCGTCCGGCGCGCTTGCCGAAGACGTTGATGTCCAGCAGCGAGTTGGTGCCCAGGCGGTTCGAGCCGTGCACCGACACGCAGGCGCACTCGCCGGCGGCGTAGAGGCCCGGGACGACGGTGGTGTTGTCGGCGAGCACCTCCGCCTCGACGTTGGTGGGGATGCCGCCCATCGCGTAGTGCGCCGTGGGCATGACCGGCACGGGCTCGACGACGGGGTCGACGCCGAGGTAGGTGCGGGCGAACTCGGTGATGTCGGGGAGCTTGGTCTCCAGCACCTCGGCGCCCAGGTGCGTGCAGTCCAGCAGCACGTAGTCGCGGTGCGGGCCGGCACCGCGACCCTCCGCCACCTCCTGCACCATGCAGCGGGCGACGATGTCACGCGGGGCGAGGTCCTTGATCGTGGGCGCGTAGCGCTCCATGAACCGCTCGCCGCTGGCGTTGCGGAGGATCGCGCCCTCGCCGCGGGCGCCCTCGGTGAGGAGGATGCCGAGGCCGGCCAGGCCCGTGGGGTGGAACTGGAAGAACTCCATGTCCTCCAGGGGGAGGCCCTTGCGCCACACGATGCCCACGCCGTCACCGGTGAGGGTGTGGGCGTTGGAGGTGGTCTTGAAGATCTTCCCGAACCCGCCGGTCGCGAAGATCACGGCCTTGGACTGGAAGACGTGCAGGTCGCCCGTGGCCAGGTCGTACGCGACGACACCCGCGACCTGCGTGTCGCCGGCGGCATCCTTCACCGTGATCAGGTCGAGCACGTAGAACTCGTTGAAGAAGTTGATGCCGAGCTTGACGCAGTTCTGGAAGAGGGTCTGCAGGATCATGTGACCCGTGCGGTCGGCCGCGTAGCACGCGCGACGCACGGGGGTCTTGCCGTGGTCGGCGGTGTGTCCGCCGAAGCGGCGCTGGTCGATCTTTCCCTCGGGCGTGCGGTTGAAGGGCAGGCCCATGTTCTCGAGGTCGATGACCGCGTCGATGGCTTCCTTGGCGAGGATCTCCGCCGCATCCTGGTCGACGAGGTAGTCGCCGCCCTTGACGGTGTCGAAGGTGTGCCACTCCCACGAGTCCTCTTCGACGTTGGCGAGGGCCGCGGCCATGCCGCCCTGCGCCGCGCCGGTGTGCGAGCGGGTGGGGTACAGCTTGGAGATGACGGCGGTCTTCGCGCCCGGGCCCGCCTCGATCGCCGCACGCATCCCGGCGCCGCCGGCGCCCACGATGACGATGTCGAACTGGTGGTAGTGCACGCCGTCGCGGACGACGGAATCAGCGTTGGTCTGGGTGCTCACGGAATGATGCCTCTACTGGTTCGGTCGGAAGGTCAGGCGGCCTGGCACATGTCCCACAGGGAACTGGACTCGGTCACGCCGATGCACGGGTCGAAGGTGAAGACCACGAGCGTGCCCAGCAGGATCAGGAAACCGGCCGACAGCCACAGCGCCCACACCAGCACGCGACGCACGGTGGGGGAGGTGACGTAGTCGTTCACGATTGTGCGCATGCCATTCGCGCCGTGGATGAGCGCCAGCCAGAGCATCAGCACGTCCCACCACTGCCAGAACGGCGAGGCGAACTTGCCGACGACGAAGGCGAAGTCGATCTGGTGGATGCCGTCGCCCGTCATGAGGTTGACGAACAGGTGCCCGAAGATGAGGACGACCAGGAGCACGCCGGAGGCGCGCATGTACACCCAGCCCCACTTCTCCCAGTTCGAGCCTTTGTTGCGCGTGCGCGGCGGGACGATCATCGAGACGTCGGCCGCTCCCTGAGCCTGGCGAAGGGACATCAGTGACCGCCTCCCATCGACGAGAAGACATTGATGAGGTGGCGGGGCGTGAACCCGAGCATGGTGACGACCCACACGCCCAGGACGATCCACCACAGCTGACGCTGGTGGCGGGTGGCCCAGCCCCAGAAGTCCACGAGGATGATGCGGAGCCCGTTGAACGCGTGGTAGGCGATCGCCCCGACGAGGGCGACCTCACCGAGGCCCATGATGGGGTTCTTGTACGTGCCGATGACCGCGTCGTACGCCTCGGGGGAGACGCGGATGAGCGCCGTGTCGAGGATGTGCACGAGGAGGAAGAAGAAGATGGCGACGCCGGTGATCCGGTGCAGGACCCACGACCACATGCCTTCACGACCGCGGTACAGCGTCCCGCGCGGAACCTTCGAGGTGGTCTCGGCCACCGATAGCGTCACGCGCGCTGGTTCAGGCACGAGCATCCTCCCTGATCGAACACGGCTTGGCGGGGGCGGTCCGCTGCTCCCGGAGCATGATGCTCCTGCGACACACGGGCGCTCGATCATCCTACGACCGGGGGCATAATCGCGGGGATTAGGCAGGCCTTACTCTCTCGATGTCGAGATATCCGCACGGGCAGGCGGATGCTCCGTCACGGCGCCGACACGCGCCGGATACGGCGCGGCGAACGGGCACGGCTAGCCTGTTCGCATGCTTGAGCCCATCGACGACTTCTACGCCGTGATCCCCGCCGGAGGGATCGGCAGCCGCTTGTGGCCGCTCTCCCGGGCGGAGGCGCCGAAGTTCCTGCACGACCTGACGGGGTCTGGGCAGACGCTCCTGCGCGACACGTGGGACCGCCTCGAACCCCTCGCCGGCCGCGACCGCATCGCGGTGGTCACCGGGCGCGCCCACCGCGCCGCCGTGGAGCGGGAGCTTCCGGGCATCCCCGACCACAACGTGTTCCTCGAGTCCGAGCCGCGCGACTCCTCGGCGGCCATCGGGCTCGCCGCCGCGATCCTGCACCGCCGTGAGCCGGACGTGATCATCGGATCCTTCGCCGCAGACCACGTCATCCGGGGCACGCGCACGTTCGAGTTCGCGGTGCAGCAGGCCGTCGCCGTCGCCCGCGCGGGCTACATCTGCACCATCGGCATCCAGCCGACCGAACCCTCCGTCGGATTCGGCTACATCCGCAAGGACGGCGAGCTCGACGTCGACGGTGCGCCGGAAGCGGCCATGGTGGAGCGGTTCGTGGAGAAGCCCGACCTGGAGACCGCGCGCACCTACTACGCCGACCGCGCGTACCTGTGGAACGCCGGGATGTTCATCACCCGCGCCGATGTGCTCCTGGCAGAGCTTGCCGCCAACGAGCCGGAACTGCATGCGGGGCTCCTCGAGCTCGCCGACGCGTGGGACGATCGCGACCGTCGCGGCCCCGTCGTTGATCGCGTTTGGCCGGATCTGAAGAAGATCGCGATCGACTACGCCGTCGCCGAGCCGGCAGCCGGGAAGGGCCGGCTCGCCGTGATCCCCGGGCACTTCGACTGGGACGACGTGGGCGACTTCGCGAGCCTTGCCAAGCTCAACTCCCACGGCGGCAAGAACGAGCTGGCGATCCTCGGCAGCCATGCGCGCATCCTCGCCGACGCCTCCAGCGGCATCGTGGTGTCGCAGACCGAGCGCATCATCAGCCTGATCGGCGTGCAGGACATCGTCGTGGTCGACACCGCCGACGCACTCCTGGTCACCACGAGCGAGCACGCGCAGCGTGTGAAGGGCGTCGTCGACGCGCTCAAGCTGACCGGCCGTGGCGACGTGCTCTGACGCGCACGCGAACCCCTCCGCGGGCCGAATGCGGCCGCCAGGTTTCGAAACGATCGCAAATCTGTAACGCTTCGGGCGCGCGCGCCTATCAGAGTGGGTCGTCGCGCGTCTTGCGACGTAACGTTCTGGTATCCCGACCGGGGCTGATGTTTGTGCGCCCGGACATCTCAGAGAGGACTGCAGTGTCTGCATTCACCCCCAAGCGGACGGCCGCCGCGATGGCGTTCATCGGAGCCGCCGGCCTTCTGCTCTCGGCATGTGCGCCCGCGCCCGAGGAAGGCGACGGCGGCGCCGAGAGCTCCGACTTCCTCGCCTGCGCCGTCTCCGACGAGGGCAGCTGGAACGACAAGAGCTTCAACGAAGCGGCGTACCAGGGCCTGCTCGACGCCGAGTCCGAGCTCGGCATCGAGATCGCCGACGCGGAGTCGGCCAGCAACGAGGACTTCACCCCGAACCTCACGCAGATGGTGGAAGCCGGCTGCGACGTGACCTTCGCGGTGGGCTTCAACTTCTCCATCAACGACGTCATCTTCGACGTCGCCGACGACAACCCCGAGGCGCGCTTCGTGTGGATCGACGGATGGAACCAGGGCCAGGAGAACCTCAAGCCCATCACCTACGCGATGCAGGAGTCCAGCTTCCTCGCCGGCTACCTCGCGGCGGCGTACTCCACGACCAAGACCATCGGCACCTACGGCGGTGACGACATCGAGTCGGTCACGTCCTTCATGACCGGGTACTACAACGGCGCGAAGTACTACGAGCAGGAGACCGGCACCCCGATCACCGTCGTGGGCTGGGACCCGGCCACCGGCATCGGCGACTTCGTCGGCGACTTCTCCAACACCGGCGTCGCCAAGAGCCTCTCCGAGGGTCAGCTCGCCGCCGGCGCCGACGTCCTCTTCCCCGTCGCGGGCACGCTGTTCACCGCCACCGCTGAGGCGATCCGCGAGGCCGGCGCCGGCGTCATGCTGGGCGTGGACAAGGACATCGCGGTCACGCAGCCCGAGCTCGCCGACATCACGCTCACGTCGGTGGAGAAGCGCATGACCCAGCCCGTGCTGGATGTCATCACCGCCATCATCGACAGCGACGAGTTCACGGCCGAGCCCTACGTCGGCACGCTGGAGAACGACGGCACCGCTCTCAGCGGCTTCGGCGACTTCGACAGCGAGGTCCCGCAGGAGCTGAAGGACAAGCTCGACGAGCTCAAGCAGGCCATCATCGACGGGACCATCGACCCGCTCGCGGCCCCCTGACCTTCGTCACACCCGGGCACACGCCGGGGCGGCAGAGTCCGCCTCGGCGTGTGCCGTTTCACGCCGCTTCCGGCAGGATGGGTCGCACCATGAAACTCGAGCTCCGCGGGATCACGAAGCGGTTCGGACCGCTCGTGGCCAACGACGCCGTCGACCTCACCGTCGAGTCGGGGCAGATCCACGCCCTGCTGGGGGAGAACGGCGCCGGCAAATCGACCCTCATGAATGTGCTGTTCGGGCTGTATCAGCCCGATGAGGGCGAGATCCTGCTGGACGATGTCCCGCAGCACTTCTCCGGACCCGGCCAGGCCATGGCCGCCGGAATCGGGATGGTGCATCAGCACTTCATGCTGATCCCCGTCTTCACCGTCGCCGAGAACGTGATCCTCGGGCATGAGCCCAGCCGCGGCGGCGTCCTGGACCTCCCGGCGGCGCGCTCGCTCGTGCGGGAGATCTCCGATCGGTTCGGGTTCGACATCGACCCGGATGCGGTCGTCGGCGACCTGCCCGTGGGCGCTCAGCAGCGCGTGGAGATCATCAAGGCGCTCGCCCGCGATGCCCGCGTCCTCGTCCTGGACGAACCCACCGCCGTCCTCACGCCGCAGGAGACCGACGAGCTGATGGCGACGATGCGCCGCCTCGCCGACGGCGGCACCTCCATCGTCTTCATCACCCACAAGCTCCGCGAAGTGCGCGCCGTCGCCGACACGATCACCGTCATCCGGCTCGGCCGCGTGGTGGGCGAAGCATCCCCCACCGCCACCAACGACGAGCTGGCCGCCCTCATGGTGGGACGGGCCGTCGAGCTGACCGTGCACAAGGACCCGCCGCGGCTGGGTGCCGAGGCGCTCGTGGTGGAGAACCTCACGGTCTTCGGCCCCGCCGGCGAGCGCCTGCTCGACGACGTGTCGTTCACGATCCGCGCCGGCGAAGTGCTGGCCGTGGCGGGCGTGCAGGGCAACGGCCAGACCGAGCTCACCGAAGCCCTCGTGGGCCTGCGGGACCGGGTGCAGGGCAGCATCCGCCTCGACGGCGAGGAGCTCTCCTCCGCGCACGTGCGTCACGTGCTGGACAGCGGAGTGGGGTTCGTCCCGGAGGACCGCAAGGTCGACGGGCTCGTCGCCGAGTTCACGGTGGCGGAGAACCTCATGCTCGACCGCTCCTTCGCCGGCCCCTTCACGAAGGGCCCCGCCATCGACTTCGACCACCGCGACCGGTTCGCCGACGAGGCGATCGCCGAATTCGACATCCGCACGCCGCACCGCGATGTCCTGGTCGGGCGCCTGTCCGGCGGTAACCAGCAGAAGGTGGTGCTGGCCCGAGAACTGGGGCGCGACCTCAAGCTCTTCGTGGCCTCCCAGCCCACGCGCGGCGTGGACGTGGGGTCCATCGAGTTCATCCACGAACGCATCGTGCAGATCCGCGACTCGGGCATCCCCGTGCTGATCATCTCCACCGAGCTGGACGAGGTGGTCGCCCTCGCCGACCGGATCGCCGTGATGTACCGCGGCGCGATCATCGACATCGTCCCCGCCGACGCGCCGCGTGAGCGCCTCGGCCGCCTCATGGCAGGAGTGCACGAATGAGCCAGGCGCAGACGGATCCGGCGGCGACCGAGCCGCCGCCGCGCACCCGCCCGTCCCTGGGCGACGTGCTGCACGACATCGCCTCCGGCGGGATCGTCCGCACGGTCGCGGCGATCGTGCTGTCCCTCGTCGTCGCCTCGGTTCTCATCGTCGCCACCAACGCGGATGTCGCCCGCACACTGCCGTACTTCTTCTCCCGGCCCACCGACTTCCTCCAGGCCGCCGGTCAGGCGATCGGCGACGCGTACGCGGCGCTGTTCCGCGGGTCGATCTACAACTACACGGCGACCACTGCGGAGTCGGCGATCCGTCCGCTGCTGGAGTCGCTGCGCTTCGCCGGCCCGCTCATCGCGGCGGGCCTGGGTGTGGCGCTGACCTTCCGCGCGGGCCTGTTCAACATCGGCGGCCAGGGCCAGATGGTCATCGCCGCGATCTGGGCGGCGTGGGCGTCGTTCCAGCTGCACCTGCCCTACGGCCTGCACCTGGTCGTGGCGATCCTGTTCGGGCTCGTGGGAGCTGCGATCTGGGCCGGCATCGCCGGCTTCCTCAAAGCCGCCACCGGGGCGCACGAGGTCATCGTGACGATCATGATGAACTACATCGCGGTGTCGCTGGCGACGTTCCTGATGCGCACCCCGGTGCTGCACGACATGGACTCCGGCAACAACCCCACGACCCGGCCGCCCGACCCCACCGCCGTCTTCCCGCGGATCTTCGCGGAGTTCGACCTGCGGTGGAGCTTCGTGCTGTGCATCGTGGCCGTGGGCGTGTTCTGGTGGCTCATGGAGCGCTCGTCGCTGGGCTTCCGGCTGCGGATGGTGGGGCTGAACCCCGACGCTGCCCGCACCGCCGGCGTCGACGTCAAGCGCATGTACATCGTCGCGATGGTGCTGTCGGGCATGTTCATCGGGGTGGCAGGGCTCAACCAGGCCCTCGGTCGCGACGGCAACTTCGGCCCGACCATCGACGCGGGCATCGGCTTCGACGCCATCACCGTGGCGCTGCTGGGCGGCTCCCGTGCCGGCGGCGTGCTGTTGGCCGGAATCCTGTTCGGGATGCTGCGGGCGGCGGGACCCACGATGCAGCTGGCCGATGTGGCTCCCGAGATCCTCGGGGTCATCCAGGGGCTCATCGTGCTGTTCATCGCCGCCCCGCCGCTCGTGCGGGCGATCTTCCGGTTCCTGCCGGTGCCCCGCGAGGTCACCGAGCTGAACACCGGCCGGAAACCTCAGCTCGAAGCCAAGGAGCCGGGACAATGACCACGACCGCTCCCGCCGCCCCCACCCAGGCGCACGCGCCGACTCTCGCGCCGCGCACGTGGCGCACACCGGTCCTCCTCGGCGCCCTCGCCCTGATCACGCTGGTGCTCCTCGGCATCCTCGGAACCGACGAGTCGGTCTCGTTCACGTGGTCCCGGCGCGGCGACGCCGTGCAGCTGAACCCCTTCGTCGTGTCGGCACGGGCGGTGGGCCTCGTGGCAGGCGTGCTGGCCGTCGCCGCGGCGGCCTTCGCGTTCTGGTTGGCGGCGGGCCGCAGACGCGTGCCCGTGTGGGTGACCCTCCTCGTCGGCCTGGCGTTCCTGGTCGCGCTCGTGTCGTGGGTGGGGGCCGGCGGCTCGGTGCCCGTGATCTTCCTCCTCACCGGCGCGATCGCCCTGTCCACACCTCTCGTGTTCGGAGCGATCGCCGGCGTCATCGGCGAACGCGTCGGCATCGTGAACATCGCGATCGAGGGACAGCTGCTGGCCGGCGCCTGCACTGCTGCCATGGTGGCCTCCGCCACCGGCAACCAGATCCTGGCGCTGGCGGCGGCGATGATCTCCGGCGCCCTCATCGCGATGGTGCTCGCGTGGTTCGCGATCAGCTACCTCGTCGACCAGGTGGTCGTCGGCGTCGTGCTCATCGGCCTGGTCACCGCCGTGACGAACTTCCTCTACTCCGCGGTGCTCTCACCCAACTCCGCCACACTGAACGACCCCGGCACGCTGCCGCGCATCGCCATCCCGCTCCTGTCCGACATCCCCGTCGTGGGGCCCGTGCTGTTCGAGCAGCGCCTGACGACCTACATCATGTTCCTGCTCGTGCCGCTGGCGTGGTTCGTGCTCTTCCGCACCACGTGGGGTCTGCGCATCCGCGCCCTCGGGGAGCACCCGCTGGCGGCGGACACGGTGGGCATCAACGTCAACCGCTGGCGCTTCTGGACGGTGACGGTGGCGGGCCTGGTCGCGGGCCTCGGCGGCGCCACCTTGACGATCGGTTCCGTGGGCGCGTTCGTCCGCGAGATGAGCGCGGGGCAGGGATTCATCGCGCTGGCAGCGGTCATCCTCGGGCGATGGAACCCGTGGGGCGCCGCGATCGCCGCGCTGCTGTTCGGGTTCGCCAGCAACTTCCGGATCTGGGCAGGACAGGCGGGGTCGCAGGTCCCCACCGACATCATCGAGATGGTGCCGTACGTGGTGACCATCGTGGCCGTGGCGATCGTGGCCGGCCGGGTCATCGGCCCCAGGGCCGCCGGCAAACCGTACATCAAGGAGTGACGTGACCGACATCCACTGGGACGAGCTGCGTTCGGCCGCCACCGACGCCATGCAGCGGGCCTACGCGCCCTACTCGCGGTACAGGGTCGGCGCTGCCGCGCTCGTCAGCGACGGGCGGATCGTCTCGGGCTGCAACGTGGAGAACGCCTCGTACGGCGTGGGCCTGTGCGCCGAGTGCGGGCTGGTCTCCGACCTGCACATGTCCGGCGGCGGTCAGCTGGTGGCGTTCGTGTGCGTCAACGGCGAGGGACAGACCATCATGCCGTGCGGCCGGTGCCGGCAGCTGCTGTTCGAGCATGCGATCCCGGGGATGCTGCTGGAGACGGTGTCGGGCATCCGCACGATCGACGAGGTGCTGCCCGACGCGTTCGGACCGCGCGACCTCGACGTCCGCCAGACCCGGGGCGAGGACGCCGCGAGATGACCGACCCGGCAGCATCCGCCGCGGTGGAACCGCACGACGCCATCGATGTCATCCGGGCCAAGCGCGACGGCGCTGCGGTGCCCGAGCCCGCGCTGCGCTGGATGATCGACGCCTACACCCGCGGGTACGTCACCGACCCGCAGATGTCGGCGTTCACGATGGCCGTGCTGCTGAACGGCATGGACCGCGACGAGATCCGCGTGATGACGGAGGCGATGATCGCCTCGGGGGAGCGGATGGACTTCTCTTCCCTCGGCAAGCCCACCGTCGACAAGCACTCCACCGGCGGCGTCGGCGACAAGATCACCCTGCCCCTGGCCCCGCTGGTGGCCAGCTTCGGCGTGGCGGTGCCGCAGCTGTCCGGGCGCGGGCTCGGGCACACCGGCGGGACCCTGGACAAGCTGGAGTCGATCCCGGGATGGCGCGCCGCGCTGTCCAACGACGAGATCCTCGCGCAGCTGGCCGACGTGGGCGCCGTGATCTGCGCCGCCGGGTCGGGCCTTGCCCCCGCCGATAAGAAGCTCTACGCGCTGCGGGATGTCACCGGCACCGTCGAGGCCATTCCGCTCATCGCCTCGAGCATCATGTCGAAGAAGATCGCCGAGGGCACCGACGCGCTCGTGCTGGATGTGAAGTTCGGCTCCGGCGCCTTCATCCAGGACCTCGACCGCGCGCGGG
This sequence comes from Microbacterium lushaniae, assembly GCF_008727775.1. Taxonomy (NCBI): domain Bacteria; kingdom Bacillati; phylum Actinomycetota; class Actinomycetes; order Micrococcales; family Microbacteriaceae; genus Microbacterium; species Microbacterium lushaniae. Next base: position 965,860 of record NZ_CP044232.1, read on the forward strand.
AGCTCGCCCGCACGATGGTGGCCCTGGGCACCGACTCGGGCGTCGCCACGACGGCCCTGCTGACGGATATGAGCACGCCCCTGGGCCGTGCGATCGGCAACGCCAACGAGGTGCGCGAATCGGTCGAGGTGCTCGCCGGCGGCGGGCCCGCCGACGTCGTGGAGCTGACGGTGGCCCTGGCGCGCGAGATGCTGGCGCTGGCCGGTCGCCCCGACGCCGACGTCGAGAAGGCGCTGGCCGACGGGCGGGCGATGGACGTGTGGCGCCGCATGATCCGAGCCCAGGACGGCGACCCTGATGCCGCCCTGCCGCAGCCGCGCGAGACCCACACCGTCACCGCAGAGCGGGGCGGGGTCGTGACCGGCATCGAGGCGCTCCCGTTCGGCATCGCCGCGTGGCGGCTGGGTGCCGGGCGAGCCCGCCCTCAGGACCCGGTCGTCCACGCGGCCGGCATCGACCTGCACGTCCAGCCGGGCGAGACCGTGACCCCCGGGCAGCCCCTGTTCACGCTGCTCGCCGACGACGGCGCGCGCTTCGGCCGCGCCCTGGACGCGCTCACCGGTGCGTGGACGATCGGCGACGAACCCCTCGACCCCGCACCCCGCGTCCGCGAACGCATCACCGCTTGACCACCGTCCCCCGGAGGAACCCATGGCTATCGACCCCGACGGCGACACCCGCATCCAAGGACGGTCGCTGCGCGCGCTGCCCAAGGTGTCGCTGCACGACCACCTCGACGGCGGCCTGCGCCCCGGCACCGTGCTCGACCTCGCCGACGCCGCGGGCATAGACCTGCCCGCATCCGACGCCGACGGCCTCGCCGACTGGTTTGCCGACCAGGGCGAGTCGGGCTCGCTGGAGGAGTACCTGAAGACCTTCGCGGTGACCGTCGGGGTCACCCAGAGCCGCGCGGCGCTCACGCGCGTCGCCCGGGAGTTCGTCGAAGACCTCGCCGCCGACGGCGTCGTCTACGGCGAGGTGCGATGGGCGCCCGAGCAGCACGTGGCCGGCGGGCTGACGCTCGAGGAGGCCGTCGAGGCCGTGGAGGAGGGGCTCGAGGAGGGCGAGGACGCCGCGCAGGACTCCGGCCGCGACATCCGCGTGAGCCAGCTGCTCACCGCGATGCGGCACACCGACCGGTCGCTGGAGATCGCACGGCTCGCGGTGGACTGGCGCGATCGCGGCGTCGTCGGGTTCGACATCGCCGGACCCGAGGAGGGGTTCCTCCCCGCCCGCCACCGCGCGGCGTTCGACTACCTCGCGGAGGAGTTCTTCCCCGTGACGGTGCACGCCGGCGAAGGTGCCGGGCTCGACAGCATCCGTTCGGCGCTGCTGGACGGACGAGCCCTGCGGCTCGGGCACGGCGTGCGCATCGCGGAGGACCTCGACGTCATCGACCGGGAGGGCGACGAGGTGCGCGTGCACCTCGGCGAGCTCGCGCGGTGGGTGCGCGACCGTGAGATCGCGCTGGAGCTGTCGCCGTCGTCGAACCTGCATACCGGCGCCGTCGCGGCGTGGGGCACGGGGCTGGAGGACCATCCGTTCGATCTGCTGTACCAGCTCGGCTTCGCCGTGACGGTCAACGTCGACAACCGCACCATGAGCCGCACGTCGCTCACGCGCGAGCTCGCGCTGCTCGCGGAGGCCTTCGACTACGGCCTGGACGACGTCGAGGCGTTCCAGCTGAACGCCGCGGCCGCATCGTTCCTGCCGATCGAGGAGCGTGAGGAGCTGATCGACATCATCTCCGACGCCTTCGCCCGCCGTCGCTGATCCCGGGGCCGGTGAGGGCGGCCTGCCGGGCTCCCTATCCCGCGCGGGTCGGCCCGCCTTGCGCGGGTCGGCCCACCTTGCGCGGGTCTGCCTCCCGCGTGGGCCAGCCCACCTTGAGCGGCTGGCAACCTCGCGCCGCCCCACCATGCGCGGCCCGAACTCCTCAATCCCGCCGCTTCCGCCGCCGGGTCGGCCGGTTTCTGCCGCCTGAGCTCGCGGTTTTGAGGAGTTCGGGCCGTTGATTCCGGCGGCCGACCGCGGCTTCGGTGCACCCCGTCCGGCTCGGGCGCGCGCACGCCGCCCCACCTTGCGCTGCCCGAACTCCTCAATCCCGCCGCTTCCGCCGCCGGTTCGGCCGGTTTCTGCCGCCTGAGCTCGCGGTTTTGAGGAGTTCGGAAAAGCCGGAGGCGTCCCGAGTGGCGATGACGGCCTTCATCGCGGTGAGGACGTCCTCGTACCGATACAGGATGTCCTCGGCGACGGGGCGCACCGTGGTGTAACCGAGGGCCGCCGCAGCCAGGTCGCGACGGCGATCGCGCCGTTGCGCATCCCACCCCTCGTGGTGGGCGCGACTGTCGCACTCCACGATGAGCCAGCCGTCGATCAGCAGATCGACCCGGCCGACGGTGGGGATGTGCACCTGCACGTCGACGTGGCATCCGAGCGCCCTGAGGAGGAGACGCACGAGGGTCTCTGGGCCGGATTCGCTCCGGCTGTCCAGGAGACCGCGAAGGGCCCGGTACCGAAGGGGCAGGCGCGCGAAGATTTCGCCGATGTCGGCCTCATCCACGAGGCCGAGATGCCATGCGGAGTCGAGCGTGGCGACGGCATCCCGGGGAGCCTGGCACCGCACGGCCTGCGCGAGGGCCTCGATGATGTCGGCGGCGAGGGTGTGGAGTGGGCGAGTGGTGGCACGCCAGTGCGGCACGGTCTCGAGAGGGCGACGCGGGAGGCGGCTCGCGCCGTTGTCGAACTGCACATGCATTGCCGCGAAGGAACCGACGAACACGTCGAGGAGGGCGAGCAGAGTGACGCAGTCCACCCGCCCGCCGAGCCGAGCGGCATCCAGCAGTGGGGCGGGGAGGTCGCCGGGGGCGTAGCGTCCTCGGCGCACGCGGGTGAGACGACCGACGTCGATCATCGCGCGGAGCTGTACCTTGGTCCAGCCCGCGGCCCGCAACTCCGCTGTGCGCCAGAACCGCGCCGAGAAGATCGGCGCCACTTCGGGATTCGCTGTGGTCATCCGCCCAGCGAACCGCCCTGGCCCTCTCCCGTCTGGGTTCCGGCGCGCACCCGTGGATGGCGGCGCACGGGCACGGCCTGGGGAGGAGAGAGGCGTCGCTTCCCGAACTCCTCAAGATCGGGTCGGAGTTCACTCGGAATGGCCAGATCCGGGCTCTCCGGGAGCGGATTTGAGGAGTTCGGCCCCGGCGGGCAGGGAGAGGGGAACGAGCGGGAGAGGGAATCGGAGGCGAGGGAAGGGGAGGACAAGGGTGGCCGTGTGCCGAACTCCTCAAGGGCAGGGTCGGAGGGGCCGCGGTAGGCCGGATTCGGGTCGATCGGGACCGGGATTGAGGAGTTCGGGAAGTGCGGATGCGGAGGCGGGGGAACCGGAGGGCGGGGAGGGTCAGTCGCCGGGGAGGGTGCGGCCGGCGGGGAGGGTGCGCGCGGATGGGAGGACGCTGGGGGCGGCCGTGTGCCGAACTCCTCATGGGTGGGACCGGAGGGGCCGTGGTGGGCCGGATTCGGGCCGATCGGGACCGGGATTGAGGAGTTCGGGAGGTACAAGCGCGAGGTGCAGCCGGAGCGCGGGCGGCGGAGGGCAGGAGGAAGGGGCGCAGGGCCGGCCGGGCGGGAGGCCCGGAGGCGGGAGGCCCGGAGGGTGGGGGCGGTCAGCCGGCGGGGAGGAAGTCGGCGAGGGCGTCGGTGAGGGCAGCGGCCATCGCCGCGTCGGAGATGGTGGGCGAGCCGTCGCCGTCCTGCGGACCGTAGGCGCCGAACGAGGCATGCGACGCGCCCGGGATCTCGACGAAGACGGCGTCCGCGGGGAGCTCGCCGGCGGCGTCGGCGATCTTCTCGGGTGTGGAGAGGCCGTCCTCGGAGCCGGAGACGCTCACCACGGGAAGGCCGCTGTCGCCGAGGTCGTTCGCGCAGTACGAGGCGAAGAGCACGAGGGCATTCGCCTCGGTCGCCAGCTGACACGCGCGCACCCCACCCAGCGAATGGCCGCCCACCGCCCACGACGACACGTCCGGGGCGAGGCCGGTGAACGTCGACAGCGGCCGGAGATCGAAGAACGCCACGCCCAGCCAGGGACGCGTGATCACCACCGTCAGACCGTCCTCGGCCACCGCCCCGGCCAGGGTCGGGGCGTACGCCCACGGATCGACCTTCGCGCCGGGGATGAAGACGAGCCCCTCCCCGCTGCCGCCGTCGGCCGGGGTCAGCACGATCCCGGCCGCGCCGTCGGTCACCGTGATCGCGGAGTCCTCCCGTACGGCCTCCACCGGGCCGGGCTCGGCGCGGTACACCCCGACCTGGCTCCAGATCACCACGCCCGCCACGGCCAGCACGACAGCTCCCGCGACGGCGCCCAGGGTCCACGCCAGGATGCGCCGCCGCCGGCGCCGGGCGGGCCGTGGGGAACCACCTGCCGTCACGAAGCGATCTCGGCCTGCCGGGACTCCACGATGCGCTGGACGCGGGGGAACAGCGGATGCTGCGGCTCCAGGCCGGTGACGGCCTCGGTGAACTCCGCCGCCGGCAGCTCGCGCAGCATCCGCTGCAGATCCACCGACTGGGCGTCTTCGGGGTCGTCGAAGGTGAGCGCCGCCGCCATCGCCGTCACGAGGGCGTCGACGGGGAGCCCGTGTTCGATCGCCTCGGCGGCGGGCCCGACGAACCGCTCGTGGCGGGAGAGCTTGCGCAGCGGCTGGCGGCCGACGCGCCACACCGTGTCGGGGAGCGCAGGGTTGCGGAAACGCCGCAGGATCGTCTCGCGATACGCGTGCTGTGCGGCCGGATCGAGGTCGTGCTTGCGGATCAGCAGCTCGGAGGTCTCCCGCAGGGCCGCGTCGACCCTGCCGGCGATGGCCGGGTCGGCGAGGGCGTCGGAGATCCGCTCGATGCCGGCGGCGGCGCCGAAGTACGCCGTCGCGGCGTGCCCGGTGTTGACCGTGAACAGCTTGCGCTCGATGTAGGGCGCGAGGTCGTCGACGAAGTGTGCGCCGGGGATGCGGGGCGGCTCGTCGCCGAAGGGGCCGCGTTCGATCGCCCACTCGTAGAACGGCTCGACGGTCACGTCGATGCCGCCGCCCGGAGCCTGGGCGGGGACGATGCGGTCAACGGCCGTGTTGGCGAACACGGCGCGTCCGGAGACGGCGTCCCACGCGTCGCCGGCCGCTGTGGCCATCTCCTCCCGGAGGGTGTCGGTGGCCCCGATCGCGTTCTCGCACGCCATGACCTTCAAGGGCGTCGCCGCGGGGTCGCGGAGCCCCAGACCTGCCACGATGTGCGGCGCGACGAACCGGAGGATCGTGGGTCCGACGGCGGTGGTCACGATGTCGGCGCCGGCGATCGCCTCGACCAGCGCCGGTGCGTCCGTGGCGCTGTTGATCGCGCGGAAGCCGGTCACGACCGTGTCGACGCCGCCCTCGCCCACCTCGTGGACGGTGTACTCGGATGCGGCGTTGATGGCGTCGACGAGAGGCTCGGACACGTCGGCGAAGACGAGCTCGTAACCGCCCTGGTGCAGCAGCAGCCCGACGAATCCGCGCCCGATGTTGCCGGCGCCGAAGTGGACGGCGATGCTCACTGGTTGACCGCCGAGAGTGCCGTGTACAGCTCTTCGGGGCTCTGGGCGTTCTTGAGCCGCTCGACCTCGTCCTCGTCGGAGAACAGGATCGCGATCTGGGAGAGGATCTCCAGGTGCTCATCGCCCTTGCCGGCGATGCCGACGACGAACGTCACCGGCTCGCCGCCCCAGTCCACGCCGCCGTCGTAGCGCACGACCGACAGTCCCGACTCGAGGATGGTCTGCTTGGTCTCGTTGGTGCCGTGGGGGATGGCCAGCTCGTTGCCCATGTAGGTCGAGACGGTCTCCTCGCGCTGCTGCATGGCGTCGAAGTAGCCGCTGGTGACGGCGCCCGCGGCCTCGAGGATGTCGGCGGCCTCCTTCATCGCCTCCTCGCGCGTCGCGCTGCCGGAGTGGATGCGCACCTGCCCGATTCCGAGGACTTCCCGTGTCATGGTCCTGCCTTTCGCTTGATCGTCCTGTGCCCACCCTCCCAGCCGGGAGCGCAGACGGAAAGGCCGTGGGGCCGGGGGCATCACGCCGGCCCGGCCCCGCGGCGGTCATCTCAGTGGGACTCGTCGTGCTGATCGCGCACGAGTTCGACCACCTCGTCGTACTTCGGGGAGTTCATGAAGTTGTCCACCGACACGTGGATCGCGTCCGGGCTCTGCCGGCGTGCGCGATCGGTGAGCTGGTTCTGCGTGATCACGAGGTCGGCGGAGTCGTCGAGGTTCGCGATCGCCTTGTTGACGACCGTGACATCGGCCACTCCGGCCTTCTTGATCTTGTTGCGCAGGACGCTCGCGCCCATCGCCGACGAGCCCATGCCCGCGTCGCACGCGAACACGATGTTGCGAACCGGCTTGGTGGCGAGGACGCGACCGCCGTCGAGCTGCCCGCCGGTGCGCTCCTCGGTGTCGAGGCGGTCCACGGCGTCCTCGGCGCTGCGGACGGTCGCGCGGTCCTTGCCGTCCGAGGCGCGCAGCGCGTCGAGGGCGGCGGAGGACTTGCCCTTGTTCGCGGCGGTCTTGGACACCGCCTCGGAGAACTGGTCTCCCTCGGCCAGCAGGTCGCGCTTGCGCGATGCGCGCAGGATCACCGACGCGATGAGGAACGTCACCGCCGCCGAGAGCACGACCGACAGGATGACCGCGAAGTACGACCCGTTTGCGGTCTGTGCGATCACCGCGACGATGCTGCCGGGGGCCGCGGGGGCGCGCAGCGCACCTCCCAGCAGCATGTTGGTGGTGACGCCGGTGGCCCCGCCTGCGATGAGGGCGACGATGAGCACCGGCTTCATGAGCGCGTACGGGAAGTACACCTCGTGGATGCCGCCGAAGAACTGGATGATCGCGGCTCCGGGTGCCGACGCGCGTGCCGCGCCGATGCCGAAGAACGTGAAGGCCAGCAGCAGACCGACGCCGGGGCCGGGGTTGGCCTCGAGGAGGAACAGGATCGAGGAGCCGTCCTGCGACGCCTGCTCGATGCCCAGCGGCGTGAGGACGCCGTGGTTGATCGCGTTGTTGAGGAAGAACACCTTCGCCGGCTCGATGAGCACGCTCGTCAGGGGCAGGAGGTTGGTCTCCACGAGCCAGCCCACCGCCTCGCTGAGGACGTCCATCAGGCCGTTGATGAGCCAGGCCAGCGGGTAGAAGCCGAGGATCGCCATCGCGAAGCCCCAGATTCCGGCCGAGAACATGTTCACGAGCATTTCGAAGCCCGCGCGGATCTTGCCGTCCCACAGCCTGTCCAGCTGCTTCATCGTCCACGCGGCGATGGGGGCCATGATCATGGCTCCGATGAACATGTTGATCTCGCCGAGCTGGTTGTCGGCGGGGAGGGTCTCGTTGATCTGGGCGATCAGGTAGTCCGACCCCGCGATGACGCCGAAGGTGGCGATGGAGCCGACCACGCCGCCGCGCACGCCGTACACGATGTGACCGCCGAGGTAGGCGATCAGGATCGGCAGCAGGTAGTGGATGAACGGTCCCACGATCGTGGCGAGCTGGGCGTTGGGCGTCCAGCCCTTCTCGATGAAGAAGGCCGTGAAGATGCCCCACGCGATGAGCGCGGGAATCAGCGGCATGATCATGCCGGAGAGGAACGTGCCGAAGCGCTGGACGGCGACGCGGGCGCCGCCTCCGGAACGCGTCGCGGGTGCGGACGCCGTTGTCATGGCTGTGTCACTTTCTGTGAAGCGGAGGCGGCTCGTGCCGCCTCGCGAGCGGAGGCCGCGCCGTCTGCGGCCAAGGCGGCCTCGGCGACGCGGCGGGCGTCGTCGAGGGTGTGGGAGAGCAGGGACGCGCGCACGTCGGCCAGGGCCGTGGGCGCCATCGACAGCGTGGTCGCGCCCAGGCCCACCAGGACGACGGCCAGGAGCGGATCCGCCGCCGCCTCGCCGCAGATACCCACGGGCTTGCCCAGGGCTGCGCCGGCGGCGCCGACTTCGCGCACCAGGCGCAGGACGGCCGGATGCCACGGATCCTGGAACGCCGCGACGGAGCCGAGCAGCCGGTCGGCCGCGAGGGTGTACTGGGTGAGGTCGTTCGTGCCGATGGAGGCGAAGTCGGCGTGGGCGAGGATGCGGTCGGCCAGCAGCGCCGAGGACGGCACCTCGACCATGACGCCGGCGGTCTTGACGCCGTACTCCCGCGCCATGGCGACGAAGTACTCCGTCTCCTCGACCGTCGAGACCATCGGTGCCATGACCCACAGATCGGCCGGTCCTTCCGGCGTCGCCCGGGTCGCCGCATCCGCTTCGGCCAGTGCGGTCAGCTGCTCGCGGAGGATGTCCTCGCTCGCGCGCAGGGCGCGCAGTCCCCGCAGGCCCAGCGCGGGGTTCTCCTCGTGGGAGTCGTTGAGGAAGGGCAGCGGCTTGTCGGCGCCGGCATCCAGCACGCGCACGACGACCTTCTTGCCGGGGAAGGCCGAGAGCAGGCGCGTGTACGCATCGCGCTGCTCGGCCACGGTGGGGGCCGCGTTGGCGCTGAGGAAGAGGAACTCGGTGCGGAACAGGCCCACGCCTTCCGCGCCCAGCTCGACCGCCTCGGCCGCGCCTTCGGGCTTGCCGAGGTTGGCCAGAAGCGGCACCGGGGTGCCGTCGGCCAGGGCGCCGGGGGTGACGGGTGCGGTGGCCGCCGAGGCCCGCGCGGCGGCGCGGTTCTCGGCGCGGTCGAGCTCGTCCTGGCTGGGGGCGACCGTCACGACGCCGGCGGCGGCATCCACGATCACGACCGTGCCGTCGGTGAGGGAGCCCGCGTCGGCGGCGCCCACGACGGCGACGATGTTCTTCTCCCGCGCGAGGATCGCGGTGTGCGAGGTCGGTCCGCCCTCGGTGGTGATCAGGGCGAGCACCATGTCGAGGTTCAGCAGTGCGGTGTCGGCCGGTGCCAGGTCTTTCGCGACGAGCACGAAGGGGTGCCCGGGGTCGGGGATCCCGGGGGCGGGGACGCCACGCAGGCGGGCGATGACGCGCTGGGCGACATCGTCCAGATCGGCCGCGCGCTCGCCGAGGTAGCCGCCGAGGGCGGTGAGCTGGTCGCGGAACGACGCGAACGCCTCCCACACCGCCCGCTCGCCGGTCTTGCCGTCGCCCACCCGGGTGTCCACCTCGGTGAGGAGGGCAGGGTCTTCGGCCATCATGGCCTGCGCCTCGAGCACGTCGCGTGCCGCGCCGCCCGCCTGCGCGCCGCGCTGCTCGAGCTCACGGGCCACCGCTGCCACCGCGTCGCGGACGCGCGCGCCCTCTTCCTCGGCCGACCGGGTGCTGTCGACGTCCTCGGGCGGAGGGAAGGGCTCGGCCATCCGCGCCACCGGGCCCTGGGCCACGCCCAGGCCGATGCCGACGCCACGAAGCTCGGTCATCGCCGCCGTCCCCTCACTGTGCGTCATGGTCGGTGCTGAGCAGGTCGGCCAGCGTGTCCAGCGTCGCCTCGGCACCCTCCCCGTCGGCGGTGAGGGTGACGTAATCGCCCTGGTCGATGCCCAGGGCGATGACCCCGAGGATGCTCGCGGCGTTCACGGGCGCCCCGGCGTCCTTGGCGATCGTGACGGGGATGCCGGCATCCTTGGCCGCCTGCGCGAACATCTTCGCCGGGCGGGCGTGCAGTCCGTGAGACGATCCGATCCGCACCGTGCGGGTGAGGGAGGGCATGCTTCCTGCTTTCTCGCGCTTACGCGTTCGTGTCGGTGGTGGAGAGGGGATCCGGGCGGCCGGCCAGTGTCGCGCGCACGAGGTCGAGCGTGCGTTCGCCGGTCAGGTCGCTGAAGATGTCCTCGGGGAGGACGGCCACCGCCACGTCCAGCGCCGCGGCGCTGCGCTCGATCCGATCCCGCTCGGCCGCCAGGTGGGGGCCCACCAGGACGATGTCGGCGGAGTCCAGGTCGATCGCGAGCGAGCCGGTGGTCCCGGCCACCGCCGAGTACGGCAGCCCGTGCTCGTGGGCGGCGCGGCGCACGCGCTGCGCGACGAAGGTGCTGGACGCACCCGCCCCGCAGATCACCAGGATCCTCATCGATCGGCCTCCTCCCCGGCCATTGTTCTTCGTCTGCGCTGGGTGGACAACCAGGTTCGTTTCCCACCCCCCGGAACGACGGGTCGAGCCGGGGCCTCCGACCCTGCTCCGCCCGTGGGGCGCCATGATTGACTGGACCGCGGCCCCCTGACTCGGCCGCGGAGGACGATCGTGACGGCAGCGAGGACGGCGGCGCCATGACGCGAGCCCGTCAGGACCGGCTTCTGAGCCTGCTCATGCGCGACGGGCGGTGGGCGACGGCCGCCGCGCTCGCCGACGTGCTGGGGGTCACCCCGCGCAGCATCCGCTCGTACGTGACGGCGCTGAACGCCCGCACCGGAGGGGGAACGGCCGTGGAGTCCGGACCCCTGGGGTATCGGGCCGGTCCGGATGCCGCGGCAGCGCTGCGTGCGGGGCCGGCCGCCGACGCGGGCACTCCCCGCGACCGGCTCCACACGCTCGTGCGCGCGCTGCTGGGCAGCGCAGACGGGATCGACGTCTTCGAGACCGCGGAAGCACTGCACGTGAGTCCGGCCACGCTGGAAGCCGACCTCGCCCGCGTGCGCGGGCTTCTGGGCGGCACCGAGCTGACGCTGGAGCGCTCGGCGTCGATCGCGCGGCTGCGCGGCACCGAGATGGCGCAGCGGCGCCTGCTCAGCCGCCTCGCGCACGACGAGATGGACGCCGGCTCCTTCGATCTGGAGGCACTGCGCCGCACGCTCGGCGAAGGGTCCGTCGGGGCCCAGGCCTTCGGGCCCTTCAAGGCCGACCTGGCAGCCGAGCTGAGCGCGCTGGGCTACTACGTCAACGAGTACGGCATCGGCGACGTGGTCATGCACATCGCGATCGCCGCCGACCGCATCACCCGCGACCGCGCCATGGACCGCCCCGCCGGGGAGATGCCGGCCGCGCACGGCCAGGTCGCCGAGCTCCTGGACCGACTCGCCCGCACGCACCTGGGGGTGCAGCTGGGCGCAGGGGACCAGCAGCATCTGGCGGCGCTCGTCCTCACGCGTGTCGTGGCCCCCGGAGCCCCGGCCGCCGACGATGCGCGCACGCGGCTGGACCCGCGGGTGGAGAGTGCCGTGCGGACGGTGGTGGAGCGCGCCGCATCCGAATTCCTCGTCGACATCGCGCACGAGGGTTTCATCCTGCGCCTGGCCCTGCACGTGCAGAACCTGCTGCATCGCTCGCACGCGCAGGCGTGGTCGCGCAATCCGCTGACGCGGTCACTGAAGTCGACCTACCCGATGATCTTCGAAGTGGCGGTGTTCATCGCCAGTGAGTTGCACGAGAGCCTGGGGATCCCCATCGTCGACGACGAGATCGCCTACATCGCGATGCACGTCGGCGGACGCCTGGAGCGCAGCCGGCGCGAGGACTCGCTCCTGACGGCCACGATCGTGTGCCCGGGGTACTACGAGCTGCACGAGCTGCTGCGCTCGAGCGTGGACCGCTCGCTGGGTCAGGCGATCGAAGTGGTCGGCGTGGAGACGCGCGTGGACCCCGATTGGTCGGCGATCGACACCGACCTGATCCTCACCACGATCGACCCGCCGGCGCCGGGGGATCGGATCGTGCGGATCCAGCCGTTCCTCACCGATTCCGACGTCGACCGGGTGCAGGCCGCGGCGGCACGGATCCGGCGCGGCCGTCGTCTGCACCGCCTCCGCGCCGAGCTGGAGGGCTACTTCGACTCCTCTGCATTCGTGCGGGGTCTGGACCCGGCCGCAGGCGAGGCCGGCGTCATCCGTCAGCTCGGCGGCCTGCTCGTGCGGCAGGGCGTCATCGACGACGACTACGTCGAACGCGCGATCGAGCGCGAACGGCTCTCCTCCACGGCGTTCACCGACGCGCTGGCCGTCCCGCACGCCATGGCGATGACCGCCACCCGCACCCAGATCGCGATCGGCATCGCCGACCCGTCGATCCCATGGGGCGAGGGGCGCGTGCAGGTGGTGGCGTTCGTGGCCTTCTCCGAGGCCGACCGCGAGGCGTTCCAGACGGTGTTCGAGCAGTTCGTCGAGGTGTTCTCCGAGCGCGAGAGCGTGCAGCGCATCGTGCGGCGCGCGACGGATTTCACGGCGTTCCTCGACGAACTCGTCGCCGTCATCGACGGCTGAGCCCCGCGGGGGCGCGGCACGTGCGGTGGGTCAGGCCGCGCCGTCGCCGCGGTCGAGCCGCGCCTGGAGCCCACGGCGCACGGCGGGCCACTCGCCGGGGAGGATCGAGTACACCACGGTGTCGCGGAGGATCCCGTCCGGGCCCACGCGGTGATTGCGCAGGACGCCGTCCTGCTTCGCGCCGAGGCGCTGGATGGCCGCGCGGGACTGCCGGTTGTGCCAGTGGGTGCGGAACTCCACCGCGATCGCGTCGCACTCCTGGAAGGCGTGGGCGAGCAGCAGGAGCTTCGCGGCCGTGTTCACGGCCGTGCGCTGGGCCGACAGGCCCAGCCACGTGTGGCCGATCTCGACGTGGCGGTTGGCCTGGTCGATGTTGCAGAAGGTCGTCTCGCCCACCGCGACGCCCTCGTGCACCACCGCCCATGGATTCATGACCCCCTCATCGCGCCACCGCAGGCGCCGCGCGATGTCGTCGGCGACCGCTCCCGGCGCCGGGATCGAGGTGTACCACGCGTGCTCGAGACCGCGGGCGGCCTCGGCGAGGTCGTCGGCGTGCGCGGGCGTGAGCGGCTCCAGCCGCACGTGCGCGTCCTCCAGCACCACCGGGTCGAGCAGATCCATGCCGCAGATCCTACCGACGGCGCCCGCGCCTACCGCCGCTCCGCCAGCAGCGCCCGCGCGCCGTCGGCGAGGGCGGCCAGCCGTTCCCGGGCCTCCTGGTCGGATGACCCGTGCACGTCGAGGTACATCTTGAGCTTGGGCTCGGTGCCGCTGGGACGCACGATCAGCCGTGCGCCGTCGTCGAGCCACACGCGCAGCACGTCGCCGGGCGGCAGATCGTCGACGCCGGTGAGCAGGTCATCGATGCGCGAGACGGCGCTGCCGCCCACGTGGGAGGGCGGGTCGGCCCGCAGCGACGCCATCATCCCGGCGATCTGCGACACGTCGGCGACCCGGATGGAGATCTGATCGCTCGCGAACGCCCCGAACTCCTCGCGCAGGTCGTCCAGCCGGCCCTGCAGGTCGGAGCCTTCGGCGCGGGCCTGGGCGGCGAGGTCGAGCAGGGCCACGACGGCGGAGATGCCGTCCTTGTCGCGCACCGTGCCGGGATTGACGAGATAGCCGAGGGCCTCCTCGAAGCCGTAGACCATCCCCGGTGCGCGGGAGATCCACTTGAATCCGGTCAGCGTCGCGTGGAAGTCCAGCCCGTAGCGCTCGGCGATGGCCTGCAGACCGGGGGAGGACACCAGCGAGCACGCGAGCGAGGCGCCCGGAACGCCCGCCGCCGCACGTGCGGCCCGGCGGCCGAGCAGGAGCCCCACCTCGTTGCCGCTGAGCCGGCGCCAGCCGCCGTCGGCGGATGCGTCGGGGATGGCGACGGCCATCCGGTCGGCATCGGGGTCGTTGGCGAGCACCAGTTCGGCCCCCACGGCCCGCGCGGTCTCGAACGCGAGGTCCATCGCGCCCGGCTCCTCGGGATTGGGGAACGCCACGGTCGGGAAGGCGCCGTCGGGTTCGATCTGCTCGGCCACGACGGTCGGCTCGGGGTAGCCGGCGGTGGCCAGGATGGCCCGGAGGGTCTCCCACCCGACGCCGTGCATGGCGGTGTACACCCACTTCAGCCCGGCCGCGCCGGCGGTGGCCGGCGCGACGGCGGCGGTGGCTGCGACGTAGGCGTCCACGACCTCCTCGGCCGCGTTGGCGTAGCCGACCGAGCGGGGGATCGTGCCGATGTCGCCGCGATCGGCGACGGCCTGGATGTGCGCGGCGATCTCGGCGTCGGCGGGCGAGACGATCTGCGCGCCGTCGTCGGCCCCGCCGAGGTACACCTTGTACCCGTTGTCCTGCGGGGGGTTGTGGCTCGCGGTCACCATGACGCCGGCGGCGGCGCCGAGGTGGCGGACGGCGAAGGCGAGCACGGGGGTCGGCAGCATCCGCGGCAGCAGCACGGCGTGCAGCCCCGCGCCGGCGAAGATCTCCGCGGAGTCGCGCGCGAACACGTCGGAGTTGCGCCGTCCGTCGTAGCCGACCACCACGACGGGGGTCTCGCCGGGCGTCGACCGCTCGCGGAGGTAGGCGGCGAGACCGGCGGCGGCCTGGGCCACCAGCACGCGGTTCATGCGGTTCGGTCCCGCCCCCAGCGCACCGCGCAGCCCTGCCGTCCCGAACGCGAGCCGGTGCGAGAACCGATCCAGCAGCTCCGAGGCGGCCGTGGCGTCGTCGGCCTGTGCCTGGGCGATCAGGTGACTCAGCTCGTCGCGCGTCTGCGGGTCGGGGTCCTGCGCGAGCCATGCCCGCGCGGCGGCGAACAGCTCCTCCGGGACGCCGTTCACAGCGCCTCGATGATGCGGGCCAGCAGGGAGGAGATCACCGGCTCGGCCTCGCGCCCGGCCTCGAGCACCTCCTCGTGGCTGAGGGGCGTGGTCTGGATGCCGGCGGCGAGGTTCGTCACGAGCGACATGCCGAGGATCTCCATTCCCGCCTCGCGCGCGGCGATGGCCTCCAGCGCCGTGGACATCCCGACGATGTGACCGCCGATGGTCTTGGCCATCTGCACCTCCGCGGGGGTCTCGTAGTGCGGGCCGCGGAACTGGCAGTACACCCCCTCATCCAGTGCAGGGTCGATCTGCCGGGCGAGGTCCCGCAGGCGCGCGGAGTACAGGTCGGTCAGGTCGATGAAGGTGGCCCCCTCCAGGGGCGAGGCGGCGGTGAGGTTGATGTGGTCGCTGATGAGCACGGGCTGGCCGGGGCGCCACGTCTCGCGGATGCCCCCGGCGCCGTTGGTGAGCACCATCGTGCGGGCCCCGGTGGCCGCTGCCGTGCGCACGCTGTGCACCACGCGGCGGACGCCATGGCCCTCGTAGAAGTGGGTGCGGGCGCCGATCACGAGCACGTGACGGCCCGCGGGGGTTCGGACGCTCCGCAGCGTCCCGACGTGGCCGGCCAGGGCGGGCCTGCTGAAGCCGGTGACCTCGTCGGCGGGAACGGTGGCGACGGTCTCGCCGAGCAGATCGGCGGCCCTGCCCCATCCGCTTCCCAGGGTCACGGCGATGTCGTGGCGCTCGACGCCGGTCAGGCGCGCGATGTCGGCGGCGGCCTGTGCGGCGATCTCGAACGGATCGGCGGTGGGCTCGTCGAGGGGGTTCCCCGCTGTGTGTGGCATCCCCCCACTCTAGGAACGAGCGCACCGCGGTGCCACACGGACGGCGCGGGGCACGGAACCAGACAGAATGGATGCCATGTCCCTCAGCTTCGAGCGCACCCAGAGCGTCGCCATCCTCGGTGGCGGACCCGGCGGCTACGAGGCGGCGCTGGCAGCCGCGCAGCTCGGCGCGGAGGTCACCGTCGTCGAACGGCAGGGCATCGGCGGCGCCGCCGTCATCACCGACGTCGTGCCGTCCAAGACCCTCATCGCCACGGCGGACGCCGCCGTGGCGATCGCGGGAGCGAGCGACCTGGGCGTGCAGGTGTTCGCCAAGGACGGCGACGGACGGCCGCTGACCCCCCAGGTCGCGGTGAACATGGCAGCCGTCAACCGCCGCGTGCTCTCCCTCGCCCGGCAGCAGTCCGAGGACATGCGCGCCGCGCTCGTGGAGGCCGGCGTCCGCGTGATCTCGGGGCACGGCCGCCTCGACGGCGATTCGGCGGTGATCGTCTCGAACGAGGCCGGCGGCACCGACTTCGACCGCGTCGAGGCCGACACCCTCGTGGTGTCGGTGGGGGCGTCGCCGCGGGAGCTCCCCTCCGCGCGCCCCGACGGCGAACGCATCCTGACGTGGACGCAGCTGTACGACATGCGTGCGCTCCCCAAGCACCTCATCGTCGTGGGATCGGGCGTCACCGGGGCGGAGTTCGCCTCGGCGTACATGAACCTCGGCGCCCAGGTGACGCTGGTCTCCAGCCGCGACCAGGTGCTGCCGGGGGAGGACCCGGACGCCGCGGCGGTGCTGGAGAACGTCTTCCGCCGCGGCGGCATGACGGTGCTGTCCAAGTCGCGCGCGCAGAGCGTCGTGAACACCGGCGACGGCGTCGTGGTGACCCTCTCCGACGGGCGCACGGTGGAGGGCAGCCACTGCCTCCTGGCCGTGGGCGCCGTGCCGAACACCGCCGGCATCGGCCTGGAGGAGGCCGGGGTGCAGCTCACCGATTCCGGGCACATCCAGGTCAACCGCGTCGCCCGCACGTCGGTGCCCAACATCTACGCCGCCGGCGACTGCACGACGTTCGTGCCGCTGGCCTCGGTGGCCTCGATGCAGGGGCGCACGGCCGTCTTCCACGCGCTGGGGGATGTCGTAATCCCGCTGGAGCGCCGCCGGATCGCGGCGAACATCTTCACCGCTCCCGAGATCGCCACCGTGGGATGGACCGAGCAGGACATCGCCGACGGCCGCATCAACGGCATCGTGCGCAAGCTCCCGCTCTCGGCCAACCCGCGCGCGAAGATGCAGCGCATCACCGATGGCTTCGTCAAGGTGATCGCGCGACAGGGCAGCGGTACCGTCATCGGCGGCGTCATCGTCGCCCCCCGCGCGTCTGAGCTGATCTACCCGCTCGCGATCGCCGTGGAACGGCGCCTCACGGTCGACCAGGTCTCCCGCGTCTTCGCGGTGTACCCGTCGCTGTCGGGCAGCATCACCGATGCCACGCGGGCGATGCACATCGTCGATCGTCAGGACGTCGAGGAGGCCTGACCCGCCGCATCCGGGGCCGGCGTCAGGCGATCGTCAGGAGGAGGTGACCGGCGGCCACCGTCGTGCCGGGGGCGGCGTCGATGAGGCCGACGATGCCGTCCTTGTGCGCCTGGATCGGCTGCTCCATCTTCATCGCCTCCAGCACGACCACCAGGTCGCCCTGCACGACCGACTGACCCACCTCGACGGCGACCTTGACGATCGTGGCCTGCATGGGGGCCTTCACGGCGTCGCCGGTCGCCCCCGTGACGGCCGCTGCCCCGTGCGAGCGCCGTGACGGCGGGACCGCCGCGGGGCGACCGGGGGCGTGCGGGGCGGTGGCGATGCGTTCGGGGAGGTTGACCTCGAGGCGCTTGCCTCCCACCTCCACGACGACGGTGTGACGCGCCGGCGCAGCGACGACAGGCTCGGGCTCGCCGTCCCACGGCGGGATGTCGTTGTCGAACTCGGTCTCGATCCAGCGCGTGAACACCCCGAACCGCCCGTCCTCGGCCGTGAAGGCGGGGTCGCGCACGACACGGCGATGGAAGGGCAGCACGGTGGGGAGGCCGGCGACTTCGAATTCGTCCAGCGCCCGGCGTGCGCGCTCCAGCGCCTGGGCGCGGTCGCGGCCGGTGACGATGATCTTCGCCAGCAGCGAGTCGAACGACCCGGACACGGTGTCGCCGGCGGTCACGCCCGAGTCCAGGCGGAGGCCGGGGCCGCCGAAGGTCTTGAAGACGTGGATGGGGCCGGCCTGCGGGAGGAAGCCGCGTCCGGGGTCCTCGCCGTTGATGCGGAACTCGATCGAGTGACCCACCGGCTCGGGGTCGTCGTAGCCGAGCTCTGCGCCCTCGGCGAGGCGGAACTGCTCGCGCACGAGGTCGATCCCGGTGACCTCCTCGGACACGGGGTGCTCCACCTGCAGACGCGTGTTCACCTCGAGGAAGGAGATCGTCCCGTCGGCGCCGATGAGGAACTCGCACGTCCCCGCGCCCACGTAGCCCACCTCGCGGAGGATGGCCTTGGACGCGCTGTAGAGGATGTCGTTCTGCTCCGCGGTGAGGAACGGCGCCGGCGCCTCCTCCACGAGCTTCTGGTGGCGTCGCTGCAGCGAGCAGTCGCGCGTGGAGATCACCACGACGTTGCCGGCGGCATCCGCCAAGCACTGCGTCTCGACATGCCTCGGGCGGTCGAGGTACTTCTCGACGAAGCACTCGCCTCGCCCGAACGCGGTGACCGCCTCGCGCGTGGCGGACTCGAACTGCTCGGGCACTTCTTCCAGGGTGCGGGCGACCTTCAGACCCCGTCCGCCGCCGCCGAAGGCGGCCTTGATGGCGATGGGCAGTCCGACGAGCTCGGCGAAGGCCACGACCTCGTCGGCGCCGGCGACCGGGCCCGGCGTCCCCGGGGCCAGCGGGGCGCCCACCTTCTCGGCGACGTGGCGGGCGGTGACCTTGTCGCCGAGCGCCTCGATGGCCTCCGGCGACGGGCCGATCCAGGTCAGCCCTGCCGCGATGACGGCGCGGGCGAAGCCGGCGTTCTCGGCGAGGAACCCGTAGCCGGGGTGCACGGCGTCGGCGCCGGAGCGCCGCGCTATCGAGAGGATCTTCTCGATCGACAGGTAGGTCTCGGCGCTGGTGGCCCCCGACAGGGCGTACGCCTCGTCGGCGAGGCGGGCGTGGAGGGCGTCGCGATCCTGGTCGGCGTACACGGCCACGCTGGCGCGACCGGAGTCGCGCGCGGCACGGATGATTCGAACAGCGATCTCGCCGCGGTTCGCGACCAGCACCTTGGCGATTTCCGGCATGGGTGTCAGCCTACTCACGCCCCGTGGTGCCCTTTTGCGCCACCTGCACAAGAAACCGCCGAGAACGTGTGGGGGAGTCTACGAAGTGGTCGCGCGGTTCCACAGCGCGGTCCACTCCCCGCCGAGGTCGCGGATGAGGCCGCGCACCGTCGACAGCGACATGCCGACGACCGTGGAGGGGTCGCCCTCGACCCGCTCGATGAACGCGCCGCCCAGGCTGTCGACCGTGAAGGCGCCCGCCACGTGCAGCGGCTCGCCGGTGGCGACGTACGCGGCGATCTCGTCGTCGGTGACGTCGCCGCGGAAGGTCACCGACGCCTCGGCGACCGCGTGCGCCTCCACGGCCGGCGAGCCCGGGCCCAGCCGGATGACGCTGTGCCCGGAGTGCAGCACGCCCGTGCGTCCCCGCATCGCCCGCCAGCGGGCGGCCGCCGCATCCGGCGTGTACGGCTTTCCGAGGATCTCGCCGTCGAGTTCGAACATCGAGTCGCCTCCCACGACGAACCCGGCGAAGTCGGATTCGGCATCGGCCAGCCGCGCCGCCACGTCGGCGGCCTTGCGGCGCGCCAGCAGCAGCACGTGCTCGGCAGGCGGCAGACGCCGCCCCTCGGCCCGTTCGGTGTCGGCGATCACCGCATCCTCGTCCACGTCGGGCGCGAGCGTCCGCGGCTCGATCCCGGCCTGCCGCAGGAGCTGGAGACGGGCGGGCGAGGTGGAGGCCAGGCACACGTGCATGCTCACACGGTAGCCGCCGCGTGAAAGGCTGGCGGGATGGAAACCGGAGACCTCGTCGAGCTGGAAGTCACCGACGTCGCCCACGGCGGCGTGTTCGTCGCGCGTTTGGAGGGTCGTGTCGTCTTCGTCGCCGACGCGATCCCGGGCGAGCGGGTGCGTGCACGCCTGAGCGACACCCGCAAGAAGTCGTTCTGGCGCGCCGAGACGGTCGAAGTGCTGACCGCTTCGCCCCATCGCAGGACGCACGTGTGGGCGGCCGCCGACGTGACCACGGCCCCCGAGCAGCGCCCGGGCGGGGCGGACTTCGGCCACATCGACCTGCCGTACCAGCGCGAGCTGAAACTGCACGTGTTCCGTGACGCGCTCGAGCGCATCGGCAAGGTCGACGTACCGGTCACGATGCAGGAGGCCGTGCCGATCGTCGACGCATCCGGTGCCGTGGTGGCGAAGGAGAGCCCGGATGCCACGCAGTGGCGCACGCGCGTGAGCCTGCACGTCGACGAGGACGGACGCATCGGCCCGTTCGCTGCGCGCAGTCACCGCGTCATCGAGGTGGACGACCTGCCGCTGGCCACCCCCGCCCTCGCGCGGGCCGCCGCGGGCCTGCGCGGCCAGCTGCCCGGATGCGTCGACCTCGTCCAGCCCGCAGACGGGCGCGTGCGGATCATCCCGCGCCCCGATTCGGCAGCACCACCGGCGCCCGAGGTCATCGTCGAGCACGCGGGCGGGCGCGACTTCCGCGTGGACGCGGGCGGCTTCTGGCAGGTGCACCGGCTCGCCGCGCACAGCCTGACCACCATCGTCGCCGAGGAGCTGGGCGCCGCGGCTCCCGTCGACCCCGACGCGGCGCACCTGGACCTGTACGGCGGAGTCGGCCTGTTCGCCGCGACGCTCGGCGGCCTGGGCGGGCCTGCCACGCGGGTGACGTCGGTCGAATCCGATCCGCGCGCCACCGAGCACGCCGGCGAGAACCTCGCGGAGTGGGTGGGGGCGCGCGCGGTGACCGCCCGTGTGGACCGCTTCGTGCGGCAGCTGGCGGCGGAATCCTCGCCCGCGGAGCGCGAGCGGCTCTCGCGCGGCGTCGTCCTGCTGGATCCGCCGCGCGCGGGAGCCGGGCGCGAGGTGGTCGAGGGCATCCTCGCCCTCGCACCGGCGGCGGTCGTGTACGTCGCGTGCGATCCGGTCGCCCTGGCGCGCGATCTGGGGACCTTCCGCGACGGCGGATACCACTGCCGCCGCCCCGTGCGCGCCGTCGATCTCTTCCCGCATTCGCATCACGTCGAGGCGGTCGCGGTGCTGACCCCGTGACACCGATACCATGACGACTATGACGCGAGTCGCCCTGATCGATGATCACGAGTCGGTGCGGCTCGGGCTCGAAGCCGCAATCGCCCGCGAGGAGAGCATGGTGGTCGCCTTCTCCGGCAGCACCGTGACCGAATACCTCGCGTGGCGCGGCGAGTCCACCCGCACCCAGGCGCCGGCCGACGTCGTCGTGCTGGACCTCACGCTCGGCGACGGCACGACGGTGTCCGAGAACGTCAATCGCCTCTTCGCCGACGGCTCCAGCGTCATCATCCACAGTGTCGCCGACCGGCCCGCAGCCGTGCGGGAGGCGCTGTCGGCGGGGGCTGCGGGCATCGTGAGCAAGGCCTCCCCGATCAACGAGGTGCTCGGCGCCATCCGCACCGTCGCGCAGGGCGAGCTGCTCAACAACGTCGAGTGGGCCAGCGCCGTGGAGGCGGACCGGGAGTTCGCCGACGCACAGCTGTCGGCCCGCGAACGCGAGGTGCTGCGGCTGTACGCCGCCGGGCTGCCGCTGAAGGCGGTGGCCGACCGGCTCGGCGTGGCGTACTCCACCGCCAAGGAGAACATCACCCGCGTGCGCGTGAAGTACGTCGAGGTGGGCCGGCCGGCGCCCACGAAGATCGACCTGCTGCGCCGTGCGATGGAGGACGGCATCCTGCAGCGCCCCGAGGGCGAACGCGATGGTTGAGGCCGGCAGGTCGGTACTCGAAGCTGCCTGGGGGCGTCTGCCGACTTCGCGGGAGGCCACCGAGAACCTCGGTTCGTTCACACGTGCGCGGATCGAGCGCGTCATCACGCTGCTGGTGGGCCCAGGCTCCCTGATCCTGGGGGCGCAGGCCGTGTTCGCCTCCTTCGGCCCCGGCGACGAGCGCCCCGGATGGCACCTGCCGATGGTGCTGGCGGTGTTCGTGCCGCTGACCGCCATGGTGATCGCTTGTGTGGCCGGCCGGTTCCCGCGCGTGTTCAGCGGGCTGTTCGCGGTCGTCTACGTCGTCGCGCTGGCGGTGTGGCCGTTCGCGACCGCCGGCGGTGCGCGGCCGGTGCCCACGGAGGAGCCGTGGATCTTCTACCTCGTCAACGTGGCCACCGTCGCCACCGTGGTCGCCTTCCCGCTGGCGCTGCAGATCGTGTGGACGGTGGTCACGCCGCTGCTGTTCGGCTTCGTGCGCCTGGTCCAGGCGGGTTTCGACGAGCGGTTCTTCCTGCCGGTGGGCCTGGACGTCTCGTTCGCCCTGATCCTCGGCAGCGTCGTGGTGGTTCTGGGATGGACCTACCGCTCGGTCGCGGCCAACGTCGATGAGACGCGGGCGCGCGCAGTGGCCAGCTACGCCGCGGCCGCCGCAGCGGCGGCGACCGAGGGAGAGCGGGTGGCGGTGGCCGCCCTCATGCACGACAGCGTCCTGGGGGCGCTCCTGGCCGCCGAGCGGGCCACGACGCCCCGCGAGCGGACCCTGGCCGTCAGCATGGCGCGCGAGGCGCTCACCCGCCTCGCCAACGCCGAGAAGGACCCGTGGGAGGGCAGCGACGAACCGGTGGACGCCGACCGGCTGGCCGACGATCTGGAAAGCGGTGCGCGGGAGATGGGCGTGCAGCTGCAGGTGGCCCGCTCGGTCGATCCCGAGACGCCCCGCGTGCCCGGGCGGGTGGCGCGCGCACTTGTCCTGGCTGCGCTGCAGGCGGTCGCCAACGCCGTCCAGCACGCCAATGCGCAGGGTCTGGCCGTGCAGCTGCACGGTCGCGCCGAGCCGGGTGGCGTGGTGGTGCGGGTGCGCGATGCCGGCGACGGATTCGAGGTGGACCAGATCCCGGAGGATCGCCTCGGCATCCGCGGCTCGATCCTCGCGCGCGTGACCGCCGTGGGCGGGCGCACCGAGATCGAGTCGGGCTCGAACGGGACGACCGTCACCCTGGAGTGGGACAGCGGGGACCGCTGGTGAGCGTTCGCGCGATCGTCTCCGTCCTGGCCGTGGCCTTCACGGCCTACCTCGCCGCGCGCGGGTTCTGGTGGGGCACCGGCGACGTCGACCATCCGGTGGTCATCTACCTCGCCCTGCCGCTGTACCTCGTCGTGACGTGGCTGACGGTGTTCTGGGGCGTGGGTAAGACCGCGGCGGCGCCCGCCACCGCCTCGAACCGCAAGGGCGGGCTCCCGATGTGGGTGTGCGCCCTCGCGCTGGCCGTCGCGGTGCTCGTCCCCAACGCGATCCTGTTCGCCGTGGCGCCCGGCTCGCGCACGCAGCCGTTCGCGACGTGGGTGATCGGCGGCGTCGGAGCGCTCATGACCATCATCATGGTGCGCCGGGGGCCGTGGTTCGCCTGGGCCGGACTGATCCTCGCAGGGGTGTCCATCTCCCTGTGGATCGGCCTCCTGCCCGCCCTCGCGCTCGGGCTCGTCGGCTCCATCGTGTGGGTCGCCGCCGCCCAGCTGCTGATGTTCGCCCTGGACAACGCCGCGCGCGACACCGTGCGTCTGGCAGAGCTGCAGCAGGCCGCATCCGCGTGGCAGGCCTCCCAGTCGGGGCGCCAGCGCGAGCGCCGCGTGCAGGTGCAGCGCGCCCTGCAGGCGGCAGGGCCGATCCTCGGGCGCACGATCGAGACCGGCGGCAACCTGCGACCCGCCGAGCGCCTGGAGGCCCGGCTGGCCGAGGGGCGCCTGCGCGACGAGCTGCGCGGCCCGCGCCTGCTCGACGATGTCGTGCGCGAGCAGCTGGAGGCCGCGCGCCGCCGCGGCATCGCCGTCACGATGCTCGACGAGGGCGGCCTCGAAGACCTCGCCGAACCGGAGCTCGCGGCGATCAGGGCCGAGCTGGCCGAGATCCTGCGCTCGGCGTCGTCCACGCGCCTGATCATCCGCACGTCGCCCCACGAGGAGGTCGCCGTGACCATCGTGGGGCGCTCCGGCGAGGGCGACCGGCTGTCGGACGAGGACAGCGTCGAGCTCTGGCGCGAGATCTCCCGCACGCACTGACCCCACCGCGCGGCGCGGCCCCACTGCGCCGAACGTGCATCGTCTCGGCGAGAGTGCACCGAATCCGGTGCCGGTTCGGCGAGGTGATGCACTCTCGGCGGCCCGTGGCGGCGCTGGCCCACCCGACTCACCGATCCGGCCGGGGGAGGTTCCGGATCGGTGAGTCGAGGGGAGGCGAGGGGCGGCGAAGCCGCCCGCCCCTCGCCCTGGCGAGCGGTTACCCGAAAACCGCCCGCAGGATCGGAACCGGCTGAAGAGCGGTTCCGACCGAACGCGTGATGCGTTCCAGCTCATTCAGTATGCGGCGGGGGCAAGCCCCTCGTCTGTAGGCATTTCGGGGGACAGCGGGTAGGACCTTCGGGGGACACGCCGGGACCTTCGGGGGACAGCTCAGCCCGAGAATCCGCCCCATCCCGCCTCGCGGGACAGGGGAACCCGCCCTGCCCTGGCCGACAGCCGCCACCGGGAGCGTCCGCGGGGCTCGGGGGCGGTGGCCTGCGCCGACTCCTCCGCGTACGCCTCGCTCACAACCGCGAGCAGGGCGGCGAGCTCGTCCGCGGTGGGGTTGCCCCGGCGCACGTCCAGCGACACGGGGGCCTCGGCGGGGTCGGGGGTCACAGCGGGATGTTCCCGTGCTTCTTGGCGGGCAGGCTCGCCCGCTTGCCCCGCAGCGCCCGCAGCGCCTTCGCGATCGCGACGCGGGTCTGGGCCGGCTCGATGATCCCGTCCAGCTCGCCGCGCTCGGCGGCGAGGAAGGGGGAGGCGACGCTGTAGGTGTACTCGTTGGCCAGGCGCGTTCGCACGGCCGCGACATCCTCGCCCGCCGCCTCGGCGCGCTTGATCTCGCCGCGGTAGAGGATGTTGACCGCCCCCTGACCGCCCATGACCGCGATCTCGGCGGTCGGCCACGCGAGGTTGATGTCGGCGCCCAGCTGCTTGGAGCCCATCACGATGTATGCGCCGCCGTAGGCCTTGCGGAGGATCACCGTGACCAGGGGCACCGTGGCCTCGGCGTAGGCGTAGAGGAGCTTCGCCCCACGGCGGATGACGCCCGTCCACTCCTGGTCGGTGCCGGGGAGATAACCCGGCACGTCGACGAGGGTGACGATGGGGACGGAGAAGGCGTCGCAGAAGCGCACGAACCGGCTGGCCTTCTCGCCCGCGTCGATGTTGAGGGTTCCGGCCATCTGCGACGGCTGGTTGGCGATGACCCCGACCGTGCGCCCCTCGATGCGCCCGAACCCGATCACGATGTTCGGGGCGAACAGCGGCTGGACCTCGAGGAAGTCGCCGTCGTCCACGACGTGGGAGATCACCGAGTGGATGTCGTAGGGCTGGTTGGGGGAGTCGGGGATGACGGTGTTGAGGAAGCGGTCCGCATCCGTCGTCTCGAACTCGAACGCCGTCTCGTACACGGGGATCTCGTCGAGGTTGTTGTCGGGCAGGAAGCCCAGGAGCGTGCGGGCGTAATCGAGCGCGTCGTCCTCGTCCTCGGCGAGGTAGTGCGCGACGCCCGAGCGGGTGTTGTGCGTGTAGGCGCCGCCGAGCTCTTCCATGCCGACGTCTTCGCCCGTGACGGTCTTGATGACGTCCGGGCCGGTGACGAACATCTGGCTGGTCTTGTCGACCATGATGACGAAGTCGGTGAGGGCGGGGGAGTAGACCGCACCGCCGGCGGCGGGCCCCATGATGATCGAGATCTGCGGGATGACCCCGGACGCTGCGGTGTTCAGACGGAAGATCTCGCCGTACTTGCCGAGCGCGACGACGCCCTCCTGGATGCGGGCGCCGCCGGAATCGAGGATGCCGATGATCGGGATGCCGCCGCGCAGGGCGAACTGCATGACTTTGATGATCTTGTCGCCGGCGACTTCGCCGAGCGAACCGCCGAAGGTGGAGAAGTCCTGCGCGTACACCGCGACGGTGCGGCCGTGGATCGTGCCGGTGCCGGTGACGACCGAGTCGCCGTACGGGCGCGCGCGGTCCATCCCGAAGGCCGTCGTGCGGTGGCGGACGTACTCGTCCAGTTCGACGAAGGTTCCCGGGTCCACGAGCAGTTCGATGCGCTCGCGCGCGGTGAGCTTGCCCTTCGCGTGCTGCTTGACGCGCGCGGCCTCTTCCGGATCGACCACCGCGGCCTGATACCTGCTGCGCAGGTCGGCGATCTTGCCGGCGGTGGTGGAGAGATCGGGCTGCTCGGTCACGCGTTCCACCCTATCGGCGGGGTGCTCGGCGGCGTTGGAGGGTGCGCACAAGTCATCACCGCATCCGCTGTACGCTCCTGTCGAACCGATGGGGTTTCCCACTCGTCTTGGACGTTGCGTGTGGCGCTCCCGTCTGTCGGCTGTGTTCGCAGTATCGTCCTGCCACGGTGACTCACAGATCCCCCCTCCGCAGGTCCCACGTCGCACGAGCGTCCGCGCTCCTGCTGGCGGTCGCGTGCGCGCTCACGTCGTCCTTGACGACGTCGTCCGGCGCGGTGGCCGCCCCGACGCCGGAGACCACCGTGTCTCCGCCCGCGCCGTCCCCTTCGCCGACCGAGGAGCAGCCCGCCCCGGCGCCGTCGCCCGCGTCGCCCGCCCCCGAGGATGTCGGAGACCGGATTGAGCCTGCGACGCCTTCGCCGACTCCGACGCAGAATCCGCTGGCACCCGACCGAGTCACACCGCCGACCGACGAGGTGCCCGACGACCGCCCCGCCCCGGTGGATCCGGAGCCGCGGAGTGCCCCCCGTGCGGTCGTCCCTCCAGACGCCGTCGCGGTCCCCAACGCATCGCGCGTATCGGGCCAGGACCGATACGGCACGAGCGTGGCGGCCGCTCAGAACGCCTTCCCGAGCGGAGCCGCCACCGTTCTCGTCACCGCGGGCAACGCCCCGGCGGATGCCATCGTGGCGGCGGGCCTCGCGGCGCGGCTGCAGGCACCGCTTCTCTATGTGCGGGCGGGCTCCGTTCCGCCGGCCGTCGCCGACGAACTCGCGCGGCTGAGTCCGGAGCGCATCGTGGTCGTGGGGGGCGCGGGGGTCGTCCAGGACGCAGTCCTCACGCAGCTGCAGCGCTGGGCGCCTGACGTGCGCAGGTACGGCGGCGGCGATCGGTATGAGAGTTCGCGCATCGCATTGGCCAGCGTCGGCGAAGCGATCGACACGGTGTATCTGGCCGGTGGGCAAGGGACCGTCGATGCCGCCCTCGCGTCGGTGACGGCTGCGTCGAGCGGGCGCGGGGTGCTCCTGGTCAGAGGTGCGGTCGCTGTGGACGAGCCGACCCTGACGGCTCTTCGCTCGATCGGAGCCACGAAGACGGTCATCGTGGGCGGTCTCGGCACTGTGAGCGCTCGACACGAAGAGTCTCTTCGTGCGGCGGGGTTCACGGTCTCGCGGCTCGTAGCCCCGAACCGGTATGCACAGTCCATCCTGATGGCCGGGCAGCGCACCGCACCGGCCCAGCGGGCGATCGTCGTGAATTCCTTCACGGATCCGGATCTGACGGTCGCGGCCGCCCTGGCCGGGGCGACCGCGCAGCCCCTCTACTATGCGATCGAGCCCTGCACCCCCGATGCCGTTGCCGCGGACATCAGTGCCCGCAGAGTCGGGGTCACGGCGGTGGGCGGGCCGGCGTGGCTCGGGCCCGCGGTGCTGGTGAACCGGAACTGCTCGGCGGAGAAGGATCTCCGGCAGCGGAACCTCAATGCCGCCATCCGGGCCACGGCGGCCCAGTATCCCGGTTCTTTCTCCGTGTCGGTACGTCAGATGGACGGGCTCGGAGTCGTCACAGATGTCAATGGCGGGGTGCTCCGCGAACCGGCCAGCATGATGAAGCTGTATGCGGCATGGGCCGTGCTGCACAAGATCGAGCGCGGGGAAGCGTCCTGGGGGACGATGCTCCCGTCCGGACTGGATCTCTCCACGTGCGTCTACGTGATGATCCACGCCTCGGACAACGGGTGCCATTCCGACATCGTCCATTGGATCGGCATCGGAAACCTGAACGCGTTCATCCGCGCTTCGGGATGGAGTCAGACGACGTACGGGAGCGTGCCCTACGGCACGAGTGTGCTCTACGCCGGCAACCGGACCACGACAAACGACCTCGTGCTCCTGCTCGACCGGCTCCACGGCGCGAAGAAGATCTCCCGCCCCTACGCGGATCACCTCCTCACCCTGATGTCGGCACAGATCTGGCGCTCCCGGATCGCTTCGGGCATTCCGCCAGGCGTCCGCCAGGCCACCAAGCCCGGCGCGCTGTGGATCGACTCCGGCCTCCTGCAGGGTGACAGCGGAGTCGTCTGGGGACCCAAATCGACCTATGTCATCTCGATCGTCGGCGATCAGGCACCGCCGCAGGCCGCGCTGCGGGCGATCTCCCGGACCGTTTACGAATTCTTCAACGGGTCCTTCGGAACGGCCGCGTGGTACCCCGTCGAGCAGATGGTGACGGTGCGTGCGACGGCGCTGCGCACGTCCCCCGCGGGGGCGATGACCGTCGTCGTGCCGGCGGGCGTGCCGATCGAAGTCCTCGACGCGGATCGCAACTGGTACAAGGTCCGTTACGGGAACCGGCAGCTCTGGACTGTGGTCAACGACCTCCGCAACCGCTGACCGGTCCGGCGCCCCGCGTCCTCCTGTCTTCGGACGACGGGCGGCGGCGCTGTCAAGTCCGGAGGTCGAGGGCGGGGCCACGCCTAGGGTGGGGGCATGCCGATCCCCGAAGAGGGCTACCCGCTCGCCGCCGCCGTCAGCCCGCGTGTCCAGGTCGTGGAGACCACCGACTCCACCAACGCCGATGTGCTCGCCGCCGCCGAGGGGGACACCGCCGGCTGGCCGCACCTGTCGGTGCTCGTCACCGCCGATCAGCGCGCAGGACGCGGCCGCCTCGACCGCGCCTGGACGGCCGCCCCCGGAACGGCGCTCGCCGTGTCGGTGCTCGTGCGCGTACCGGGCCTGCCCGCCCACGCCCGCGGATGGATCCCGCTGGCCGCAGGCGCTGCCATGACGCGCGCCGTGGCGGCGCAGCTGACCGGCACCGGCAACACCGCGGCGCTGAAGTGGCCCAACGACGTGCTCGTGGACGGCGGCAAGATCTGCGGCATTCTCGCCGAGGTCGTCCCCGGCGACAG
Organism: Microbacterium lushaniae; assembly: GCF_008727775.1. Classification (NCBI taxonomy): domain Bacteria; kingdom Bacillati; phylum Actinomycetota; class Actinomycetes; order Micrococcales; family Microbacteriaceae; genus Microbacterium; species Microbacterium lushaniae. The sequence goes on from NZ_CP044232.1 coordinate 994,669, forward strand.
CGACGCCGTCGTGGTGGGCGCCGGCGTCAACACGCGGATGACCCGCGCCGACCTCCCCGTCGCCACCGCCGTCTCCTTCGCGTCGCTGGGGCTGGAGTGCGACGACGACCGTCTCCTGGCCGACTACCTGCGCGCCCTCGACGAGCACGTGCAGGCGCTGCTCTCCTCCCACGGCGACGCCGCCGCATCCGGGGTCCTCGGCGAAGTGGAGGCGCTGTGCACGACCCTCGGCAGCGACGTCCGGGTCTCGCTGCCGGACGGGACGACGCTCGTGGGCCGCGGTCAGCGCATCGACGGCGACGGCCGTCTCGTGGTGGCCACCGGCCTCGAGGAGATTCCCGTGTCGGCCGGTGACGTCGTCCACGTCCGCTGATCCGCGTGGGAGCGCCGCGATGTCGGCGCCCGGCGTCACAATAGGACCGTGACCTCTCCGACGACGTACGGGGGCCGGCCTCTGACCCCCGCCCCGGGTGTGCCCACGCCCGAGCTGCGCGTCGCCCGTTTCCGCCCGCACGCGCGGCGGCTGTTCTGGTCGGCCCTCGTCGTCATCGCCGTCGCCGGTGGCGTCGGCTACTTCTACGGCAACCTCCGTGCGCCCTTCGAGGACTGGATGCTGCTGACCGCGGCCGCCGTCGCCGTGCTCCTCCTCGCCGTGCTGCCGTGGGCGACGTGGTGGTCGCACACCTACACGATCACGACGCGGCGAGTCATCGAGCGGTCGGGTCTGTTCGGCACGAAGCGCACGGAGCTGCCGCACATGCGCGGGTACACGATCCAGGTGCGCCGGGGTCCGCTGCAGCGGCTGTGGGGAGCGGGCACGCTGATCCTCTCCAACGGCGTGGACGCGCCCCTGCGCCTGCGCAACGTCCCGAGCGTCGAGCTCGTGCATGAAGTGCTCGTCGACCAGGTCGAGGTGAACCAGATCCTCGCGCACCGCGACGCTCAGCCGGCGACCGTCCCCACCGCCCAGATGTGACCGCTGCGCGCCCGCCGTCGTGGGCGCCCGCGGGCTGCGCGAGAATGGGGGCGACGGAAGGGGACCCATGGCGCTGCGAGTAGGGATCATCGGAGGCGGCCAGCTCGCGAGGATGATGATCGCCCCCGCGGTCGAGCTGGGCGTGGACGTGCGCGTCCTCGCCGAGGAGCCGGGCATGTCGGCGGCGCTTGCCGCCACCGCCACCGGCGATTACCGCGATGCCGACACCGTGCTCGCGTTCGCGCGCGATGTGGACGTGGTCACCTTCGACCACGAGCACGTGCCGCAGGACGTCCTGGCCGCGCTCGTGGACGCCGGCGTGTCCGTGCACCCCGGTCCCGAGCCGCTCGGTGTCGCCCAGGACAAGCTCGTCATGCGCCGCCGCATGCAGGAACTCGGCGCCCCGCAGCCGGAGTGGGCGGCGGTGTCGGATGAGACGCAGCTGCAGGCGTTCCTCGACGCCCACGGCGGCCGCGCCGTCGTGAAGACCCCGCGCGGCGGATACGACGGCAAGGGCGTGCGTGTCGTGTCGGCGGCGCACGAAGTGCAGGACTGGTTCACGACGCTCGCCGAGGACGCCCGCGGCGGGGAGCTGCTGGTCGAAGAACTCGTGGACTTCTCCCGTGAGCTCGCCCAGCAGGTGGCGCGTCGTCCGTCGGGCCACGTCGCGGTCTACCCCGTCGTGGAGACGGTGCAGCGCGGCGGGGTGTGCGCCGAGGTACTCGCCCCCGCACCCGGCGCGAGCGCGCGCCTGAGGCAGGCGGCCGCCGACCTCGGCGTCGCGATCGCAGAGGGGCTGGGCGTCACCGGGATGCTGGCGGTGGAGCTGTTCGAGACGACCGACGAGCGCATCCTCGTCAACGAACTCGCCATGCGTCCGCACAACAGCGGCCACTGGACGCAGGACGGTGCGGTGACCAGCCAGTTCGAGCAGCACCTCCGGGCGGTCCTGGACCTCCCGCTCGGCTCGACGGAGGCGACGGCGCCGTGGTCGGTCATGGTCAACCTCCTCGGCGGGCCGCAGGAGGGCGGACTCCTCGAGCGGTTCGCTCCCGCCATGGCGGAGCATCCGCGGGCCAAGGTCCACACGTACGGCAAGGCGCCGCGCCCCGGGCGCAAGGTCGGGCACGTCAACGTCGCCGGCGACGATCTCGATGACGTCGCGTACGAAGCACGCGCGGCGGCGGCGTACTTCCTGGACTGAGGCCCGCGCCGTTGCGGCGATCTCGCAGGCAGTCGCCCTAGCCTGGTGCAGTGACCCGACCGCTGCACTCCTCCGAGACGCCTGTGGTCGGCGTCGTGATGGGCTCCGACTCCGATTGGCGCGTCATGAGCGACGCCTCGCAGATGCTGGCGGAGCTCGGCGTCCCGCACGAGGTGGAGGTCGTCTCCGCGCACCGCACGCCCGACAAGCTCATCCGCTACGGCCGCGACGCGCGCGCCCGCGGACTGAAGGTGATCATCGCCGGCGCCGGCGGCGCCGCGCACCTGCCCGGGATGCTCGCCTCGGTCACCTCCCTCCCCGTCGTCGGCGTGCCGGTGCAGCTGGCGACCCTCGACGGCATGGACTCCCTGCTGAGCATCGTGCAGATGCCCGCCGGCATCCCCGTCGCGACCGTCTCGATCAATGGTGCGAAGAACGCCGGCATCCTCGCCGCGCGCATCCTCGGCACCGCCGACCTCGCCCTCGGCGATCGGCTGGTCGCATACGCGCGTGCCCTGGAGGCGCAGGTCGAGGAGAAGAGCCGGCGGCTGAAGGACTCGCTGTGAGTGTGACCGCCACGCCGCGCACGCGCCCGGCCGCACGGAGCGTCGTGGAGACACGGCCGCTGCGCAATCCCGACGCCGGGTCGCGTCAGGTCATGACCCGCCGCGGATGGTGGCTGGTCGTCCTCAACTTCCTGCTGCCCGGCTCCGCCCAGGTGCTCGCGGGCAGCCGCCGGCTCGGCCGCTTCGGCCTCGGCGCGACGCTCGCGCTGTGGGTCGGGGTCATCGTGGCGGGGCTGTTCGCCCTCCTGTGGCCGACCGCCCTGGTCTCGATCGTCTCCGGCGCGTGGCTCCCGGAATGGCTCGGATGGTTCCGGTGGGTCCCGCTCACCCTCGTCCAGGCCCTCCTCCTCGGCTACGTCGTCCTGTGGGTCGTGCTCACCGTCGACACGCTGCGCCTGGTCCGACTCGTCCGCACCGGCAGCGTCGCCCGCTTCGGCATCGCCGCGGTGTCGGTGCTGCTCCTGGTGGGAGCGAGCAGCGGTGCGGCGTGGGGTGCGCAGGCCGCCGGCACCGCTCGTGACACCCTCGGGGCGATCTTCGGTGTCTCCGGCCCCGTGGTGCCCCCCTCCGACGGCTACTACAACATCCTCCTTCTCGGTGCCGACAGCGGCGAAGGGCGCGACTCGATGCGGTTCGACAGCATCTCGGTCGTCTCCGTCAACGCCGACACCGGCGCTGTCACGATCACCGGCATCCCTCGCGACATGCCGAACTTCCCGTTCTCTCCCGGACCCATGCAGGACAAGTACCCCGACGGGCATGAGGGCTTTGCCAGCTCCACATGCGGCTGGGGGAGCGGCATCAACCAGCTGCGCACCGAGGTGGAGGTGTGCCAGGACGGCACCGAGCTCTACCCCGACGCCGCGGCGAACGGATCCGCTCCCGGCATCGAGGCGACCAAGGACGCCGCCGAAGGGATCCTCGGCATCGAGATCCCCTACTACGTCTTCATCGACATGCACGGCTTCGCCGCCCTCGTCGACGCGCTCGGCGGGGTCGACATCACCGTGGAGCAGCGCCTGCCCAAGGGCGGGGGACCGGCATACCCGGGTCAGCCCGCGGAGGACTGGGCGATCGGCTGGATCGAGGCCGGGCCGCAGCACATGGACGGCGACACCGCCCAGTGGTTCGCCCGCTCCCGCTACACCACGAGCGATTTCGATCGCATGCAGCGCCAGCGGCAGCTGCAGCAGGCGATGCTCGCCCAGTTCACGCCCGAGAACGTGCTGACGCGGTTCCAGGACGTCGCCGCCGCCGGCACCGCGGTCGTGGAGACCGACCTTCCGCAGCCGCTCCTCCCGACCCTCGTCGACCTGGCACTGAAGGCCAAGGAGCTCCCCGTCAGCACCATCGAGCTCACGCCCGACGGCGGGATCGATGAGTTCGATCCGAATTACGCGTACATCCAGGAGCTCGTCCGAACGACGCTGCATCCCCCCACCCCCACGCCGGAGCCGGGCGCGTGACCGCCACCCTCCGGGTCGTCCTCGATCAGCTCGTCTCGCCGACCTCTCCCGACCTGGCGGAGGCGTCGCACGCGCTGACCCGCGCGCTCATCGCGACCGCCCCCCGCGGGGCGGATGTGGCCGGCATCATCCCGCGCGGCGACGACCCGGCCGTCGACGGGCTCGTCGACGTCACGCGCCTCGCTCTGCCGCGCCGCGAACTCGCCGCATCCTGGCAGCTGGGGGTGGCGCCCGGCGTCGGCAAGGGCATGATCCATTCGCCGACGCTGATGGGCCCGCTGGTGCGGCACGACCGCGTCAACGAGACGCACCAGATCGTCGTGACGCTGTGGGATCTGCGCGCGTGGGAGGCGCCGGAGACGCTGTCGCGGCCCGAGGCGATGTGGCATCGCGCGATGCTCAAACGGGCGGAGAGGTACGCCGACGCCGTCGTCGTCCCCACGCACGCGATGGCCGCGGCGCTCTCCGAGATCGCGCCACGGCTGGCCGGCCGCATCCGCGTCATCGCCGGTGCCGCGCCGGAGGGCTTCCGCGTGCCGACGGACGTCGCCGGGCGGCTGCGCTCGCTCGACCTGCCCGCCGCTTTCGTTCTCATCGACGGCGCACGGGAAATCGGACGGGATGCAGCGCTCGCCGCCGTCGCTCGTGCGGGAGGCGGCGCGCCCGTCGTGGTGACGGGTGTCGGCGATCCGGACGTGGCGGGTATCGCCGACCTCGCGGCGACGGCAGGGCTCCCGGAATCCCGCATCCACGTTCGGGGCGCCCTGGAACCCTTCGACCGTGCCGCCGTACTGAGCTCCGCATCCCTTCTCATCGCTCCTGCGACCGACACGGCCTTTCCGTGGCTCGTCGTGGAGGCCCTCGCGCTGGGGACACCTGTGGTGGCGGCGGACTGCGCCGTGCACCGCGAGGTGGTGCTCGACGGAGGCCTGCTCGTGGATGCCTCCGCGGAGGGGCTCCGCGATGGGCTGACCCAGGTGCTCGCCTCTGATTCGGCGCTGGCCCGACTGGCAGTGATGTCCGGTGACCGGGGACGCGCATTCTCCTGGCTCGGAGCAGCGGAACGGGTGTGGCAGCTTCACGCGGAGCTGTAGACGCCAGTCGTCCTGGGCAATCGTTGCCGTTGACGAGCAACTTCCGCCACACTGTTCACATGTCTCACACCCGAGAGCGCCGTCGGGCGACGTCCAGGCTCGCGGCATTCGTGCTCGCAGGCGTCCTTGCGGGCTCCCTGATGGGTGTGGCGGCGCCACCGGCGCCTGCGGAAGCGGCCGAGGGATCGATCTTCGACGGCGGAATGATCATCAGCGACGCCGAGTTCTTCGACGGCGCGGCGATGTCTGCCGCACAGGTCCAGGCGTTCCTCAACGACAAGGGTGGGTCGTGCGTGCCGGCAGCGGGGGGACCCGCGTGCATCAAGGATTACCGGGCCGACCTGCCCGCGATGGCCGCCGACCGGTACTGCAAGGCCGTGCCTGCCAAAGCCCGGGCCACCGCAGCGGAGATCATCGCCGCGGCAGGGCAGGCGTGCGGGGTCAGCCCGCGGGTGCTCCTGGTCATGCTGCAGAAGGAGCAGAGCCTGGTGACCCGCACCAAGCCGACCACCACCCACTACGACAAGGCGCTCGGCCAGAGCTGCCCCGACACTGCTCCGTGCGACCCTCGCGCGGCCGGGTTCGTCAACCAGATGTACCTGGGTGCCCGGCAGCAGCAGATCTACGTGCAGAACCCGAGCTGGTACAACTACCGCCCCGGCCGCGTCAATACCATCCAGTGGCACCCCGACAAGGCCGCGTGCGGCACGTCCCAGGTGTACATCCACAACCAGGCGACGGCGAACCTCTACATCTACACGCCTTACCGACCGAACATCGCGGCGCTCGCCGCCGGCTGGGGGACCGGTGACGACTGCTCGTCGTACGGCAACCGGAACTTCTACAACTACTACGCGCAGTGGTTCCGCGGTGCCACCGGGGCGCCCGCCGCGCAGATCCCGCCGTGCACCGTCCCACCCGGGACGGAGGTCGCCCCGCGCGGCGATCGACTCGTCGTGACGGCGGACTCCCTCAATGCCCGCGGTGCGCCGACGACCGCGTGCGGCACCGGAGCGGTGAGCCTGGCGAAGGGCACCGTCGTGCAGGCCTCCGGCACTTACGGGGCGTGGACGAGGGCCAGCATCAACGGCGCGCAGATGTGGGTGACGACGAAGTATCTCGCCACCTTCACCGTGGTGCCCGGCACGCCGACGATCAGTGGGAACGCCGCATCCGGCCAGATCCTGACGGCCGCGACCGGCACGTGGACTCCCAAGCCGACGTCGTTCTCCTACCAATGGAACCGCGACGGCCGGGCCATCGCGGGAGCCACCGCATCGACGTACCGCGTCACGAACGACGATGCCACCACGCGCATCTCCGTCACGGTCTCCGCGCACTTCGGCGCAGAGAAGTCCCAGAGCACCTCGGCGAGCGTGTCGGCTCGGGGATTCGCGTCCGACCGGTTGGACGGCCAAGACCGTTACGAGACCGCTGTCGCGGTATCCCGGACCTCGTTCCCGAAGGGCGTCGGCACGGTGTACCTGGTCGTCGGGACGGACTTCGCGGACGCGCTCGCGGCAGCCCCGCTCGCCGCTGCGGAGGACGCCGCCCTGCTCCTCACCCGCTCGGGTGCCCTGCCCGCCTCGACTGCGGCGGAGCTGAAACGGCTCGCGCCGCAGAATGTCGTGCTCGTCGGCGGCACGGGGGTCCTTGACGCGGGGATGCCGGACCGGTTACGCACGCTTCTTGGTTCCACGCTGACCGTTGACCGGATCGGGGGCGCCGACCGATACGAGACCGCCCGCATGATCGCGGCGCAATTTCGATCAGCGCTCACTGTCTACGTCGCGACGGGTAGAGACTTCGCGGACGCACTCGGTGCGGCCGCGATCGCCGGCCACCGCGGCGCTCCGGTCATCCTCGTCAAGGGCGAGACCGGCCGGGTCGACGACCAGACGCTGCGGACCCTCACCGCTCTGGGGGCGAAGGATGTCGTCATCGCCGGCGCGGAAGGCGCTGTTTCGAAGGGCATCGCCGACCAGTTGAGCTCTCGGGGGCTCGCAGTCCAGCGGTACGGCGGCATCGACCGCTTTGCCACGAACGCGGCACTCAACAGCGCGTCCTTCGGCGAAGGCACCCGGTCGATGGTTCTGGCGACAGGGCGAGACTTTCCCGATGCCCTGACCGGGGCAGTGCTGGCCGCGGAGCGCGGCGTTCCCATCTTCGTCAACAGGGGCGGGTGCGTGACGGGCGAGACTGCCGACTTCATGCTGCGCAATGGCGGATCGGCCTTCACCCTCGTGGGCGGTGTGGGCGTCATGAACGCCTCAGTGGGCAAGTTCCAGCGATGCTGAGGTGACCGAGGTCGCCGTCCACCGGGGGCACAGGAAGTGGTCGACTAGACTGGCCCGGTTCGCTGGTACCCGGCGAATCCGCCCCGAGAACGATCGACCGTGAGCAACACACCCGACCCCTTCGCCGCCGTGCCGCGCGCCGAGTTCGACGTCCCCGGGCGCAGCCGCGGTCTCCTGGATGTCTTCCGCTGGCACTACCTGTTGCGGCTCCTGATCCGGACCGGCGTGACGACCCGGTATCGCAACTCGGTGCTGGGCTGGACATGGTCGTACGTGCGCCCGGCGGCGCAGTTCCTGGTGTTCTGGGCCGTCATGGGGCTGTTCCTGGACCTCAACCGCGGGATCCCCAACTACGCGGTCTACCTCTTCAGCGGCATCGTCGTCATCAACCTCTTCAGCGAGGCATTCAAGAACGCGACCACTTCGATCGTCGGCAACGCTCCGCTCGTGCGCAAGGTCTTCCTGCCCCGCCAGCTCTTCGCCGTGTCGGCCGTCGTCGTGGCTTTCGTTCACTTCCTCCCCCAGGTGGCCCTGCTCCTGGTCGTGTGCCTTTTCATGGGCTGGATCGTCCAGGTGTCGATCCTGCAGGTCCTCGCGATCTTCGCCGCCGTCATCCTGATCCTGCTGTTCGCGCTGGGTCTCGGCCTGTTCTTCGGCGCCGTGAACGTGCGGTTCCGCGATGCCGAGAACATCGTGGAGCTCCTGCTCCTGCTGGCGACGTGGGCCTCACCGGTCCTGTATCACTGGACGATGGTGGCGCAGGCAGCCCGCACGGTGGGATTGGACTGGCTCACCGAGCTGTACCTGCTGAACCCCATCACGCAGGCGGTCGAGCTCTTCCACTACGCCTTCTGGTACCCCGTCACTGACACCTCCCGGTCGACCTCGCCGGTTGTCGCAGACATGCCACTGGCGCCCGATCTGGGCATCAACACGCTGTGGGCTTTCCTCATCGGTCTTGTCGTGTTCTTCGTCGGCCAGCTGGTCTTCCGCCGCCTCGAGGGAAGGTTCGCGCAGGATCTATGAGCACTACGACCTCTCTCAAGCCCAGCATCGTCGTGCAGCGGGCTCACAAGACCTTCCTTCTGCATCACGCCCACTCGCTCAAGGACACCGTGGTCGCGACGTTGCGCGGCCGCAAGACCACGAGTGTGTTCCACGCGCTCAACGGCGTCGATCTCGTCATCAACGAGGGTGAGTCGGTGGCGATCCTGGGGCTGAACGGCTCCGGCAAGTCGACTCTGCTCAAGCTGATCTCCGGCGTCATGCAGCCCGACGGCGGGGAGGTTCTCACGCGGGGCCGAGTCGCGGGCCTGATCGAGGTGGGAGCGGGGTTCCACCCCGAGCTCTCCGGTCGGGAGAACGTCTTCCTGAACGCCGCGATCCTCGGAATGAGCCGCAAGGAGATCGCCGCACGCTACGACGAGATCGTCGCCTTCAGCGAGATCGAGCCGTTCATCGACCAGGAGGTCAAGCACTACTCCTCCGGCATGTTCATGCGTCTGGCGTTCTCCGTCGCGATCCACGTCGAGCTCGATGTGCTGCTCGTGGATGAGATCCTGTCGGTCGGCGACGCGCCGTTCCGCGAGAAGTGCCGGTTGAAGTTCCAAGAGCTCATCGCGCAGCAGAAGACGCTCGTCGTCGTCAGCCACGACATGGAGATGGTGCGCGAGCTGTGCAGCCGCGGCATCGTCATGAACAAGGGGGAGGTCGTCTACGACGGCCCCGTGGAGGGTGCCATCTCCCTGGTCGAGTCGTGATGGACGACTGGATCGCGGCTGTCCCGGTTTTCCTGGTCGCCGCGGCGGTCGTCTTCGTCCCCGGCGCCGCGGTGCTGCTGCTGCTGGGGCTGCGCGGACTGCGCCTGTGGGGACTTGCTCCGGTCGTCGGAACGGTCATCGTCGGAGGGCTCGCGGTCGCAGTCGAGCTTCTCGGTCTCCCGTGGACGCCGCTGGTGTTCCTCGCCGGATGCGTGGTGCTGGTCGCCGCGGCGGCGGTGGCCGGGCGGACGCTGAACCTCAGGCCGTCACCCGCGCGGCTCGTCGCTCGGCCACGAACCGCGCTCGTCGTCGCCGGCATCGCGGCGGGCGGGACGCTCGTCGTCAGACTCCTCCTGTACATCCAGTCTCCCGACGGGATCTCACAGACCAACGATGCGGTCTTCCACCTCAACGCGATCCGCTTCATCCTGGAGACGCAGTCCGCGTCATCCCTGCACGTCAGCGGGGTGATCGGGGGCCGGGGGTTCTATCCGGGGGGATGGCACGGCATCACCTCGCTGGTCGTGATGATGACGGGGGCGAGCATCCCTGTGGCCGCCAACGCCGTGGCGATGGTCATCGCCGGGCTCATCTGGCCCGCCGGCATCGCCCTGCTCGCGCGTGCCGCCACCGGTGACGATGCCGTCGCTGCGGCTGCCGGCCTGCTCGCCGGCGCTCTGCACGCGTTCCCGATGCTCATGTTCCAGTGGGGGGTGCTGTACCCGAACGCGCTGTCGACCGCTCTGCTGCCCGCCGCGGTGTCGGCCGTCATCACAGTGCCGGCATGGGTGCGGGGGAGGGGAGGATGGCCGCGCGGCTGGCGGGCCGGGGTTGCTGCGGCGCTGCTGGTCCTCCTGTGCATCGGGGCGATCGGCGTCGCACAACCTGCCGGGTTGCTGGCGTTCGGGCTCCTGTCCCTGACCTGGGCGACCTTCACCACGCTGGGCAGGCGGCGCGGCATCCTGTCTCTGCTCGCCGTCGCGGCGATGTGGATCGCTCTCGCTGCGGTGTGGTACCTCCTCTCCACGTCCACGAGCGGAGCCCACTGGGGCCCCTTCCGCGGAAACGCCGAGGTTCTGGCCGACCTCGCGTTGAACACCCACCTGCGGCTGCCCCCAGCCGTACTCGTGAGCGCGCTGATGGTGGTGGGTCTCGTCACCGCATGCCGGAAGCCGCGCCTGCGCTGGCTCGTCGCCGCGTGGCTGGCCGTCGCCGCGCTGTACGTCGCCGTCGCGTCGATCGATCACGTCGGCGTGCGGTCCCTGCTGCTCGGCGCCTGGTACGCGGACCCGTACCGCATCGTCGCGCTCGTACCCCTCGTGGTGATCCCCCTGGCCGCGATAGGGGCGGCGACGGTCGCAGGGTGGACGACCCACTTCCTCTCCGACCGGCGACGGGCCGAATGGCTGACCTATGGAGTGCTCGCGGCGTTGCTGGTGGTCGGCATCGCCGTCCGGCCGGTGCAGCAGATGCCTGAGGTCGTGGAGAGCACCTTCGACATCGAGTCGCGCTACGCCGAGGACGAGACCTCCTATCTCGACCCCTCTGAGCGCGAGCTCCTCGAGGAGCTGCCCCGGTATGTGGCGGAGGATGCGCGGGTTCTGGTGAACCCGTCCACCGGCGGCGCGTTCGGTTACATGCTCAGCGGTCTCGACGTGTATCCCCGCACGTGGTCCCCACCGCGGCACGAGGCATGGAACATCCTCGCCGCGAGCCTGCGGGATGCCGCGGACGACGCGGCGGTGTGCGATGCCCTCGCACAATACGGCGACCCCGACTACGTCCTCGATTTCGGCCCTGGCGAGCAGGCACCGGGACGCTACCTCATGCCCGGCATGACCGGGTTCGACACCCGGGACGGCTTCGAACTGGTTGCGGGGAGCGAGCGCGCGTCGCTGTGGAGGATCACGGCATGCGCCCGCTGAGAGCTTCGCGGCGTTCGATAGAGTTGATCGAAATGCCTCCCGCCGCCGACGGAAAGACACCCGCGATGACGCGTGTGATCATCGTCAGCCGGTTGTTCCCGCCGGAGGTCAGCGCGGGAGCCTTCCGACTGGGTGCGCTGGCTGGATCGCTCGCGCGGCGAGGGTTCGTCGTGAACGTGCTGAGCACGCGCCCCCCGGCGGCCGCACCGGCCGTCGAAGACCCCACCGACGTGCGTGTGCGACGGTGGCCGGTGCTGCGCGATCGCGGCGGCAACGTGCGCGGATACCTCCAGTATCTGAGCTTCGACCTGCCGCTCGTCGTACGCCTGCTCCTGCGCCGCTTCGACGTCGTCGTGGCCGAGTCGCCCCCGACGACCGGCTTCGTAGCCACGGTCGTCGCGCTGCTCAAGCGCCGCCCGGTGGTGTATTACGCAGCCGACGTCTGGACCGACGGCGTCATCTCGATGGGCGCGCCCCGGGCGGTGATCTCCGTCATCCGCGGCCTCGAGCAGCTCGTCCTCCGCCGGGCTCGCGGCATCCTGTCCGTCAGCGAGGAGGTGTCCGACCGGCTCGTGATGCTCGGCGCCGACCGCTCGCGCGTGGCGACGATCGGCAACGGGATCGACACGTCGGTGTTCACCCCCGAGGTCGCACCGGCCTCGCCCGAGCAGAGGTACTTCGTCTACACCGGGACGATGTCGGAATGGCAGCAACCCGACGTCTTCATCCGAGCCTTCGCATCGATCGTCGACGGTCATCCCGACCTCCGGCTCAAGTTCTTCGGTCAGGGCGCCGTCGAGGCCCGGCTGCGCGACCTCGCTGCGGCGCTCGTCCCCGGACGGGTCGATTTCGGTGGGGTCATCAGCCCCCGCGAGTCGGCGGCCTGGATCAGGGGCGCGGTCGCTGCGCTCGTAAGCATCGTGCCCGGCATCGGATACGACTTCGCCCGGCCCACGAAGACCTACGCGGCGGCGGCCACGGGAACGCCAGTGCTCTTCGCCGGACCCGTCGAGGGCGGGGATCTCATCACGAGCGCCGGACTCGGCACGGCGGTGGGCTTCGCGGTGGAGGACGTCGCCGAAGGCATGCGGCAGCTGCTCGAGGAGCAATCCAGCGGTGAGACGGAACACCGCCGCGCGCAGCGTGCCGAGTGGGCTCGGGAGAACCTCTCGTTGAGCGCCGTTGCCGATCGTGCATCCGATGTCGTGTCGGAGATCGCGCGCCGGGCGCCGGCCACGGGCGCCCGGAACACCGACACACACAACAACCCGTCAGAGGAGTCCGAGTGAGCGAGTTCATCCCGCCGGCCAAACCCATCATCGGCGACGAAGAGCGCCACGCGGTCGATCGAGTGCTGCGCAGCGGCATGGTCGCACAAGGGCCGGAGGTGGCGGCGTTCGAGCAGGAGTTCGCCGACCATTTCGTCGGTGGACGGACCACCGTCGCGGTGAACTCCGGTACGTCCGGCCTGCACCTGGGCCTGCTGGCTGCGGGAGTCGGACCCGGCGACGAGGTCATCGTGCCCTCGTTCACCTTCGCAGCGACCGGCAATTCTGTCGCGCTCGCCGGTGCGGTGCCTGTTTTCGTCGACATCGAGCCGGACACGTTCACTCTCGATCCCGCCGCTGTCGAGAAGGCGATCACCGATAAGACCAAGGGGATCCTGGCGGTCCACCTGTACGGGCATCCCGCGCGCATGCGGGAACTGGGGAAGATCGCCCGTCAGCACGGCATCGCTCTGTACGAGGATGCGGCGCAGGCGCACGGTGCGGCGCTGGACGGCAGCCCCGTGGGGACGTTCGGCGACTTCGCGATGTTTTCGCTGTACCCGACGAAGAACATGACCAGCGGGGAGGGGGGCATGGTCACCGCGGGGTCGCCGGAGATCGCCCGCATGGTCAGGCTGCTGCGCAACCAGGGCATGGAGCGCCAGTACGAGAACGAGGTCGTGGGCTTCAATGCCCGCATGACCGACATCCACGCGGCCATCGGCCGTGTGCAGCTGACGAAGGTCGATGCCTGGACGACCACCCGCCAACGGAACGCAGCCTTCCTGGATGCACATCTGGAGGGTGTCGTCGTACCGCCCGTCGCCGACGGCGCCGTGCACGTGTACCACCAGTACACGATCCGCGTCGCCGATGACCGCGACGGTTTCGTGCAGGCGCTCAAGGACGAGCACAATGTGGGAGCCGGCGTCTACTACCCGATCCCGAACCACTGCCTGCCCTCGCTCGCGCCGTACGCCCCGGGCCTCGATCTGCCCGAGACGGAGAGGGCCGCGCGCGAGGTCGCGTCGTTGCCGGTGCATCCCTCGCTGTCCGCCGCGGATCTGGACCGGATCGTCGCGGCGGTCAACGCCGTCGTCGGGGCGGGCGCCTGATGGCCGCCCTGCGCGCCGGCCTGCTCGGTGTCGGCATGATGGGCCGTCACCACGCCCGCGTGTTGCGCGAGGTGGATGGCGTCGAGCTGGTCGCGATCGCGGACCCGGGTGGTGACCCGCACGGGGTCGCCGGCGGCCTCGGCATTCTGCCCGACATCGACGCGCTGATCGGCGCGGGCATCGACATCGCGGTGGTCGCGGTTCCGACCCGCTTCCACGAAGAAGCGGCGCTGAAGCTCGCGGCAGCCGGTGTGCACACGCTGGTCGAGAAGCCCATCGCGCACTCCCTCGACGCCGGTCAGCGCATGGTCGACGCGTTCGAGACGGCGGGACTGGTCGGTGCCGTCGGTCATATCGAACGGTTCAACCCGGCATTGCAGGAGCTTCGGCGCCGGCTGGAGGCGGACGACCTCGGCGAGGTCTATCAGATCGCGACGCGGCGCCAGGGCCCCTTCCCGTCCCGCATCGCCGACGTCGGCGTCGCCAAGGACCTGGCCTCGCACGACATCGACCTGACCGCGTGGGTCGCGCAGAGCGACTACCGGCTGGTGTTCGCGCAGACCGCCTTCCAGAGCGGTCGTGAGCACGAGGACATGATCGCGATCACTGGCCGCCTGGAGTGCGGAGCAATCGTCAACCACCTCGTGAACTGGCTGAGCCCCATGAAGGAGCGCGTCACGGTGGTCACCGGGGAGAAGGGCGCGTTCGTCGCGGACACCGCCACCGGCGACCTGACGTTCTTCGCGAACGGCACGATCCCCCTGGAGTGGGAGTCGGTGTCCTCGTTCCGGGGGGTCTCGGAAGGCGATGTCACCCGATACGCGTTCGCCAAGCGCGAGCCCCTGCGAGTGGAGCTCGAGGCGTTCCGCGACGCGGTGCTGGGCAAGGACAACGATGTCGTCGCGATGGCTCAGGGGCAGCGGGCCCTTGCCGTCGCCGAGGCGGCAGTGGATTCCGCGAGGACCGGCGAGTCCATCGCCCTCTGACCCATGAAGCTCATCGCCTCCACCCTGCGACGGCTGATGCCGTATCTCCCGGCGTCGGCGCGCCGGTTCCTGCTCTGGTACTGCGGCGTGACGGCGGTCCTCGCCGTCGTCGACGTGGTCGCTCTCATGCTCCTCGCGCTGACCCTCGCCGCGGCAGCGGCGGGCAACACCGTGAGTCTCCCGATCGTGGGCACGGTGCCCGAGAGCGCCGTGCCGTGGATGATCGTCGTGTTGTCGATCCTCGTGGTCGGTAAGTCTGCGGCCAACGTGGGTCTGCAGTGGATCGCGACGCGGAGGTTCGCCTCCTACGAGCTGGCTGTCGGCGGACGCCTCTTCTCCGCCTACATCCGCGCCCCCTGGACCGAGCGCCTCGGCCGCAATACGGCCCAGATCGTGCAGATGGCGGACACCGGTATCGCGAATGTCATCGCGGGCTTCCTGCTGCCTATCACCACGCTCCCTGGGCTCGTCGTGACCTCTGTCGGTGTCGCGGGTGTCATCGTCTTCGCGCAGCCGCTCACAGCGCTCATCACTGTCGTTTACCTCGGCGGCATCGCCGCGCTGCAGTACGCGGTCCTGGGGTCCAAGACCCGGCAGGCGGGCCGCGTTGCGCGGGACTCCGCGCTTAAGGTCGCCGCACTGATCTCGGGGATGGTCGCCTCGCTCAAGGAGATCACGCTGCGGGGCAAGGCAGACGAGGTGGAGGCGGTCGTCCGAGACCAGCGCGCCTTGACGTCGCGGGCTCGCGCCAACGTCAGCTTCCTCTCGGCGGTACCTCGATTCGTGTTCGACGCGGCCATCATCGGCGGTTTTCTCCTCACCGGCGGTCTCGCGTTCGCGTTGGATGGAATGGAGGGGGCAATCGCGGCGATCGCGCTGTTCGGAATCGCTGGATTCCGTCTCGTGCCTGCGCTGACCGGATTCCAGGCGGTGATCACCCGCACCGTCACCGCAGCGCCGTATGCGGATGCCGTGATCAGCGACATCGAGACGAGCGAGGAATATCTTCGGGCCCAGGAGCATCTCGGTAAGCAGCCGCTTCCCCGAGCCCCACGGCTGCTGTCGTTCCACGATGTCGGCTTCACCTACCCGAAGGCCGCGGTGCCCGCGGTATCTGGCGTCACGATCGACATCCCGATGGGCTCCACCGTGGGTATCGCCGGCTCTTCGGGGGCCGGCAAGTCGACGCTGGTGGACCTGTTGCTTGGACTCATCACTCCCACCGAGGGTGTGCTCACGATCGACGGATTGCAGCTGGAAGATGTGCTCGGGGCGTGGCGCTCGCACGTCGGCTACGTGCCGCAGGACGTCACGCTCTTCGATGGAACGATCGCGCAGAACATCGCCCTGACATGGGGGAAGGACGTGGATCTCGAGCGGGCCGAGCATGCCGCGCGCCGCGCGCAGCTGTGGGACGTGATCCAGCAGCGTGAAGGTGGCCTCAGTTCGCGCGTGGGCGAGCGGGGGCTCACGCTCTCCGGCGGCCAGCGTCAGCGGTTGGGCATAGCACGGGCGCTGTACTCCGACCCGCTGATCCTCGTCCTCGACGAGGCGACGAGCGCTCTGGACACCAAGACAGAGTCCGATGTCGCCGCCGCGATCCAGGGGCTGCAAGGTCAAGTCACCGTCATCGCCGTGGCGCATCGACTGTCGACGATCCGCTCCTTCGACCAGATCCTGTTCATGAAGGAAGGGCGCGTCGAGGAGTCGGGGTCGTTCGACGAGGTAGTGGCGGCGAATCGCGAGTTCGCGCTGCAGGCGCAGCTGGCGGGTCTGGTGTGAGGGTGCCAGCCCTCACCGCGGGCCTGCAGTCGAAGGGCCGCATCGCCGCACGACTGCTCCGCGCACGACTGCCTGAGGCCCTGAGCGTGCGGTTGCTTCCTCGCGCATCGCGCTATGACCCGGCGAGCGTGCCGCCGCCGGTGACGGCGCCGGAAACCCCGGTCAGGCTCTTCATCGGACCGGCGAACTTCGCTGCGCAGGGCTACGCCTGGGCGCGCGCAGCCGAGCGGCTGGACGGGGTCGGTGCCGTGAACATGCAGTACCGCGGGCATGCCGACTACGGCTTTCCCGCAGACTACGCCGTAGCCGAGTCCGTCTGGAGCTTCTCCAGGAAGTGGGGGACGCGCCAGCGCGACGCGGTGGGGTACGGGTTCACGCACGTGCTGTTCGAGGCTGAGCGTTCCTTGTTCGGAGAGGCATTCGACAAGGTCGTCGCGAGGGAAGCCGCGTGGTTGCGACAGCGGGACGTCGAGATCGGCATGGTGTGCCACGGGACGGACATTCGCCTGCCCAGCCGCCATGTCCAGCTGGACGAGTGGTCACCGTTCCGTCACGCCGATCCGCAGTGGGTCAGTGCGCTGGAAGCTCGGGCGCGCGCCAACCACGCGATATTGGATCGTGTGGGCGCGCCGGTGTTCGTCTCCACTCCTGAGATGCTGCTCGACCGTCCGGAGTCGACATGGTTGCCGATTGTCGTGAACCGGCGTCGCTGGGCGACGAACGCACCCGTGCTCGAGCGTTCCGTCCCCATCGTGCTGCACGCCCCGACCAATCCACTCGTGAAGGGCACGAATCTGATCGAACCCGTGGTGCGCGCGTTGCACACCGCCGGCGAGATCGACTATCGGCGCGTGGAGAAGACCCCCGCCGACGGGATGCCGGGACTGTACGCGGACGCGGATGTCGTGCTGGAACAGTTCGCGCTGGGCATGTACTCGGTCACATCCGTCGAGGCGATGGCTGCGGGCCGGCTCGTCATCGCGCATGTGCACGACCAGGTGCGCGACCACGTGCGAGAGGTGACGGGGTTGGACGTGCCGGTAGTGTCCGCGACACCGGCGACGCTGGGTGCGGTGCTGCGCGATGTCCTGGAGCGGCCTGATCATTATCGCGAGATCGCCGCCCGCGGACCGGCGTTCGTGGCCGCCGTGCATGATGGCGCGTACTCCGCCCGCGTCCTGTCCGCGTTCCTCGGAATCCAGTCGTGAGCCGGCACCTTCTGCTCACGGCCTGGGCCTTCCCGCCGGCGCGCACTTCGGGAGTGCACCGCGCCGCCGGCATCGCGAACGCCTTCGCTGCTGAAGGCTGGGAGGTGACCGTGCTCGCTGCTCCGGAGCGAACGTTCACCGACAATGCGATGGTCGACGGCTCGCTCCTCGCGGCAGTGGATGAGGGTGTCAGGGTCGAGCGTGTGCCGTTCTCGGCGCAAGCGTACGACAACGACGTGGCAGCCTGGTCGCCATTGCGGGCACGTCACCCGGAACTGTGGAACAGCCTGCGGCTGGCGCGTGAGCGCCGCGTCTTCCCGGAGCCGGGGTTCGGGCTGTGGAGACGGGAACTGGAGCGCGCCGCCGAGCGCGTACACTCTGCGCGCCGTGTCGACCTCGCCATCGGGACGGCCAACCCGCATGTGGACTTCATCCCGGCGAGCCACCTCAAGCGCCGCCACGGGGTGCCCGCGATCATGGACTATCGCGACGCCTGGAACATCGACGTCTTCTCCGGCGGGGATCGTGTGTCCGCGACGCCGGCCGAGCGCCGCTGGGAGCGTGAACTCATGGCTGAAGCGGACCGCATCTGGTTCGTCAACGAGCCGATCCGCCGCTGGCATGCCGAGCGCCACCCCGAGCATGCGGACCGGATGCGCGTCGTGGCCAACGGCTTCGATGTGACCGCCGGTCGAACCCCGGCGGTGCCGTTCCGCCCGCCGACGGACGCACTGACGTTCGGCTACGTCGGCACCATCAACTTCGGACAATTTCCCGCTGAAGCGCTCTTCGCCGGATGGGCGCTGGCACGGGAGCGGGATCCTCTCATCTCGCGGTCGCGCCTCGTGCTTCGCGGACACCTCGGGCGCACCGGTGTCGCAAGCGAGGAACTGCAGAGTCTGCTGGATGCCGCGGCCGCACAGGGCGTGAGCTACGAAGGTCCGGTCGCCAAGGCTGATCTCGCCGATGTGTACGCGCAGTTTGACGCGCTCGTGCTCGCCCTGGCGAGTGGGCCGGGCGTGACCAGTGGCAAGGTCTTCGAATTCGCCGCGACCGGGTTGCCGGTCGTCTCCGTGCACGATCGCGAGAGCGCCGCGACGAGCATCATGAGCTCATCCCCTGTCTGGACCCCGTCAGCATCGCTATCGGCTGAGGATGTGGCGGAGGCCCTGTCGGAAGTCGGGCGGCGCGCCCTGGCACAGACCCCCGAGGACCGTGCGGCGGCGATCGCCTGGGGCGCGCAGTGGGAACGCGGCAAACAGTTGGCAAGTGGTGTGGCCGATGCCACGGCGCTCGTAAATGAGAGGAAGACCTGATGCACATCGTGGTCCTCGCCCCTTCTGCGGGCTTCGACGAAGGGTCGCTGCCCGGACTCCCCGACGGCGCGCGGGTGACCCTAATTGCGGGGGAGCAGTCGGCCGGATCCCAGGCCGAGACGATCCTGCTGCCGCTTCATGGCGGGCTCGCGGCGCGTCTGCAATCGCTCGCGTCCCGGTCGATGCCCGGGCGCATCCTGATCCGGCTGACGCCGCTCGATGGCGGTGCGACGTTCTGGCGGGCGACACGCTCCGTGCCGTCCGCCCGCGCAGCTATCCGCACCGCCGACGTCCTGGTGGCGGCGGAGCGCGACGCCGCATACGCGGCGTGGCGGTGGGCGCGAGCCGCACGCCAGGCGGGTCGCGATCTGCCCACCGTCTATGGTTACCCGGCTGCGCGCGCGGCGGTCGAGCGGCTCGCGCGATGACGGCCCGCAAGCCGCACCTGCTCTATACGGCCTGGAGTTTCCCGCCGAGCCGTGCGGGCGGCGTCTACCGAGCGCTGGCGACGGTGAACGCCTTCGCCGACGCGGGGTGGGATGTCACCGTGCTGACCGTCCCGCGAACCATCTTCGTCGATTCCACCGGTGCGGACTTCCGCCTTGAGGAGCAGATCCGAGCCGAGGTGCGGGTGGTGCGAGACGAGCCGCACGTGCCCGCGTTCGAGAACGACATCGCCCGGTGGCCCCGCGCGCGGGCGCGTCACCCCGAGCTGTTCAAACTCGCCGACATACGCAAGGACTTCCGGCACTTCCCGGAGCCGAACTACGGTCGCTGGCGGCCGTCGCTCGAGGGCGCCGCGGAGCGGATCCATGCCGCGCAGCGGGTCGACCTCGCGATCGGGACCGCGAACCCGCATGTCGACTTCATCCCGGGTTGGCACCTGCACCGCCGATTCGGCGTGCCCTACGTCATGGACTATCGCGATGCCTGGCAGCTCGATGTATTCACGGGGCGCAAGCTCATCACCGCACTGCCCGTGGTGAATCGCTGGGAGGCGAAGCTCATGGCGAATGCCCGAGAGGTGTGGTTCGTCAACGACGCGATCAGGCAATGGCACGGGCGGCAGCATCCGGAGTCCGCAAGTCGAATGCGCGTCGTCGCCAACGGGTTCGAGGAGTACGGCTCTCCGCTGACGGTCCCGGTGCGCGCCGGCCGGGAGCAGGGCCTGGTGTTCGGGTACATCGGCACGATCACGGACAAGGTTCCATTCCGTGAGCTCGTGGAGGGGTGGGCCATCGCTCGGGCCCGCGGCGGCGCGATCTCGAGCGCGCGACTGTCGCTGCGCGGCTACCTCGGCCACTTCGGCACTGTCAGCGAGCAGCTCCAGGCTGCCCTCGAGCGGGGACGCGACCTCGGCATCCGCTACGAGGGCCCGGTGAGCAAAGCCGACATCGCCGACGCCTACGCCGGCTTCGACGCACTCGTGTTAGCGCTCGGCACAGGCCGATACGTCACGAGCGGGAAGGTCTACGAATACGCCGCGACCGGAATGCCGGTGGCCGCGATACATGACCCTGGCAACGCTGCGACGGATGTGCTCCAGGGCTCACCGGTCCATGTGCCAGTTGCAGAGGTGACGCCCGAGGCCATCGCCGATGCACTGGAGGAGACCGCGCGCCGTGCGCTGGATCAGACGCCGCAGGAGCGGACCGCAGCGCAGGAGGCCGCGTCGCGATACTCGCGGAGCGCTCAGCTCACGCCACGGATCGAGGCGCTGCGTCCTGCGTGCACATAGCGGGACGTGTCGCGGCGCGTGCCGGTGAGCGGAGCACTGACGGGAACCTGCCTGAAGGCGCAGGCGGGCGCCTGCGCGAGGCCGGAGAAGAGCTGATGAGAGGAGTCGTCATGGGCGCGCCACCCCGGTGGCGTATCGGTACGCTCGGTCGTACGCTTCAAGCACGCGATCGGGTGTGAAACGGTCACCGATCGTCGCAGCCACCCGCGACGGTGCGATCTCGTTCCGCTGGTCCCACACCTCGAGCACGGCGTCGGCATATGCTTCAGGCGACCGTGCGGCGACGAGTCGGCCGTTCTCACGCGTGATGTATTCTCGTTGGCCGCCTCTGGCGCCGAGCACGACCGGCCGTCCGTGCGTGATCGCTTCCAGCGCCGACAGGCACAGGGTCTCGCCGCGCGTGGGCAGAAGGAAAACGTCTGCCGCATCCAGGGAATCGGCTACGCCTGAGGCATCCCTCGATCCGACGAATCGAACCTGATCGTCGGGCTGGGCGGTCGCCTCAAGCTCGGCGCGCAGCGGGCCATCCCCTACCCAGGTCAGGCGAGCCTGGAAGCCTCGTTGGTGGAGGGTACGCACGGTGTCACGCGCCAGTGCCGGATCCTTGCCCGCTCCCAGGCCGCCGACGGCCACCAGTTCGATCACCCGGCCCGAAGGTCGCGGCGTCAGTGTCGTGGGTTCGACCACCGACGGCACCACGTGCACCGGGCCGCGGCGGAAGTGGCGGACGCGCTCCGCGAGGTGCTCGCTCACGGCCGTCACGACGTCGGGACGATCGAGCATACGGCCGGTAGCGCCAACGGCTAGACGGCCACGCCACGGCAGCCCTCCGGTGTCGCCGATACCTGACCAGTGCTCACTGTGCACCCACGGGAGGCGCGGGCGGCGCAGGGCGAACGGGTAGAGCGCGGGGAAGGCCTGTGTGTGGACCAGGTCAACGCCGTGCAGCGCCGCACCGACCGCTCCCGCGGCTAGGAAAGGGCCGATTGGAGGTGTGGTCGGCATCGGCACGCGGGTGACTCGGAGAGCGTCCGCGGCGTTCGCCGGATCCGGCCCGCCGTCGTCCCCGTGTACCAGGTGAAGAACATGAACGTCGTGGCGACGACTGATCAGCAGGGCGTCTCGGCGGACAAACGATCCGGCGAAGGGGACGTGGGCCGAGGGGTACCAGCAGGTCACCATGAGCACACGCACCCGCCAACTCTATGGGGCGGACCTGGCAGAGTACTCGTTGCCGGAGCAGGGGCAGACGCGCCCCTAGACTTGTTGCCCGTGAAGATCGTCAGCGTCGTGGGCGCGCGCCCGCAGTTCGTCAAACTCGCCCCCATCCACCACGCTGCGCAGGCTTCAGGTGTCGACCACGTCATCGTGCACACGGGCCAGCACTACGATCCGATGCTGTCGGACGTCTTCTTCGAGGATCTCGGCATCGGTGCGGCAGACGTCCACCTCGGGGTGGGCAGTGGTTCGCACGGTGTGCAGACCGGCGCGATGCTCGCCGCCCTCGACGCTGTCTTCGACGCCCAGCAGCCGGACTGGGTCCTCGTGTACGGCGACACGAACTCGACCGTTGCGGCGGCCCTCTCCGCCGTCAAGATGCACCTGCCGGTCGCGCATCTGGAAGCGGGGCTGCGCAGTTTCAACAGGCGGATGCCGGAGGAACACAACCGTGTGATGACGGACCACGCGGCTGACCTGCTCCTCGCCCCCACCCAGGTCGCCGTCGATCATCTCGCGTCCGAGGGCCTGGGCCCGCGGACGGTGCTCGTCGGCGACGTGATGACCGACGTGCTCTTCAAGGTGCGTGATCAGGTCGCCGGCCGTCCCTCGCCCCTCGCCGCCGAACTGGGGTTGTCTGCGGGGGCCTACTACGTCGCGACGATCCACCGTGCCGAGAACACGGACGACCCGGTTCGCCTTGCCGAAGTGGCGTCCGCACTGGCGGGACTCGACAAGCCAGTCGTCCTTCTCGCCCACCCGCGCGTGGTCGCGAAGGCCGCGGCCCACGGCATCCAGCTCACCCAGGGGTCGCTGCTCGCGCACGCGCCGCTGGCCTACCCCGACCTCATCGCGTCCGTGCTGCACAGCGCGGGCATCGTCACGGACTCCGGTGGTCTGCAGAAGGAGGCGTTCCTCCTGCGTGTGCCGTGTACGACCGTGCGCACCGAGACGGAGTGGGTCGAGACGGTGGACCTCGGCTGGAACGTGCTCGCCGGCACCGCCCAGCAGGTCGCTGCCGGCGCGCGGCGCCCCCGTCCGGCGGACACCGACGCCGCACCATACGGCGACGGACGCGCAGCGGAGCGCGTCGTGGCCGAACTCCTCCGCCGCGCCAGGTGACGAGCCCAGCGCGACGGATCACTCGGCGACGAAGGTGAGGGGATCCGGCTCGAAGAACGGGTCCGCCATGCGTGCGCTCTGGCTCCAATCGCGGCGCAGAAGGTTGGCCCAGTCCGTGAACCGGGCGTCGCCGGTCAGTCGCGCGAGGGTGTCCAATTGCCAGGAGTGGATGAGGTGGTAGCGCCAGTTCTGCCACGCACTTGAGCCGCACTGCGGAGCCCAGCAGTAATAGGACACCTGACCGGGAATGCGGATCTTCGGCATGACCGTGAGCACGGAGGTCGCCGCGCCGTCGAGGTAGCGACGGGCTGTACTGTCTGCGGTCAGCTTCCAGTAGTCGTAGACGCCGAACAGCGCGAAGATGTGGCCGTTGAGCACCCGGAGCGGTGGCAGATTGCCTGCGTACTCCTCGAACCAGAGCAGGTTCTGGTCGGTGACCGTCGTCCAGGGCTCAGCAACGGACTGAGGCTGTTGCAGCCCAGCCCACGTGTGGTCGGCGGCGGTGCGCCAGCCAGTGTCCCCGGTCTCTTCGAAGAGCCGGACGAACAGGCTCAGCGCTTCCCCCTGCCCCATTGCCGACCACCAGGGCGCCTTCAAAGTCTGCCCATTCGCATTGCGCCAGTCGAAAAGATACGGGAAGTGCCACGCGTCGCCGCGATCGGTGTGGATCTCCACGAGGCGCTGCGCGTGCCGGAGCGCCCTGTCCAGCCACACCGTGCCGCCGGTGTTCTGGTATTCGATCAACGCCGACAATCCATACTGCGCGTACGCGACCGGATGGTCTGCACGCGAACCGCCTGGCCCGAAGTTCATCACCCGCAGCCCGGTTGCATCCAGCACGATGCCGGGGTCGTGGACGTTGACGGGCGGGCGGTCCAGGTAGGGCGCGTCGGTGGTCGTCGAGAACGCCCAGTGGGTCGTCGCCCACGAGGGGGCCGGGGGAGCGGAGTCACCGCAGCCGGTGTTGCGCGCCGCGGCGTCGGAGACGACCGCGGTGCCACCGACGACGACACGTGGCACGGTGCTGGCCGCGGCGATGGCGGTCCGCGGGGCGAGTGGCACGCAGGTGGCGCGGGACAGGTACAGGGCAGCACCGGTCTGGGCCGCCACCGCCGCTGCAGCGAGCGCGTCGGGGAAGTCCTGCCCGGTGGTGACGAAGATCGTCGTGGGTTCGTTCGCTCGGAGCGCCGCTGTTATGGCCGCGGCGGTGTCGTAGCGCGTCGCGCCTCCGTAGCGGCGAACCGAGAGCCCCGCGGTACGCAACTGTTGCTCGATACCGATGCTCACTGCACCGTGGCCGCCGGCGAGCCAGATCGTCCGCGCCCCGCTGCTCTGGATGAGCCCCGTGGTGTCGGTGTCGAGCGTGGCCTTGTCTCCGTCCACGAGCAGGGCGGGGATCTTCCGCGCGCCGGCCGCAGCGCCCGCTGCCAGGGCGTCGGCGTACCCGCGACCCGTGGCCAGAATCATCTCGGTGCTGGAGGTGAAGAAGCGGCTAACGATCTTGCGTGACGTCTCGTACCTGTTGATTCCGTGGATGCGTTCAACTGGAGCGATGGTCGCGAGCTTTGCTCTGACGCTCTCCGACACCACCGTCGGACCACCTAGAACGTAGATGGTGTCCGGCGCGAGACGCCGGATCTCCGTCATCACCGTCTCTTGTATCCATGTGGATGGCGTCAACAGCACCGGTCCGCCGATGCTGCCCGTCGCGGCGGCCGCGCTGAGCGCGTCGGGGAAGTCTGCCCCAGTGGCGACGAAGACGGCGTTCTGGCCCGGCGCCAAGCGCTTGCTGAGCTCCACGGCCGTCTCGTACCTGCTCTGCCCGGCAACGCGGGTTACCGCCGCGCTCGCAGTGGCGGTCTCTCCGATCGGCTGCTGAGCCGAGGACGCGGGCGGCACGCTGAGGAGACCCAGGGCGAGGGTCAGCGCCGTTGCGGCGGCGGCGGTGCGTAGCGGGACGAGACGCATGACGACTCCTTCGACGTCGCGGGCGGTTGCGTTCACACGCTACCGGTTGGGACGATCGGACCCCAGGTGTCGGGTTGGTGTCGCCGCCGCACCGCGGAGCGACCCACGCCGCACGCCTAAACTGGACCCATGCGCATCGCCGTCGTGGCCCTCGGAAAGATCGGGCTCCCGCTCGCCGTCCAGTTCGCTGATTCCGGCCATGAGGTCATCGGCGTGGACGTGAACGTGACCACCGTCGCGGAGATCAACGCCGCGCGCGAGCCGTTCCCCGGAGAGGCGCACCTCCAGGAGAAGCTGACCGAGCTCGTCCCCGCCGGTCGCCTGCAGGCGACGACGGACTACGCCGACGCGATCCCCGGTGCCGACGCCGTCGTGCTCGTGGTGCCGCTGTTCGTGGACGACGCGACGTGGGAGCCGGATTTCGCGTGGATGGATGCTGCCACGCGTTCGCTGGCGCAGCACCTCACCCCGGGAACCCTGGTCTCGTATGAGACGACCCTCCCGGTGGGCACGACGCGCAACCGCTGGAAGCCGATGCTCGAAGAGGGTTCCGGGCTCACCGAGGGCACCGACTTCCATCTCGTGTTCTCGCCCGAGCGTGTGCTGACGGGTCGCGTGTTCGCGGATCTGCGGAAGTACCCCAAGCTCATCGGCGGCCTCTCGGATGCCGGTGCGCAGCGCGCACGGGAGTTCTACGAGGCCGTCCTCCAGTTCGACGAGCGAGTCGACCTGCCCCGCCCGAACGGGGTGTGGGATCTGGGCAGTGCGGAAGCAGCCGAGATGGCCAAGCTCGCCGAGACCACGTACCGTGACGTCAACATCGGGCTCGCCAACCAGTTCGGCCTCTTCGCGGCGGAGCACGGCATCGACGTCTACCAGGTCATCGAAGCGTGCAATTCCCAGCCCTACAGCCACATCCACCGCCCGGGGATCGCCGTGGGCGGGCACTGCATCCCCGTCTATCCGCGCCTGTACCTCGCGACCGACCCCGGAGCCGACATCGTGCGCACGGCTCGGCTCCTGAACGCCTCGATGCCCGAGCGGCTGGTCTCCCAGGCCGCCGACCTGCTCGGCTCGCTCGACGGCCTCACGGCGGTGGTGCTGGGGGCGGCGTACCGGGGCGGCGTGAAGGAGACCGCCTTCTCCGGCGTCTTCCCGACGGTGCAGGCGCTCGCCCAGCGCGGCGCTCAGGTCCGCGTCCACGACCCGCTCTACAGCGACGACGAACTCCGCGCGATGGGCCTGGAGCCCTATCGCGTGGGCGAGTCCGCCGATCTCGCCATCCTCCAGACCGACCATGCGCAGTACCGCACGCTGTCGGCCGCCGATCTCCCCGGCATCCGGCTCCTGGTCGACGGACGCAACGCAACGGACGCCGCCGCGTGGGCGGGCACGCCGCGCGTCGTCGTGGGCGTCGGCTGACCTACCGCGCGAGGTAGGCGGCCAGGGCCATCGCGCCGGCCGAGGGACGGAATCCCGTCGCCTCGATCCGGCTCAGGTCGAGCACGCTGTTGCGCGGACGTGGGGCGACGGGGGCAGCGGCATTTGCGAAGTACTCCTCCGTGGAGACGCCGGTCACACGCTGGGGGTCGTGTCCGGTGAGCGCGAAGACGCGGCGCGCGATCGCGGCCCACGACTCCGGATCGCCGGATGCGGTCAGGCTGTAGGTGCCGTACGCCGGTCGCGTGGTGAGGAGGTGGAGGATGCCGCGGGCCAGATCGTCGGTGAACGTCAGGCGCCCGATCTGGTCGTCGACAACACGGGGGTCGACGCCCTTCTCGGCCAGGGCCGCCATCGTCCGCACGAAGTTGCCTCCCTCGCCGATCACCCAGCTGGTGCGGAGGATGAAGTGGCGGGGCACGGTGGAGACGATCGCGTCGCCGGCCGCCTTGGTCTGCCCGTACACACCGAGCGGCGACACCGTGTCGTCCTCGGTGTAGGGGGTCTCCTTCGTGCCGTCGAAGACGTAGTCGCTGGAGACGTGGACGAGGGTGATCCCGTTGGCCGTGGCGATCCGAGCGAGATTGGCCACGGCTGTGACGTTCGCAGCCCACGCCTCGGAGCGGCCCTCGGGGGTCTCCGCCTTGTCGACGGCGGTGTACGCGGCGGCGTTGATGATCGTGGAGTAGTCGCGCCAACGTCGCGCGGCGTCCAGGTCGGCGGCGGTCAGGTCGAGGTCTTCGCGCGTGGCGTACTCGATGTGCGGGTGGTCCCCGAACTCCGCCCGCAGCGCGCGCCCGAGTTGCCCGTTGGCGCCGGTGATCAGCATCCGCGCGGGCGCCATGGGCGTGACGTCGGCGAGACGCGGGTGGTTCTTGTCCTTGTCGCTGATCTGCACCTGATCCAGCGGGATGGGCCACTGGATGGCTGCCGTCTCGTCGGCGAGGTTGAGGAATGTGTATTCGGCGGTGGGCGACCAGTGGTCGTTCACGAGATACGTGTACGCGGTGTCCGGCTCCAGCGTCTGGTAGGAGTTGCCGACGCCGCGGGGGACGAAGATCGCCCGGGACGGATCCAGCTCGGTCGTGAACACCGCTCCGAAGGTCGGGCCCTCACGCAGATCCACCCAGGCGCCGAAGATGCGGCCCGTCGCGACGGAGACGTATTTGTCCCACGGCTCCGCGTGGATGCCGCGCGTGGTGCCCACCTCGTCGTTGAAGGAGATGTTGTTCTGCACCGGCCCGAAGTCCGGCAACCCGGCGGCGAGCATCTTCTCGCGCTGCCAGTTCTCCTTGAACCACCCGCGCGCGTCGCCGTGGACGGGCAGATCGTAGACGACCAGGCCGGGGATCGGGGTGGTGGTGGCGGTGAGGGATTTGCCGAACTCGATCCCCACGGTCACTGGCCCTTGGTGGCGTAGAAGGCTTCGACGCCGTCCTTGGCGGGAGCCCACCAGTCCTCATGTGCGCGGTACCAGTCGATCGTGGCGGCGAGGCCGGCTTCGAAGTCGCGGTAGTGCGGCTGCCATCCGAGTTCGGTGCGCAGCTTGGTGGAGTCGATCGCGTAGCGCAGGTCGTGGCCGGCGCGGTCGGTGACGTGGTCGTACGCGTCGGCGGGCTGTCCCATGAGGGTGAGGATGAGCTCGACGACGGTCTTGTTGTCCTTCTCGCCGTCGGCGCCGATGAGGTAGGTCTGTCCGATCTCGCCCTTGTCGAGGATCGTGAGGACGGCGGAGGAGTGGTCGTCGGCGTGGATCCAGTCGCGGACGTTCTCGCCCTTTCCGTAGAGCTTGGGGCGGATGTCGCGGATGACGTTGGTGATTTGGCGGGGGATGAACTTCTCGACGTGCTGGTACGGCCCGTAGTTGTTGGAGCAGTTGCTGATCGTCGCCTGCACACCGAACGAGCGCACCCACGCCCGCACGAGCAGGTCGGAGCCGGCCTTGGTCGACGAGTACGGCGATGAGGGGTTGTACGGGGTGGACTCGGTGAACCGTGCGGGGTCGTCCAGCTCCAGGTCGCCGTAGACCTCGTCGGTGGAGATGTGGTGGAACCGGGTGCCGTGCCGGCGGGCGGCTTCCAGCAGCGTGTAGGTGCCGACGATGTTGGTGTCCAGGAACGGCCGCGGGTCGTTCAGCGAGTTGTCGTTGTGGGATTCGGCGGCGTAGTGCACCACCGCATCCACCCGCCCGAACAGGTCGTCCACGAGCGCGGCGTCGGCGATGTCGCCGACCACCAGCTCGACCCGCTGCTCGGGCAGCCCGGCCAGCGATGCGCGGTTGCCGGCGTAGGTGAGCTTGTCCAGCACGATGACCTCGTCATCGGTGTGCTCGACGACGTGGTGGACGAAGTTGGAGCCGATGAACCCGGCCCCACCGGTCACGAGCAGACGACGCCCCATCAGCGGCCCCTCTCCAAGATCTCCAGCAGGTACGTGCCGTACCCCGACTTCACCAGCTTCTGACCGCGCTCACGCAACTGGTCGTCGGCGAGGAACCCCTGACGCCAGGCGACCTCCTCGGGAACCCCGATCCGCATCCCGGTGCGCCGCTCCATCGTCCGGACGTAGTCCGCGGCGTCCGTCATCTGGTCGAACGTCCCGGTGTCCAGCCACGCCGTCCCGCGGGGGAGCACCTCGACCTGCAGCCTTCCCGCCTCCAGGTACGTGCGGTTGACGTCGGTGATCTCGTACTCCCCGCGCGCGGACGGGGCCAGCCCCCGCGCGATCTCGACGACGTCGTTGTCGTAGAAGTACAGCCCCGGAACGGCATAGTTGGACTTCGGCTGCGCGGGCTTCTCCTCCAGCGAGATCGCCCGGCCGTCCTGATCGAACTCCACGACGCCGTACGCGGAGGGCTCGGCCACCCAGTACGCGAAGACCGCACCCCCCTCGACGTCGGTGTAGCGCGCCAGCTGAGTGCCCAGACCCGGCCCGTACAGCAGGTTGTCGCCCAGGACGAGGGCGACCTTGTCGTCCCCGATGAAGTCCGCGCCGATCGTGAACGCCTGCGCGAGGCCGTCCGGCGACGGCTGCTGCGCGAAGCTGAGGTTCACACCGAACTGCGACCCGTCGCCCAACAGGCGCTCGAAGAACGGTGCATCATGCGGAGTCGTGATCACGAGGATGTCGCGGATGCCGGCGAGCATCAGGGTCGACAGCGGGTAGTACACCATCGGCTTGTCGTACACCGGGATCAGCTGCTTCGAAACGCCCAGCGTGATCGGATGCAACCGAGTACCCGAACCGCCCGCAAGAATGATGCCCTTCACCGCATCATCGTCTCACGCAGGGGGAGGGCACCAGTAACCGACCTCGGTGAGGCGATCGTCCCGCATCTGGAACGAGGTGATGCTGGAAAGGGCGCACCGCCGGCGACGGGGGTCGTGCGCGAGACGTCGTCCCGTGGCCACGCGGTGGGTGATCCAGATCGGCAATTGATGCGAGACCATCACGACGTCGCCTTCCCCCAGAACGGCGAACGCGTTCTGCAGCTCGCCCCCCATCCGCCGGGCGACATCGGCGAACGGCTCACCCCAGGAAGGCCGGAACGGATTGACCAGGTATCGCCACGCCGAGGGGTGGGTCAAGATCTTCAGGCTCACGTCGTATGCCTTGCCTTCGAGCAGGCTGGCGGCCTCGAGCAGGCCCACCCGCTCTTCGGGCGACACGCCGAACGCCTGGGCGACCGGCTCCGCAGACTGCTTCGCCCGCACCAGGGGAGAGGTGAACAGTGCCGCGACCGGCCGACCCCGGCCGGCCAGCTCGTCGGCGGCGAGGGCCGCGAGGCGCCGGCCCCGATCGGTCAGCGGGAATCCGTCCAGCCGCCCGTACACGACGCCCCCGGGGTTGTCCACTTCGCCGTGCCGGACGAGATGAACCTGCCGGTCGGACGCGCGGGTAGTCATCGCGTAGACGATACAGGGATGGGCGCATCCTGGACGCTACGCTGAGGCACACCGACCTTGCAGGAGCAGCCATTTCCGATCCCGATCTCCTCGCGGACGAGCCCTCCGGACGCGTGACCTCTGTCATGGCTGGCGTCGCGCGGACGGCGAGGCCGCGGCAGTGGCTGAAGAATCTGCTCGTACTCGCCGCGCCTCTGGCCGCGGGCGTCCTCGTGGACGGCGACACGCTGTGGCGCATCGCGATCGCCTTCGTGGCGTTCTGCCTGGCTGCTTCCGGCGTCTACCTCCTCAACGACGCCCTGGATGCGGATGCCGATCGCCAGCATCCCATCAAGCGGACGCGCCCGATCGCCGCCGGTGTCGTCCCGGTGCCCCTCGCGTATGCCCTGGGGATCGCCCTCATGGTCCTCGGCGTCGCCGTAGGGCTGCTCGTGGGCTGGCCGCTGGCGCTCGTGGTGGGCGTGTACCTGGTGCTGCAGGTCGCCTACTGCGTGTGGCTCAAGCATGTCGCCGTGATCGACATCGTGATCGTCTCCTCCGGGTTCCTGCTGCGCGCCATCGCCGGCGGCGTCGCGGTGGGCGTGCCGCTGTCGCACTGGTTCCTGCTCGTCGCCGCATTCGGCTCGATGCTCATGGTGGGCGGCAAGAGGTACGCTGAGCTCGTCGGCGCGCATGACGGGGCGAGGTCGCGGCGGTCGCTGAAGCAGTACACCGACACCTACCTGCGATTCGTCTGGCAGTCCGCGGCGACGATCGTGATCCTGGTCTACGGCATGTGGGCGGTCACCGGCGGGCAGTACGGAACGAACACGCTGCTCGCCTATACGCTCGTCCCGTTCGTCATCGCGATCCTCCGCTACTGCCAGCACATCGATGCCGGTGACGCGGAGGCGCCCGAGGACATCGCCCTGCACGACCGCCTGCTCCAGGTGCTGGCGCTGGTTTGGGTGCTGACGCTTGTGGCGGTGCTCTACCTACCGCTGGGCTGAGGCGTCAGCGGGGCGGATCGGCCTGGTCGATGAGTGCGAGATCGTGTGCCACCATCCGCTGGACCAGGCCGTCGAAGTCCACCGTCGGACTCCAGCCCAGACGCGAACGGATGCGGGACGCGTCCCCGACCATCTCGGCGACGTCGGCGGGCCGGACGAAGCGCGGGTCGGAGACGATCAGCCCGTCCGTCGCGGCGACTCCGGCCGCATGCAGCGCCGCTTCGGCGAACTCCGCGACCGTGTGCGAGCGACCCGACGCGACGATGAAGTCGTCCGGCTCCTCCGCATCCGCGATGGCCAGGAGGGCGTCGACATAGTCCGGTGCCCACCCCCAATCGCGGCGTGCGTCCAGCGCGCCGAGGGTGAGGTGGTCCTGCAGGCCGCGCGCGATGCGCGCGGCTCCCGCGGTGATCTTGCGGGTGACGAAGGTCTCCGGGCGCCGCGGTGATTCGTGGTTGTAGAGGATGGCCGTCGATGCGAACGATCCGCGGCCGCGCCAGAGGGAGACGAGCTGGTGCGCAGCGGCCTTGGAGACGCCGTACGGGGTCACGGGGCGGATGGCGGTGGCTTCCGTCTGCGGCGAATCGGCCGCGCTCCCGAAGATCTCCGAGCTGCTGGCGAGCACCAGGCGCGCACCCTCCGTCGACGCCATGCTCTCGAGGAGGGCTGCGGTGGAGACGGTGTTGACCGCCATGGTCTCGGCCGGCCGCTCCCAGGACGCCGCGACGGAGGAGACCGCTCCGAGGTGGAAGATGTACTCCGGGGAGGCGTCGTGGACGACCCGCCGGAGCGCCTCCGCATCGTCCAGCGCGGCCGTGCGGGGTCGGACCTGGGCGGGCAGCCCGGCGGTCAGCTGATCGCCGGGGCGCGTGACGGCGGTGACCGATGCGTCCCGCTCGAGGAGCCGCTCGAGGAGGTAGGAGCCGTCTTGTCCGGTCGCGCCGGTGACGAGGACGCGCGCCCCGGGGTTCATCGGGCCTCGGCCGCAGCGTCTCGGAGGTCGGCTTCGACCATCATGGCCACGAGTTCCCGGAAGCCGACTTTCGGCGCCCATCCGAGCACTTCGCGCGCTTTGGTCGCGTCGCCGACGAGCAGATCGACCTCGGCCGGGCGCATGAACTCCTGCGACTGGTGCACGTGCGGCTCCCAGTCAGCGATGCCCGCGGCGTCGAAGGCCGCATTTAGCAGATCCCGGATGGAATGCGTCTCCCCGGTCGCCACGACGTAGTCATCGCCGTGCGGCTGCTGGAGCATGAGCCACATCGCCTCCACGTAGTCGCCGGCGAACCCCCAGTCCCGCTGCGCGTCGAGATTCCCCATCACCAGGGCGTCCTGCAGACCGTGCCGGATGCGGGCCACGGCACGCGTCACCTTGCGCGTGACGAACTCCGGGCCCCGGCGGGGGGACTCGTGGTTGAAGAGGATCCCGCTGGAGGCGTGCATCCCGTAGGACTCGCGGTAGTTGATCGTCATGTAATGGCCGAAGACCTTCGCGACGCCGTAGGGCGACCGGGGCCACAGCAGCGTGCTCTCGCGCTGGGGCACCTCCTGGACCTTCCCGAACATCTCGGAGGAGGACGCCTGGTAGAAGCGCACCGACGCCGGATCGTCACCCGCATACAGCCGGGTGGCCTCCAGGATGTTGAGCACCCCCTTGCCCGTCACATCGGTGGTGAGTGCCGCGTTCTCCCAGGAGTACGCGACGAACGAGATCGCGCCGAGGTTGTACACCTCGTCCGGCTGCGCCTCGGACAAGACCCGGACCAGGCTCGAGACGTCGGTCAGGTCACCGGTGACCAGGCGCACGTCGGGAACAGTGCGCCGCACGAGCTCGATCTTAGGGTTGTTCTGTCCCCGGATCAGGCCGTAGACGGTGTAGCCCTTCGAGATGAGCAGTTCGGCGAGGTACAGGCCGTCCTGTCCCGTGATGCCGGTGATGAGCGCGCGAGGCATGGCGTCCGCTTTCCGATGGGAACCGCCGTCCGGTGCGACGGCGCTTAAGCACCCTACCGGGTGCCCCTCCCCGCTCCTTCGAGCACCTCGTCGATGAGCTCCTGGTAGCGCTGGACGCCCCTCTCGTTGGCGAAGAGAGCCCTCGCGCGGTCCGGTCCGTCGGCGGGGAGAGCAAGCGTGGACAGCTTCCGCAGCGCCGAGGTGATCGCCGCGGAGTCACGCGGCGGCACGATGGTTCCGAAGCCGGTCTCCTGCACGGGGGTGCGCACGCCGGGCATGTCGGTCACCAGCGCCGGCACTCCGGCCATCATCGCCTCGACCTGGACGATCCCGAACGCCTCGAAGGAGTTCACGGACGTCAGCGCGAAGGCGTCGAGGGAGGCGTAGAAGTCGGGCAGGTCGTCGTCCGCGAGGAACCCGAGCATGCGGATCCGGTCGTCGCGGCCGATCGCCTCGCGCACGCGGGCGATGACCGACCCGCCGGCGATGTGGGCGAAGTCGCCGGCGATGAGCAGCCGTGCCTCGGGGTCGGACAGCGCGGTGAACCCGCGGACCAGGTATTCGATGCCCTTCTCCTCGACGATGCGCCCGAGGAAGCCGACGTGCAGGCCGTCGCTCTCACGGAACCGTCCCGTTCCGCCGCGGCGATCGTGGCACCCCGGAGGGATGACGAGCTGGTTGTGCGCGAGAGCGCGCGACACCCGCGAATGCGCCGCGTAATCCGAACTGGAGACGATCACCGCCCGGGAGTTGCGCGCCGCCGCCGTCGTCGAGGCATCCATCGCCCGCGACTGGAGACGGCCGAGCAGGGAGGGCGGCATCGCGATGTCGCACTGATACGTGAAGAGGACGGGCGTCCCCGCCCGGCGGGCCCCGGCGGCGATGGGTCCGGCTTCCAGCATCGGCGCGTGGATGTTGACCACATCCGCCGTCCGTGCGGCTCGGATCACCGCCGGCACGAGGCCCGGCGCGATCACGCCTTTGCCCAGGCGGACCCGAACGGGGAATCGGCGGACACGGACGCCGTTGATCGTCTCGGACGGGGGGAGCGACCGGTCGTGCTGCGTCGTGAGGACGAGCACGTCATGCCCTCGTGCCGCCAGCCCCTCGGCCACATCGCGCGCGACATTGGTCAGGCCGCTGACGTACGGGGCGTAGTAGTTGAGCGTGATCAGGATGCGCATCCGGTCATCCTCTCGTGAGATGCGTGCGAAGAGACAGCGCGCTGCCCACCAGCGCGGCGAGGGACGACAGCAGGAGCGCGATCGAGCAGGCGAGCTCGATCGGGAGGAAGGCCCCGGCGGCCACGACCGTCACCGCTGCCGCCCCCAGAGCGCCCGACCAGGCGAGGAGTGCCAGGCGGTGGCGACCGGCGGCGATCACCGCCTGGGTGAAGACGATGAGTCCGGCCATGCACACCACGCCCGCCACGAGGATCCCGAGGTCCAGCGGGGCCAGGGCGCGGCCGGGACCGAAGATGAGCTCCACCGCCCACGGTCCGGCCAGGTATCCCACCACCGCGCCCGCGCCAGCCAGACCGGTGACACCCAGCACGAGGGTGCGGATCGCCGCGAGCAGCCGGACGGTCTGCCCTTCGCGGAGCATGACGGTGAAGGGCGGCACGAGCATCGCCTGAACCGGCGTGATGAGGAACAGCGGCAGCCGCGCGAGCGTGAAGCTCGCTTGGAACGCGCCGGCGGCCCCGACCGGCCCCAGGGCGAAGACGATCAGCGGGGCGGCGTTCGCCAGGACCTGTGCGGAGAGAGCCTGGGGCAGGAGGGTGAGCATGGGACGGGCGAAGGACTCGCCCTCGGCCGGGTCTGGGGCGAACGGCGCGCTGCGCGGGTAGACGGCGGCGTGGGCGATCGCGATGGCCAGTGCCACAGCGACCATGAACAGGACGGCGCGCGCGGGCTGACCGATCGCCGCGACGGCGATCCCCGCGGCCAGCACCACACGCAGTGCCGCATCCACGACCAGGGCGACGGCGAACGTCACCTGGCGCCCGAAGGCCAGGAGCAGTCCGCGCGTGACGTATTGCAGCGGTGAGACGACCGCGAGTGCCGCAAGTCCCACGAGCACAGGGACGGAGACCGGGTTCTGCGGGAAGGGCAGGACGGCCGCGACGCACGCGATCACGATCGCCGCCCCGGCGAGGAGCCAGGACGTGCGCCAGGCGGCGATGGCGGTTCGGCGCGAGAGGGTGCCGTGGCGTGCCGCCAGCAGCTGCTCGGAGGGGAGGAAGGCACCGAACCCCACGATGAGTGCGAGGGACCAGAACACCGAGAACTCGTCGAACTCCGCGGCCGACAGGGACCGCGAGATGATCGCGAGGAGGGCGTAGGTGAGCACGCCGGCGACGACCGTGCAGGCCAGCGCGATGCCGGCGACCTGCGGGGGAGACGGTGGCTTCGGCACCGGGACAGGGTATCGGGCGGACACCGGCCGCGCGGACCAGGTTCTCAGGGGATGCCTGCGACAATGGGGCGGCTGCACCTGCGACCTTCGTGTCTGCTCGGCTGTCCCAGATCCGCACTCGAGAGATTCGGATGTCCGTGAGATCCCTGAACCTAGTCGCGCGGCGGCGTGGCACCGCCCTCCTGGTCGCCTCCCTCGTGGCGATCGTGGCGGGCTTCGCCCTCGCGCTCGCGCCGGTGCTCCAGAGCAAAGTCGAGGTGCGCTGGCCGCAGGCGCCCGACGACGTCCGGTCGACCGCGCTCCTTCTGGCCAACCTCACCCCGCACGCCATCGACGTGGAGTTCGACGAGGCCGCGCTGAATGCGGCCGCCGACGGCGGCGGCCTGCTGCTGTCCACGGTCCGCACAGACCGCCCCGCTGCGCGGGCGGCAGGGCTGGTCCTGGAGACGGACGGGGCGACTCTCACGGTCTCGCTGCGTCAGAGCGTGGAGACAGTGGTGATCGAGCCGGGATCGTGGCACCTGCGCTCCAGCATCGAGGGGATGACGCTCGACCGCGACGGGGAGTCGGTGCTGTCCTGGCCCACTGAGGTGCCCCCGGAGATCGACGGCCTGCTCACCGTTGTGGGGGAGCTCCCCGGGGGCGCCGAGTTCCAGGCGACGGTTCAAGTGCTCGACGACAACAACACCGTCGCCTCCCCGGTGAAGCTCGTCATCCTCGCGGTGGCCGCACTGGCCCTGATCGCCGTGGCCGTGATGCTCATCCGCGACGATCGCGCGCGGCCGCTTCGACGTGTGGCGCGTCCGCGTCGGGATGACGGCGAGGGCCGGTGGGTGCGGGTCGCCGTCGCGGCCGTCGACGTCGCTGTCGTGGGGGCGCTGGTGCTGTGGGTGTTCATCGGGCCGATGACCGCCGACGACGGCTATTACGCGGTGATGGCGCGTAACAACTCCGATGCCGGATACGTCGGCATGTACTACCAGATCTTCAATCAGACCTTCGTCCCCTTCGTGTGGTATTGGCAGTTCCTCGATCTGTGGCAGACGCTGTCCGTCAGCGCGGTCTGGCTGCGGATCCCCTCCCTCCTCGCCGCAGTGGGCGGCTGGATGCTGATCCGGTACTACGTCCGACGCCATCTGGAGGTCGCCGGAGCCGCCCGCGCCGGGCTTCTCGCCGTCGCGGGCATGGTCACCGTCCTGTGGTGGAGTGCCTTCGCCATCGGCGTGCGCCCGGAGGCGGTCGCGGCGGTCGGAGCGATGGCCGTCCTGGTACTCGTCGTCACTTCGGTCCGCACCGGCCGTGCGTTCCCCGCCTTCGTGGCCGCGGCTGTGGGGGCCCTGAGCTTCGCGGCCCACCCGACCGGCGTTGTCGCGTTCGGCCCGCTGCTCGTGGGGATCGCTCCCCTGTGGCGCGCACTGTCCGGCGACGGATGGCGGGCGGGAGCCCGTCGCACGGTCGCCGTCATCAGCGGAGGGGCGTTCGCGCTCATCGCCGCCTTCCACGACGGCGCGCTGTTCGAGGCGATCAACGGGCAGCGCCGCTTCGCCGCGGTCGAGACACCCCTGGACTGGTCGGACGAACTCGCCCGGTACGTCCTGCTGCTGGAGAACGGGCCGCAGGGAACGTACG
Source organism: Microbacterium lushaniae (assembly GCF_008727775.1). Lineage (NCBI taxonomy): Bacteria > Bacillati > Actinomycetota > Actinomycetes > Micrococcales > Microbacteriaceae > Microbacterium > Microbacterium lushaniae. Next base: position 1,032,012 of record NZ_CP044232.1, read on the forward strand.
TCAAGCGGGCGGTGGTGCTCGTCGCGCTCGTGCTCGTGCTGTGGTTCCTCATCGCGTGGGCGTGGGACCGTCGATCGCGCACGAGACTGATCGGGGACGCCGCCACCCTCATGGGGTGGACCTTCGCCGCGGGATTCGTGCTGATCTGGATCACCACGAGCAAGTGGTCCCACCACTTCGGGGCCATGGCGGTGATCGGGGCGGTGTTCGTCGCCTGGATGCTGGTGATCCTCCCGGCACGCGTCCTGGCCGCACTTCCCACCACCCGTCACCGTTGGCTCATCGCATCGATCTTCGCCGCCTCACTGATCCCCCCGTTCTGCTGGCCCTGGAGGGCCCGCAGAACTGGTTCTCCTGGAACGCCCACCTGTCGGATTGGGGACAGGCGCCGGGTGTCGGCCCTGTCCTGTTCGCACAGCCGGTGTTGTGGGTCGGTCTGGTCGTCGCGCTCACGGCGGTCCTGCTCGCCGTGTCCCGGGTCCGGCGTGAGCCGGTCCGTCTGCCGGTCCTTGCCGCGGCGGTACCCGTGACCTGCTTCGCCCTGATCGGGGTCTACATGTTCGGGACCTTCGGCATCGCCGCGGCGCGGGGACTGGACGACTTCTCCACCTCGGCGGCGAATCTGCGAGACCCGCTTGCGCGCGATTGCCTCATCGAGGACGCCGTCGCGACCTGGGACGCTGCCGACGGTGCGGTCGCGCCCGCCATCGACACGCAGGTCGGCGCCCCGGGGATGACGCCCGAGCATCTGCCGGACGGCACGCCGACCGAGCCGATTCTGGCAACCGGCTCGTCGGTGTGGACGAGCCTCCGGGACGGTGTCCCGGTCGTTGGCGCGCACGAGTCCGGCTGGTTCGATGTGCCCGCGCTCTCGGACGGGGAGCAGCTGGTCGTCGCCGTCGCCGGGCACCTGACGCGCGATGCCTCGACGAAGCTCACCCTGGAGCGACGGGACGGATCGGGCGAGATCACGACGGCACCCGTCACCGACGAGGTCGACCGTCATGGCTGGCGCACGCTGCTGCTGTCGCCACTGGTCACGGAAGACATCGAGGAGATCCGGCTCGTGGCCCAGACCAGGACGGAGCTGCCCGGGCAATGGCTCGCGGTGAGCGATCCGCTCGTCGCGCCCGCGCGGAGCTTCGCGCAGGTGTTCCCCGCCGGAAGGCCGGTCTCCGTGCACTGGCTGATGTCCTTCTGGTTCGCGTGCACGACGCCCCCGACCATCGCGAACGGGATCGTCGAGCCGCCTGCAGGCGCCACATCGTGGGGCGACTTCGCGTGGGACATGAACCCGTGGACACCGGCTCGCGGCGGGATCCTCGCTGGAGCGTCCCGCCTGGCCGACATCCGCACCCTCGCCGGCGACATGGACGGATTCGGCGAGGCCTGGGGGCGTGCGCAGGTGTTCGAGTATCCGGTGGCCGAAGCCGGGTACGAGCTCCGGGCCGAGCGTGTCCTCACCCCGGGTTGGCGAAGCGCCTTCCCGGAAGCCTCGCAGCTCGTGGTGGCCGAGAGGTGAGTCCGCTCGAGAGGGGGTCTGCGCTCCATGTGGGCTGAATTGATTCCGGGGGCCGTTGTGGCCGCACTGCTGCTGTTCGTCGTCGGCGGCGTGGTGGGGTGGGCGGGCGGCCTGCGCGGCTTCGCCCTGCTCGCCACCGCCCCGGCGCTCACCGTGGCCGTCATCGCAGTCGCGAGCGTCGTGGCGCCGTGGGTGGGCCTGGCGTGGTCGATCATCCCGGTGCTGATCGCCCTCGTCGTCGCCGCGGCAGTGAGCCGCGCCCTCGGCCGACGGCGGCCGGCGAGGCCGGCGGCGCGGTCGCGCTTCAGTCCGTGGCTGGCCGGCGCCGTCATCGCGGCAGCGGTGGCCGCCACGACGCAGGTGGTGCTGTCCATCGGGGCGCCCGACGCGATCTCCCAGACGTTCGACAACGTCTTCCACCTCAACGCGGTGCGGTGGATCCTGGATACGGGCTCGGCGTCGTCCCTGACGCTCGGGCAGATCACCGCACAGAGCGAAGGGCTCGCCTTCTATCCCGGCGCATGGCACGCGCTCGTCGCGCTCGTCGTCCAGCTGTCGGGAGCCACCATCCCGGTCGCCGTGAACGCGACGGTGATCGTCGTCTGCGCGCTCGCCTGGCCCATGGCGGCGATCATGCTCACACGCGCGCTGTTCGGCCGCACCCCCGCAGCGACGGTGGGCGCAGGACTGCTCAGCGTCGCCATGCCCGTCTTCCCGATCCTGTTGCTGGATTACGGCGTTCTATACCCGTATCAGCTCTCCCTCGCCCTCGTCCCCGTCGCACTGGCCCTCACTCTCCACGTCGTCGGATGGAGTCGGCTGCGCGACGCGGCGTCGGCGTGGCAGCGCGGGCTCCTCCTCATCGCGACGCTTGGGGGCGTCGCGCTCGCGCACCCCGGCGGGTTCGTCGCGTGGCTCGCGCTGTCGACTCCCATAGCAGCGACGCTCGGGTGGAGTTCGGTGAGGCGAGCCCGTTCCCGGCGGGCGCGCGTGCGCGTCTTCGTGGCCGCCGCCGTCTACCTCGTGGTCGGTGCGGCACTGCTGCGCATCCTGCGGCCCCCCGCCGATGCCCGCGGATGGGCAATCCAATCGTCCATGGGAGAGGCCTTCATCCAGGGACTGGTGGGCTCCGCGTGGTACGGCGTCGTGCCCGTCGTCGCCGCCCTCGCCGTCCTGGCCGGACTCTTCTTCACGGTGCGGAACCGGTCCCGCCCCGCGATCCTCGCAGCGGGGATGTTCCTCGTGGCGCTGCTGCTGTTCATCATCGTGGCAAGCCTTCCGATCATCCCACTGCGCGATATCTTCACGGGAAGCTGGTACAACAACATCCCGCGACTGGCCGCCCTCCTTCCCCTGGGGGCCGTGCCCCTGGGGGCGTACGGCATCGCGTGCTCCGCGCGCGCGGTCTCCCGCCGCATCCCGGTACCGCGTCGTCGTGTCGCTCTGCCGGTGCTCGGCGCCGTCGCGGCCCTGGTCGGCCTGGCCGCCAGCCAGGCGGCGCCGCTCTCGCCGGTGCCGGCCGCGATCGCCACCGCGCAGCGCAACTTCGACGACTCCGGAACCCCCGCGCTGCTCTCCCAGGACGAGCGCACCCTGCTGGAGCGCCTCGACGAGCACGTTCCGCCCGGTGCCGTTGTGGCCGGAAACCCCTGGACGGGGACCTCTCTCGCTTACGCGCTCGCGGATCGTCCTGTGCTCACGCCGCACCTCCTGAGTTACGAGGACGAGCGACTGCGGCAGCTGGGTGCGACGCTCGGAGCGAGCACGGCGGGCGACGACACGTGCGAACTCGCCCGCGAGTTCGGAGTGCGCTTCGTCCTCGAGTTCGGACCTGAGGAGGTCCACGGCGGCTATCACTCCTATGCCGGATACGAGGACCTCTCCGAGTCCGCCTCGATGGAACTGCGGGACCAGGTCGGCGATGCGCGGCTGTACGAGCTGGTGGGATGCGACCGATGACGGCGCGCCCGGACGCCACGGATATCATGGGGAGGATGTCTGAAAGCGCGGAGCGTGTCCTCGTCATCGTTCCCGCGTGGAACGAGGAGAACAACGTCGGCGCCACCGTGCGGAGCATCCGGGCGGCCGGACCCTATGACATCGCCGTCGTCGACGACGGTTCCACCGACTCGACGGCGGAGGCTGCCCGCGCGGCCGGTGCCGTGGTGCTGACTCTCCCCTTCAACCTGGGCGTCGGGGGCGCGATGCGGACCGGTTTCACGTACGCCAGACGTCACGGGTACGGCAGGGCGATCCAGGTCGACGCCGACGGTCAGCACAACCCGGCAGACATCGCCCGTGTGCTCGACGGGCTCGACCGCGCAGACATCTCCATCGGTGCGCGGTTCGCCGATGTCGGCGACTACCCGGTGAAGGGGCCGCGGCGCTGGGCCATGGTCGTCCTGGCGAAGGTGGTCTCCAACGTCGCGAACACGCGCCTGACAGACGTGACGAGCGGATTCCGCGCGGCCAACGGCGCAGCCATCGAACAGTACGTGCGGTACTACCCGGCCGAATACCTGGGCGACACGATCGACTCGCTCGTCGCGGCCGTCCACAGCGGACTGCGGGTGACCCAGGTGCCTGTCGCCATGCGCCCCCGTGCCGCCGGACGGCCGAGCCAGAATGCGTGGGGGTCGACGGTCTACCTTCTCCGCTCGGTCTTCGCCCTGGCGCTGGCGGTCCTGCGGCCACGACGTCGACGGACGGAGCCCCCGGCATGACCGTCATCGGTGCAGTCGCACTCGCGCTCATCATCCTGACCATCGTGATGGTCCTGCTGCTGCGACGCTCCATCCGCGAGAAGTACGCGGTCATGTGGCTCGTGATCGGACTCGCCGTCCTCGTCCTCGGCATCTTCCCGGGCCTGCTCACGTGGGCCACAGCCCTGCTCGGGGTCCAACTGCCCGCCAACCTCCTGTTCTCGCTCGCCATCGTCCTGCTGCTGGGGGTCTCCCTCCATCTGTCGTGGGAACTCTCGCGCGCGGAGGACGAGATCCGCCGTGTGGCCGAGGAGTCGGCGATCCTGCGCGCGGAGGTGGACACTCTCTCCGCGAAGGTCGAGCGGCTCACCGCAGAGCGGGACACCGCGGGCGACGACGGTGACCAGGACGGTCAGCGGAAGACGTAGCGGATCAGGCGTCCCGCGTCCCGCATCCGCCCGCGCACGAGCGCCGCAGTCACCTCCGCACCGGCGTTCAGCCGGGAGACGAGGCGCTGGCGGGCGATCCGCGACGCGCGGTGCCAGCCGCGCGCGTGCAGCAGTTCGGAATAGTGCTGGAAGAAGCGCCGCTCCTGCTCGAAGCGCAGTCCGCTGGTGGCCGTCGCCTGTGAGAACGACCGAGCGTGCCGTCGATATTGGAAGCACACCTCGTCGGTGACGCGCAGAACGCCGCCTGCCATCGCGACGTCCAGAAGGAGCGCGAGGTCCAGCGCCACGTCGTAGCTGGCATCGAACCCCTGAGCCGAGACGCTGGCGCGCCGCCACAGGAGCGACGGGAAGTACGCCCAGTCCGCCCGCGCGAGGCTCGCAGCGAACGCCTCTCCGACCAGGACGCGGTCGCCGGAGCGGGTGCTCGGGCGCAGGAGCGACTTGACCCGGTCGGGCAGCGGGCGGGCCGGGATCCCGTCGTCGTCGATCACCTCGACTCCCGGTTGGATGACGTCGGCGGCGGGAGCGCGCAACGTCGCGCGGCGGACGGTCTCGAGGTAGTTGGGCATCATGACGTCGTCGGCGCCCATCATGACGAACCAGTCGGCCGTCGACAGTTCCAGGCAGCGAGCGAAGTTGCGCGCGACGCCCAGATTCACCTCGTTGCGCACGGCGACGATGCGCGGGTCGCCGAGGGAGGCGATCCACTCGTGGCCCTCCATGGATGGCGACCCGTCGTCCACGCACACCAGGCGCCACGCCCCGTCGGTCTGCGCGCGGACGCTCTCCACCGCAAGGCGCAGGTAGTCGAGGTCGCCGAAGTAGGGGAGGAGGATGTCGATGACGTCATCCGTCACGGTCATCACCCCTTCCGGCGGGCTTGCCCGACATCCCCTGCAGTCCGTCGCGCCACCCGCGCCACCCGTCCGACACTCCGGCCGGCCGGCCCCGGACGAGGGCGGAGGCGGCCACTTCCGCCAGGCGTCGCGCCGCGGCGGCGCTTCGGCGGATGCGGGGGATCCCGGCGCGGCGGGCGAAGAGGGCCATATTGCGCATGCCGAGGTACACGGGATGCTCGCCGGGCTCCTGCGCTCCGTGGGCATCGCGGTCGACCACGGTGCGCCACCCCGCACGGGCGAGGCGCCACGACGTGTCGACGTCTTCGAAATACAGGAAGTACTCCTCGTCCACCCCGCCGATGGCGTCGAGCGCGTCCACGCGGAACATCACGATCGCCCCATCGAGCCAATCGACGTCGGAAAGTCGGGTCGAGGGCTCTCGCGTCACGTGGGTGGCACGGCCACCCCGCGTGAGCCGTCCGCCGGCTGAGAAGATCGCGCCGGGGTCGGACGCGCGCCTGAGCACCGGCCCGGCCGCCCCGATGTCGGGGGCGGAGCCGAGCGCCTCCGACAGCCGTCGTGCGAGCTCCGCGTCGAACTCGGCGTCGTGGGTGAGGACGAGCAGGGCGGGCGCGGCGTCGCCCACCGCGCGCCTGGCCTCGTTGACCGCTGCGCCGTATCCGGGATTGTCGGCCCGTGTCACCACCTGCACGGGAGCGGCGAGACCGGGAGGCGCTTCCACGTCACCGAGGTCGCCGCCGTTGTCCACGATGACGACGGCCACCGGCGGGTGCGACTGCGCCGCCAGTCGTGCGAGGACACCCTTCACCAGGTCACGGCGGCGATAGGCGATGATCAGGGCGGCGTAGGCAGTCATGGCGGGGCGCCCCGAAGTGGCGGGCGTAGGCTGTTGCGGTGGCGATGAATGAGCGGAAGTCGGTCCGCGACGGTCACGATCCGTTGATCGTCAGCCTCACGAAGTATATCCCGTACGACGGAATCCCCCATGCGGGAGGCCAGTATGCCAAGGACCACTTCGACGCCCTCGCAGGCATCGCCCGCGTCGTCGCGGTGGCGCCCTCCACACCGGCCAACCGCGCCGCCGTGACGCGGCAGGGAGCGCCGGGCGAGGTGATCCTCATCGAGGGGACAGGGCCGTTCCGCGCGGGCAGGGCGAAGCTGCTCACCGACCTCGCCTCGGCGTGGCGGGGAAGCGACGCGCAGGGGTTCTTCGGCCGCGCGGTGACGACGCCGGAGTGGCCGTGGGACCTTCTCGCCGAGGCGGACGTGGTCGAGTTCCAATGGTCGGAGATGGCCTCCCTCGCCCCGCTGGTCCGCTCCCGGCTTCCGGAGAAGCCGCTCGTCGTCGTGGCGCACGATGTCATCACCCAGCGGTGGCGACGCGCCGCCGGCGCGTCGAAGAACCCCGTGCTGCGCACGGCCTACTCGGTGGCGGCGCGGCGCAGCGCCGCCCGTGAGCGGAGGGATTTCGCGGCCGCCGACCGCGTCGTGGTCTTCAGTGAGAAGGATGCGGCTCTGGTGCGCGACCTCGCGCCCGCCGCCCAGCCCGTCGTGGTCGCACCCGGCTTCCGCCTGGGCTCGACGTCCACCGCACAGCAAGCGGAGGAACCCGTCGTGCTCTTCACGGGGGCGCTGGGCCGGCCCGACAACGACCGGGCGGTGCGCTGGTTCCTGCAGAACGTGTGGCCGCGCGTGACGGAGCGGGTCCCCGACGCACTGTTCGTCGCGGCCGGCTCCGGGCCGCGCCGCGGTCTGCGGCGCCTGGTCGCGCGATCCCGCCGGGCCGAGCTCACCGGCTTCGTCCCCTCCCTGGACCCCTACTACGCGTCGGCGCGGGTGTTCGTCGCACCGGTGCTCACGGGAGCGGGCGTGAAGTTCAAGACCGTCGACGCTCTCGTGCGGGGGCTGCCGACCGTGGCCACCCCCGTGGGTGCCGAGGGTATCGAGCGGGAGGATGTCTTCGCCGGGGTCACCGACGACCCCGTGCGGTTCGCTGATCTCGTCGTGGCGGCTCTGCGGGGCGCGCATGCGGAGCGTGCCGCGGCGGCAGGGGAGTGGGCGGCGGAGGTGTACGGGATGGATGCGTTCACCCGGCGTGTGCGCGCGGTGTACGGTCAGCTGATGCCCGACCCGCTCGCCTAGGATCGACTGTCGACGACATCGCGTCGTCCCCGGCGTCCGCGCCGCGGCCCGACGATTGCCCCAGCCCATGAATCCACCTGGACACGAGCGCGTGGTCGCCACGATCCCCGTCTTCCGCGCCCCCGGCGACCTCCCCGCCCGAGTCGACGCGCTGCGGCAGCAGGTGGCGGCGGTGGTACTCGTCGACGACGGCAGCGGTTCTCTTCCGTCTCCGGCGTTCGAGCTGCCGGGGGTCGAGCAGGTGGCGCTGGAGGAGAACTCCGGCATCGCACACGCCCTCAACGTCGCGGTCGAGCGGGCACGCGACCTGGGCGCCACCCACGTCCTCACGCTCGACCAGGATTCCACCGTGCCTGCGGGGTATGTCGCTCGTATGCTCGCCGCCCTGCGCGCCCGCGCCGCCAGCGGGCGGCCCGTCGCCGGTGCCGTGCCCTCCTCGGCCGGCGGGGCCGCGGTGCTGCGTGATATGGACGACGTGCCGTTCGATCCGATCCAGTCCGGGCAGATCATCCCGGTGCCGGTCCTGGACGCCGTGGGCCCCTTCGCCGAGGAGCTGTTCATCGACGCGGTGGACTCGGACTTCTGGCTGCGGGCGGATGCACTCGGCTATTCGTTCGCCGTCGTCGATGAAGCGGAGATCGCGCACGGCCTGGGCGAGCTGCAGCCGATCCGGATCTTCGGACGGCAGCTGGTGCTCGCCGGCAAACCCCGTCATGTGCTGTACCACTCGCCGTTCCGCACGTACTACATGGTGCGCAACAGCACCGTCTTGAACCGTCGCTACGCGCACCACCGACCGCAATGGATGCGGCGCCGCAGTCGCAAGATGTTCGAGATGGTGGCCGGCTGCATCATCCTCGCCGGCGACCGCCGGTCGCAGCTGCGGGCGGTGCGCGCGGGGCGCCGCGACGCACGCAGGGGAGTGCTCGGCAAGATCGACCCCGCCACCCTCGAGTGGATCATGGCACCCTCGAGGCCGCGTCGATGACCCGGCTGGGCGCCCTCCTCCGCCACGACCTGCTGCGCCGCAGCATCCTGTTCGCCGCCCCGATCCTGGCCTCCACCGTGGTGGGCGTGTTCTCCATTCCGGTCCTCGTCGCCGCCGTCGGTGCGCAGCAGTGGGCTGTGCTGGTCGTCCTGCAGTCGATCGGACAGTTCTTCGCGATCCTCGTGGCCTTCGGGTGGGGGGCGACGGGCCCCAGCATGGTGGCCGCGCGCCCTCGCCACGAGCGGCGCCAGTTCTACCTGGATTCGCTCGTCGCACGCGGTGTCGTGTTCGTGCTCGCGATCCCGCTCGCGGCGGGTCTGGGCATGCTGGTGACCGGGCAGGGGCTCGTCAACGCTCTCCTCAGTGCGGTGGCCTACGCCGCACCGGGCATCGGGGCTGCGTGGTACTTCATCGGCGGCAACCGTCCCGCCGCGCTGTTCTTCCTCGACGCCCTGCCGTTGATCGTCGGGCAGGTGGCCGGTCTGGTGGCCGTCCTGATGTGGCCGGACCTGACCGCCTACCTCGCCGGGGTGGCGGCCTTCGCCGTGGTCGGGTCGATCCTGTCGGCGACATTCGTCCTCACGCGCGCCGACGACGGTCCCGTCTCGTGGCGTGCCCGCCGCCCGCTCATCTCCCTCTACTCCTCGCAGCTGGGCGGCACGGCGACGATGGTGTCGGGGAGCATCTACTCGACGCTGCCCCCCACCCTGGTGCAGATCGTGGCGCCGGCGATGCTGCCGGTCTACGCCATCGCCGACCGGCTCTACAAATACGCCGTCCTGGCCCTGGGGCCCGTGCTGCAGGCCGTGCAGAGCTGGGTGCCGGAGACGGCGGGCGAGCAGACCCGCCGCCGGGCGCGTCGGACGCTCGAACTCGGCGCCGCCATCGGTCTGGTCGGCGGCCTGTGCATCGCCGTCCTGTCTCCTCCCGTCTCCTCCTTCCTGACCGTTGGCGAGGTGCGCATCCCCATAGTGGCCGCGATCCTGCTCGGGCTCGCCTTCGCCGCGGAGGCCGTGGCGCAGGTGGCCGGATTGGCCGGACTCGTCGCCTTGGGGGGAGTGCGCCACCTCGCGTGGTCCTCGATCGCCGCCGCCCTCGTCGGACTCCCCCTCTTCGCCGTGCTCACGTGGTGGCTCGGGGTCGTCGGCGCAGCCGCGGCCCTGCTCATGGTCGCCCTCGGCACCGCCGCATACCGGGCGTGGCACGTCATCCGCCTGGCGCGGCTGGCCGATCAGAGTGACCACCGACCGGCCGAATAGACTGGCACGGTCCCCGGCCTCTCCAGAAAGCGACCCTGCATGGATCTCCTCATCGTCGGATCGGGCTTCTTCGGCCTCACGATCGCCGAGCGGGCCGCAGCCGCCGGTCGCCACGTCACGGTGATCGACCGTCGCCACCACATCGGCGGCAACGCGTACAGCGAGGACGAGCCCGAGACGGGGATCGAGGTGCACCGGTACGGAGCGCACCTCTTCCACACCTCGAACCCGACGGTGTGGGAGTACGTCAACCGATTCACCGCCTTCACGTCGTACGTGCACCGGGTGTACACGAACCATGCCGGGGTCGTGTATCCGCTGCCGATCAATCTGGGGACGATCAACCAGTTCTTCACCGCCGCCTACTCGCCGGACGAGGCCCGCGCGTTGATCCACGAGCAGGCGGGGGAGTTCGATCCGAAGAAGGCCACGAACCTCGAGGAGCGGGCCATCGGCCTGATCGGGCGGCCGCTGTACGAGGCGTTCATCCGGGACTACACCGCCAAGCAGTGGCAGACCGACCCCACGGAACTGCCGGCCGAGGTGATCTCGCGCCTGCCCGTCCGCTACACCTACGACAACCGCTACTTCAACGACACGTGGGAGGGGCTGCCCGTCGACGGCTACACGGCGTGGCTCGAGCGGATGGCCGACCACCCGCGCATCGACGTCAAGCTCAACGTGGACTTCTTCGACGAGACGCAGCCGCTGCACAAGGCGGCGACCGTCGGACAGGTGCCGGTCGTGTACACCGGCCCCGTGGACCGCTACTTCGACTACGCCGAAGGCGCGCTGTCGTGGCGGACCCTCGACTTCGAGGAGGAGGTCCTGCACGTGGGTGACTTCCAAGGCACGAGCGTCATGAACTACGCCGACGCCGGAATCCCGTACACCCGCATCCACGAGTTCAAGCACTTCCACCCCGAGCGGGCCGACCGCTACCCGTCCGACAAGACGGTCATCATGCGCGAGTACTCTCGTTTCGCGACCCGGGACGACGAGCCGTACTACCCGGTGAACACACCTGAGGACCGCGCCGGGCTGCTGGCCTATCGGGAGCTCAGCAAGGGAGAGAAGGACGTGTACTTCGGCGGACGGCTCGGAACCTACCAGTACCTGGACATGCACATGGCCATCGGATCGGCGCTGTCGATGTGGAACAACCACCTCGCCTGAGTGAGCCTGACGCAGCCGGTCCCCGCCGCGCCCTAGGATCGATGCCGTGACCACCGCCGTCGGCGCACCCGGATCCGCCCGGCGCTACCTCCACTCGCTGTGGCTGCTGTCGGCGCGCGATCTGCGCGTCCGCTACACCACGAGTGCCCTCGGCTACCTGTGGTCGGTGCTGGACCCGCTCGTGATGAGCCTGATTTACTGGTTCGTCTTCACGCAGATCTTCCAGCGCACCGTCGGGGAGCAGCCCTACATCCTGTTCCTGATCACCGCTCTCCTTCCCTGGATGTGGTTCAACGCCGCGGTCACCGACTTCACGCGCGCCTTCAACAAGGACGCCCGCCTCGTGCGATCCACCGCCATCCCGCGGACCATCTGGGTCAACCGGATTGTGCTGAGCAAGGGCGTCGAGTTTCTCTTCTCCCTCCCCGTGCTCGTGCTGTTCGCCGTTCTCGGGGGGCGACGGTGGGATGGGGACTGCTGTGGTTCCCGCTCGGAGTGCTGCTGATGGCGATGCTCCTGGTCGGGCTCGGTCTCATCGTGGCGCCGCTGTGCGTGCTCTTCGCCGACCTCGAACGCACCACACGCTTGGTGCTGCGCGCGCTGTTCTACGCCTCACCCATCATCTACGGCGTCGCGGACCTGCCCAGCGGCTTCTCCTGGCTGGCGGTGTGCAACCCCCTCGCGGGGATCTTCACCCTGTTCCGGGTGGGATTCTTCCCCGATCAGTGGGACGCCGCCGCCGTCATCAGCTCTGCAGTGATCTCCGTCGTCCTGCTCGGAGCCGGTCTCCTGATGTTCCGGCGCCTGGAACGGCCCCTCCTGAAGGAACTGTGATGAGCACCAACGAGCCGGCGATCCAGGCACGCGACCTCGGCGTGCGTTTCCGACGGAACAAGCGCGGCAAGCGCACGATCAAGGACCTGTTCGCCGGCTCCGCGCGCCGCACGCGGCCGGGGGAGTTCTGGGCCCTGCGGAACGTGACCTTCGACGTCCGACAGGGTGAATCCATCGGGGTCGTCGGACGCAACGGTCAGGGGAAGTCCACGCTGCTCAAGCTCGTCGCCGGCGTCCTCATCCCCGACGAGGGCGGCGTGACCGTCCACGGCGGCGTCGCCCCGCTCATCGAGATCACGGGCGGGTTCGTCGGCGACCTGTCGGTGCGGGAGAACGTGCGCCTGGCCGCGGGGCTGCGCGGGATGTCCCGCGCCGAGGTGAACCGCCGCTTCGACGGGATCATCGACTTCGCCGAGATCCGCGACTTCGTCGACACCCCGTACAAGCACCTGTCCAACGGCATGAAGGTGCGGCTGGCCTTCTCGGTCGTGTCGCAGCTGGACGAGCCGATCCTGCTGGTCGACGAAGTCCTCGCCGTGGGTGACCGGGCCTTCCGTGAGAAGTGCTACCGGCGCATCGACGAGCTGCTCACGGAGGGGCGGACGCTCTTCTTCGTCAGTCACAACGAGAAGGACCTGCGTCGCTTCTGCACGCGAGGGCTCTACCTCGACAAGGGCGGGCTCGCGATGGATGCACCGATCGTCGAGGTGCTCGATCGCTACAACGCCGACTACGCCACCGGCTGAGACGCGCTCAGCGGCGGCATCGGCTTCCAGGCGCGATCACGCGCGATGCGTCCGCCGTCGCGCAGGCCGCGGAAGAGATGGCTCGTCCCGCGCACGGTGCGCTCGACGGCGAGAAGCCGAATGAGTTCCTTCACGAACGTGAGGGCGGTGCCGGCTGCGAAAGGGATGCGCCGGTAGACGCCCAGCGCGCGGTAGTACTGCTTGATGTGCGCGCGATTGCGCATGATGTAGTAGCGGTACGCATCGCTGGATGCGTTCATGTGGCGGATGCCCATGTCCCACTGCTTGATCTCGCGCGTGCGGCGCAGCACGAACTCGTTCACGATGACAGACGTCGTGTGACGGGAGGCGAGCCACCCGTAGAGCTGGTCGTCCCAGTAGATGAAGAACCGCGGGTCGGGCAGGCCGATCTTGGCCACGATGTCACGGTGGATGAACATGCCCTCGAAGCAGCCGGAGTTCATCTCCTTGTAGCCGGACTCGTCGAACCCTGCGGGCGCGAACGGGATCGGGATGCCCATCTTCTCCGCGACCCGGTACTGCCAGTAGAACTCGCTGCCGTCGTAGTCGTAGCGGCGCCCCTGGATGCTGCGGAACCGCGGCGCCCACTTCCCCATGCGGGCCAAGCCGTCGGGGAGGACCTCGACGTCGTCGTCCATGAGCCAGATCCACTCCGAGCCCAGCTCATACGCCACGCGCATGCCCTCGCTGAATCCGCCGGACCCGCCGGTGTTCGTTTCGAGTCTGCGGTAGACGAGCCGGGTGCCGACGCGCTCGCGGAAGGACTCGACCACGTCGGCCGTGTCGTCCACGGAGGCGTTGTCGACGATGACGATGTGGCCCGGTTTCGGGTCCATCCGCTCGATGCTCTCCAGCAGGCGCGTCAGGAGCCCCGACCGGTTGTACGTCACGACGGCGATCGTCGCCGACGAGGGGGAGAAGGGGGCGGTCGCGAGGCTCACCGGTGATCCTGCAGGTAGGTGCGCCAGCTCTCCGGGGAGACGAGGCCGGGAAGCGCGCGGCGGTACTCGGAAGACAGCCGACGCCACTGCCGCTTGAGCTTCCAGTGGAGCACGACCGTGTCCACGAGCATACGACGGTACGCGGCACGGTCGCGGACGTAGACGTTCTTGCCGGACCCGTCCGCCGCGCTGACGAGTGCGCTGTCGTAGCGGGGCAGCCGCCACCAGCTGGCGTCGCCCTTTCCGAACTCCACCTCCGGCGTCTCCAGGTTCTCGGGACGGGGCACGTGGAACCAGTGCCGGACGAGGGTGCTGAGGGTGAACCACCGCAGGCGGATGCCGGTGGGGCTGTCGAACACGTTGCGCCGCAGGCGCCGGAAGACCTGCCGCCCGTGGCGGGCCTGGAGGACGCCGTCGGTGCCCTTGTGGACACGGGTCTCGGGAAAATCCGCCGCCAGCGCGCGGGCGGCGGGCATCGCGGTCGACAGTGTCGGCCACATGTGCTGCGGACCGGAGAGCACATCCCGCAACGCGCGCATGCGCAGCGCGACCGGGTAGTACTGCATCATCATCAGGTGCTTGAGGTCGATGCGGCGGCTGTGGCGCAGCAGGGTGCCGCCGTGCGGCGCATTCGAGTGCAGCAGCGCCGCGACCAGGCGGTTGCGCGCGTGGAAGTAGGCCTGCCAGTCGATCGCGTCGTCCTTGCCCAGCCAGGAGACGTGCCACAGCGCGGCGCCAGGGAGGGACACGGTGGGGAAGCCGGCGTCGCGGGCGCGCAGGCAGAACTCCGCGTCGTCCCACTTGATGAAGGCCGGCATCGCCAGACCCACGCGGCGGATGACCTCCGTGGGGATGAGGCACATCCACCAGCCGTTGTAGTCGGCGTCCATGCGCATGTGCAGCATCGGGGACTGGCGGAGGTTGGCCTCACCGAAGTGATGGGGCATGCGCTCCTGGAAGAGATTGCGCCACATGAAGGGCCGTTCGTCGACCACCTCGGCCCACGCGTGCAGTTTGGGCCGGTCGAGCAGATCGAACATGTGGCCGCCGACCAGGAGCGGGCGGGACGCGAAGCGCCCGAACATGATCGACCGGCGAAGCGACTCGGGCTCGACGACGACGTCATCGTCGAGAAGCTGGACGAAGGCGGTGTCGGGGCGCTCCAGCGACTCGCTCATCGCTCGGGAGAATCCGCCGGAGCCGCCGAGGTTCCCCTGCCTCAGGATCGCGAGGGTGTCGCCCAGCCGCGTCGCGACTTCGTCGTAGCCGGTTTCCTCCGACACCAGCTGATCCCCTTGATCGACCACGAAGATGCGGTCGATGAGCTCGAGGACGTCGGGGGCGTCGGCAAGACTCTGCAGCGTCTGGACGCAGTAGTCGGGCTTGTTGTACGTCGTCATGCCGATGGAGGCGAGGCCGCGCTCCCGCGGCTCCTCCTCCGTGGTCCACTCGGCGCCGCGGACCTCGACGTCGTCGCCGTCGGCCACGACGTCGAACCACATCCACCCGCCGTCGCTGAACCTCGTGACCTCGAGGTCGAAGGACAGCTCCCCGCCTTCACTGCCGTCGGCGGGGAGATGGGCCGACTCCATCCGCTGCTGCGTCCCGCCCCCGTTGGATCGGTACACCAGCACCGTCGCGCCGCCCGAGAGCCGCACGGTCAGTCGCACCCGCCGGACGGGCGTCCAGTGCTGCCAGTAGGAGGCGGGGAATGCGTTGAAGTAGGTTCCGAAGGAGACGCGCTCGCCGCCGGGGATGCGCAGGGTCGTGCGGTCGAGCACGTTGCCGACGTGGGCGCGATCGCTGACCCGGACGGGGTCCTCGTCGATGATCGACCAGGTCTCCGCGTCGATGTACAGCGGCAGGAGGTCGGGGTCCCGGTCGAGCGGGAGAATCACATTCTGCAAGACTGAGGGCACGTGAGAACTCCGGATGTCGGGCGTGGAAACGCGTGCCAGCCTACCTTGTCGTGACTGAGCGGATACCCGTGGGCCCGGCCCGCGATGAGGGCGCCCAGGCCTGGAGAGCCGTCGTCGCCGGAGAAGTCCTACCCGCGCAGCCCGCCCAGGCCCTGAGCGTCGCCGGGGAGCGGCAGGAGGCCGGGATCGGCCGGGTCGTCCATCGCCCCCACGCGCTCCCGCCACGACCTGCTCTGTCCCGCGCGCACGGCGCACAGCACGAGCATGAACCAGCCGAAGCCGCTGAGGGTGAAGCTCTCGAACAGCGAGTCCACGAGCAGCGCGACGAGGACGAGCGGCGTCCAGGCGTGGACGACCGAGCGGCGTTCGCTGGCGACCAGCCATGCGCGGATGAGGGCGATCAGCGCGAGCGCGAGGAACAGCAGGAGCCCGACCCACCCGGTCTGCAGGAGGACGTCGAGGTAGGCGTTGAGGGCGGAGGCGTGCGATTCACCCAGGCTCAGGTTGATCGCGATGAAGGGGTAGTCGGTCGCCGTCCACGGCCCGTACCACCCCCACCCCTCCACCGGGCGGAACCGCACGAAGGGCAGGAGGGTCCTCCACAGGTCGGTGCGCAGGGAGAAGTCGGTGCCGGCGCCGAGGACGCCGATGATGCGGTTGCGCAGCAGGTACCCGATGCCCACGGCGATGACGACGAGAGTGCCGATCGTCCACTGCAGGACGCTGCGCCGCTCGGGCGGGGCGCTGCGGACGACGGCCAGCGCGGCGGCGGCCACGCCGACGGCGACGGCGAGGACGAACACGGTGGGGGAGTCGGTGAGCACGGCGGTGACGCCGCCCAGGACGACGGAGAAGACCGCCACGCCCGTGCGCACCGAGAGGGTGCGGTACTCGATGAGGAAGGTGATGAGGGCGATGACGGTGGCGAAGCCGAGCAGGTTGCGGGTGCCGAAGATGCCCTGGATGGGACCGAGCTCGGCGATACGCCCCTGGATGCCCAGGAAGTCGAAGGGCATGTCCAGGAGGATGCCGGAGAGGATCTCCACCCCGACCGAGATCGACAGCAGCCAGCGCAGGACGTCGCCGAGCGCACGCACGGTCTGCAGGGTGTCGCGGACGAGGGCGACGACGACGGCCAGCAGCGCGGTGGCCGCCAGCGCCAGCCATCCCGACACGGTGCGGGCGTTGTCGGTGGTCCACGCGAGGGTCACGAGCGTCCAGACCAGGAACATCAGCACGGTCGTGGGCGCCAGGCGCACGAGGGAGTACTCCGCCCGGCGGGCGATGAGCATCCCCACCCCGAGCGCGCACAGGCCGGCCACGATGGTGAGGAACGTCACCTCGCCGGCGACGCGCTGGATCGCGAAGGCGGAGAAGACGGTCGCGAGGGTCGTGAAGGTGTAGGCGCGCGCGAAGGATGCCGAGGCCAGCAGTGCCGGAAGGCCCGGGAGGGGAAGCGGCACAGCCCGGCTCACGGCACCCGGCTCTGCAGGTCGCCGCGCTCGATCGACAGGCTCTGCTCCGCGGGCCCCACGCCCACCAGCGGCGCCTGGTCGATCTTGAACGACAGCATGATGAACAGCATCCAGCCCCACACCAGCAGCGGCCCCGATTCGGACACCCCCTGCACGAGCATGAGCGTGGCGAACAGCGTCGGGAGCAGGCTCAGCGGCGAATACGGGCGGTCGGCGCGCAGATCGAAGCGGGGGCGGTCGATCGCGAAGAACCACGCCCGCCAGATGAAGGCGAGGTAGGCCAGCGCCAGCAGCACGACACCGACGACGCCCAGCTGCAGGAACGCGTCCAGCCACATGCTGTGCGCCTGCAGCACGGTCTCGCCGTGGTCGATGATCCACCCGTCGAAGCGGGGGTCATCCGGCAGCCACGGGGTGGCGAAACCCCATCCGATGACCGGATGCTGCGTCGCGCGCTCGAGCACCTGCTGCCAGATCTGCTCGCGTCCGGTGAGGTCGGCCGAGCGGCCCAGGATGCGGAAGATCGCGTCGCGCGCGAACCACAGCGCCGCTCCGCCGCCCAACCCCACGACGGCGTAGAGGACGTACCAGCGCGTGCGCTCCCCGGGCCGGCGGGCGGTGCGCATGAGCAGCACGGTGCCCAGGACCACGGCGATGGCGACGACGGAGAGGTAGGCGGTGGCCGACCCCGCGCGAACCAGCAGGAACGCCGCCGCGGCCATCCAGGCCAGCAGCAGGGCGCGGCGCGGTGCCCGCGCGGCCAGGCGGATCGCGAAGACGACGAGAGCGAGCACCGAGACGCCCGCGAGCAGGTTGGAGTTGCCGAAGATGCCCTGGATGCGCGCATCCCAGTCGAACAGGTTGTCGCGCGACCAGTAGACGATCGGGTCCATCTTCTCGGTGGGGCGCACCCATCCGGGCAGGATCGGACCCTGGATGAAGAGCGACACCCACAGCTCGAACAGCAGGCTCAACGCGATGACCCACTTCAGTGCCGACGCGATCGTGCGGACGATCTCCGCCCACGTCAGGACGGCCGCGACGAACAGGCCCTGCAGGGTCGTGATCGCCAGCAGGAACCACGTGAGCGCCGTCGTGGCGGGCCACGCGCTCCAGATGAGGGACGCGCCCGCCCAGGCGATGTAGCCCAGCGCCAGCCACGGCATCCGCCGCCCCTGCACGGGCGGACGCACGACGAGCCACAGCACGATCGAGACGACCCCCGACACGAGCGTGATCGCGCCGGCGACGACATCGCCGAACGCGTGCACCCATGCCGTTCCGCCGAGGGCGAGCAGGACCACGAACACGCACCATCCGCGCAGCAGGAGGTGCGCGGTCTTCTCCCGCGCGGGCGGGGTGGGCGGCGCGGAGACAGGATGCTTCGTGTGAACCGCCATGGCATCTCAGGGTAGCGCCCGGGCGGGTCGTAGGCTGGGCGCGTGCTCACCCGCATCTCGAACTCGCCCCGCGACTACGCGTGGGGATCGCGCACGCTGATCGCCGAGCTCGAGGGGCGCCGCCCGTCCGGTGCACCGGAGGCGGAGGTGTGGTTCGGTGACCACCCTGGTTCCCCGGCGCTGGTGGAGGACGGGTCCGGCCGCACACTGGACACGTGGCTGGCGGAGGAGTCGGCGGCGCTGGGCGTGCCGGCCCGCCTGCCCTACCTGCTGAAGCTGCTGGCCGCCGGAGCGCCGCTGTCGATCCAGGCGCATCCGTCCAAGGCGCAGGCCGAGGCGGGGTTCGCGCGGGAGGAGGCCGCGGGGGTGCCGCGCGACGCGGCGGAGCGCAACTATCGCGACGACAACCACAAGCCCGAGCTGATCGTCGCGATCAGCGAGCGGTTCGAGGCGCTCGCGGGCCTCCGCGAGCTGGACGCCACCCGCCGGCTGGTCCAGGCCCTCGGCGACGGGCCGGGAACTCGGGCACTGCGTGCGCACCTGGAGGGTGCGGATGCCACGGCCACGCTGCGCGAAGCGATCGCGTGGCTGCTCGGGCCTGCCTCGTCCGAGGACGTCGTCGACGTCATCGCGGCGATCGACGGGGCGAGGTCGGAGGAGTTCGCGGCAGAGCTCGCGCTGGCCCGCTCTCTCGCGAAGGCCCACCCGCGCGACCCGGGCGTGGTCGTGGCGCTGCTGATGAACCTCGTCACGCTCATGCGCGGCGAGGCGCTGTTCGTGCCCGCCGGGGTGCTGCACGCGTACGTGGCGGGCCTGGGCGTCGAGCTCATGGCCGCCAGCGACAACGTGCTGCGCGGCGGGCTCACCCCCAAGCACGTCGACGCCGCCGAGCTGCTGTCGGTGCTCGATGCCACCCCGTCGGGTGCGCCCCTCCTGGCACCGCGCGAGGTGGCCCCCGGTGTGCAGCTCTTCGACGCCGGCGTGCCGGATTTCGCCCTGGCTGCCGTGACGGTGGACACCGGGACCGCCGAACTCGACCTCAGCGGCATCGCGCTCGCCGTCGCCGTCGGCGGCATCGTCGAGGTCACCGGGGCCAGCGGGGAGCGGGTCACGCTGCAGCCGGGGCAGGCGCTCGTGGCCAGCGCCGTGGAGAGCCCGTTGCGCTTGGCCGGCGCCGGCCGTGCGTTCGTGGCGATGCCCGGCCGGCCATAACAACCCCGACACGCCGTGGGCGTGGTGAAGTTTGAAGTCGGGGGTGAGGGTTTATGCTCTGCGACTTGACCGCGACGAATCACACCGGTGTAATTAGGGGTACACGCGGCCGGCGTGGGGTTGAGGAAGCGGGAGACGAGATGGCTGGATCACAGTATCGTTCCGGCGTACCCGACAACTGGTTCGTCGATCCCGTTCATCTGGGCGTGCCCGGTGTGCGTCGCGACGTCGACGTCGTCGAGGACAATCCGCTCTCCTGGCAGTCCGACGCGCTGTGCGCGCAGACCGACCCCGAGGCCTTCTTCCCGGAGAAGGGCGGCTCCACCCGCGACGCCAAGCGCATCTGCACCTCGTGCGACGTGCGCGACGCTTGCCTGGAGTACGCCCTCCAGAACGACGAGCGCTTCGGCATCTGGGGCGGTCTGAGCGAGCGCGAGCGTCGCAAGCTCAAGCGCCGCGCGAGCTGAGCCGATCCCCTCTCCCGCGGCGCGTGCGCCGCGGTGCGCACGCGAGATCGGCCTAGGCTGACTCCGTCATGCCCGCTCGAGTCCACGCGATCCTCGTCGTGCGTCCGGAAGGGCGCACGCCCGCTGCCGCACACCTGCGGGCCACGCTGGCGGCACTGGCCGCGCAGACCCGGCCCGTCGACGCCCTGACGATCGTCCTGTGCGGCGGCGACGCGGACCTGCGCGACATCGCCGCCCGCTCGGGCGCCGAGGGGGTCATCACCGCCGCGCACGGCACCGGCTTCGCCGCGGCGACCGCGATGGCCACGCCGCGCCTGACCGGAGACGCCGTGTGGCTGCTCGCGCAGGACACCGCACCTGACCCCGAGGCGCTCACGCGCCTGGCGGGCGCCCTCGAACTGGCCGCCTCCGTCTCCTTCGCCGCCCCCAAGCTCGTCCGCTGGGACGACCGCTCCGAGATCGTCTCGCTCGGGGTGAGCATGTCGCCGATGGGGAGGGCGATCGAGCTGGCCGCGGGCGAGCTGGATCAGGGACAGCACGACGCCGCGCAGGACGTGCTCGGCACCGACATCCGCGGCGTGCTCGTACGGCGCGAGGCATGGCGGCAGCTGGGCGGGCTGGATCCCGCGCTCGCCGGCGCCGACGAAGGACTCGATCTCGGCGTGCGTGCGCGGCTGGCGGGGGAGCGGGTCACCCTCGTGCCCTCCGCCGTCGTCGCTGTGGCCGGCGACGGGGTGGCAGGGCTCCCCACCGAGCACCGCTCCACCCGCCGGGAGTTCGCCATCCGCACCGCCGAGCTGCACCGCCGGCTCGTGTACGCCCCCGCCGTCGCGGTGCCCCTGCACTGGCTCTCCCTGCTTCCGCTCGCCGTGTGGCGCACGGTCGCCCTCCTGGTCGCCAAGCAGCCCGGCCGTGTCGGACCGGAATGGTGGGCGACGCTCGTCGTGCTCGTGCGGTGGGGCGCGGTGGCCCGCGCGCGGCGGCAGATCCGCGCGACCCGCCGCGCCGGGTGGACGCGGCTGACCCCCCTGCGCGTGAGTCACGCGCAGCTGCGGCTGCGCTGGGACGGGGACGGCGCCGATCCCTCCGCGCCGGTGCGCACCGAGCTGCGCTTCTTCACCGGCGGGGGCGCGTGGACCGTGCTGGCTGCGGCGGTGGTGTCGGTGGCGGTCTTCCCGGCCCTCCTGGCCTGGCCGGTGCTCGGGGGCGGCGCGCTGCTTCCGCTCCGCTCGCGCGTCGCTGAGCTGTGGGCCGATGCCGCGTACGGTCAGCGCGCCCTGGGCCTGGCCGACATCGCCCCGGCCGACCCCTTCGCCGCGGTGGTGGCGGTGGTGGGCACGCTCTGGCCCGCCGACCCGTCGCGGGCACTGGTGATCCTGTGGCTGCTCGCACTGCCCCTCGCCGTCCTCGGCGCGTGGTTCGCGGCGACCCGGGTGACCGAGCGCTCGCTCCTGCGGATCATCGCGGCCGTCACGTGGGCGCTGGCGCCGCCGTTCCTCACGGCCCTCATCGACGGGCGTCCGACGGCGGTGCTCGTGCACCTCCTGCTGCCGTGGCTGCTGTACACCGGCAGCGTCGCGCACCGGTCGTGGGCGAGCGCCGGCGGGGCATCCGTGCTCCTGGTGGCGGTGCTGGCATGCGCGCCGTCGCTGGCCCCGGCCGTGCTCGTGGCGTGGCTGGCGATCCTCGTCGCCGTCGTCGCCACCCGGCGGGGCCGGGGAGTGGCCAAGATCGTGTGGCTCCTGGTGCCGACGGCGGTCTTCTTCGCCCCACTGGTGTGGGCGCATGCGCGTGCGGGAAGCCTCCTGGCGATCCTCGCCGACCCAGGGCCCCCCACCGGCGGCGCCGTCGCCGCCGACGCGGGCGGGCGGCTGCTGCTGGCCGCCGGTTTCCCCACGGCCGACCCCGCCGGGTGGAGCGCCTTCCTCGCCGGGGCGCCGGTGTGGTGGGTTCCCCTGCTGGTGGCGCCGCTGGGCCTGCTCGCCCTGGCGTCGCTGATCACTCCCCGCTGGCCCGCCGCCGCGGCGATGGTGGCACTGGCGCTGCTGGGACTTGCCACCGCGTTCGGCGCCGTGGGGATCGCGGTCTCCTTCGCCGGGTCATCGGCGGTGTCGCTGTGGCCGGGCGCCGGGCTGAGCCTGGCATGGGCCGGCGCATTGGGCGCGGCGATGGTGACCCTGGACACCGGGCTGGTGCCCCGCGTGCGGATGCTGCGGCCCGCCGTCGCGCTGATCCTCGCCGGCGGCGTGGCCGCGGCGGCGCTGCCCGCACTGACGGCGCCGGCGCGGGATGCCGCCGCGCTCACCAACGGCCCCGCGTCCACCCTCCCCGCCTATGTCGCCGCCGAGGGCCGCGGTGACGTCCGCACCGGCACGATCGTGCTCGACCCGCGCGGAGACGGCATGGTCGTGCAGGTCGTGTGGGGCGGCAGCGAGACGCTCGGCGGGCAGAGCACCCTGCAAGCCACCCGCACGGCACCCACGGAGGCCGACCGCGAGCTCGCGGCCCTCTCCGCCGACCTCGTGACCTCGACCGGGCCCGCCGCCGTCGAAGCGCTCGCCGCGCGCGGCATCGGTTTCGTCATGCTCGCAGCCCCCGCCGACGACGTCGAGGCGGTGCGCGCACTGCGGCTGGCCGCATCCACGGCGCTGGATCAGCGCGATGGACTGGATGCGGCCTCCCACGGCGTGCTGTGGCGCGTGACCGGCGACGTCGAGCCCCGACCCGACGCGAGCGCGGCGGTGCATGACACGGCCCGTCTGCTGGCGGTGCTGCAGATCGCCGTCGTCGTCATCGGGCTGCTCCTGGCCGTGCCCACCGCAGCCAGCCGGCGCATCGCGCGGCGCACCCCGCGCATCGTCGGCCCCGCACACCGGGAGGCCCGATGACCGAGCGTCGCCGATTCGGCTGGGCCCTCACCAGCGCGCGTGTGATCGCGGGTGCCGCCGCCGCGGTGGCCGTGGTCATCGCGGTCGTGCTGGCCATCGCGTTCCCCTGGCCCACCGTGTCCACCGAACCCGTGCGGGTGGAGGCGACGCCGGCCCCCTCGGACACCGTGCTCGCGTGCGATGGGCCGCTGCTGGTGCTGGGGCGCACCGTCGAGCAGGCCGGCCAGCTCGACCTCGCCGCCGCACAGTCCGTCGTCTCCGGGCCCGGCAGCGCCGACGCGTCCGAGCGCGCCCTCACGGGCCCCGTGCCGGACGAGGGACCACTGAGCTTCACCGCCGCTCCCGACGGTTCCGCCCCCGCCGCGTTCGCGGCGGCCGGGTCGGCGTCGGTGGAAGCGGCGGATCTGCGCGGGTACGCCGCATCCGCGTGCCGGCCTCCCCTCCTGGAGTCGTGGGTCGTGGGGGGTGCCACCACGACCGGCTCCAACGACCTCGTGGTGCTCACCAACCCCGGTGTCGTCGCCGCCACGGTGCAGGTGACGGTGTACGGCGCGGCCGGGGCGCAGAGCGCGCCCGGTGGCGTGGACCGCGTCGTGCCGGCCCGGAGCCAGATCGTGGTGCCCCTCGCGGGGCTCCTGCGCGATGAGGCCAGCCCCGTCGTGCACGTGACGGCGGCCGGGGCGCCGGTGGCGGTGGCGGTGCAGTCCAGCCTCACCCGCACGCTCCTGCCGGGCGGCGTCGACCAGGTGAGCCCCCTGGCAGCGGCCGCCGACCGGCAGGTCATCCCCGGCGTGGTCATGCTCGCCCCCGCCGCCGATGAGGGCGCGCAGGCGCGCGCCATCGTGCGCGTGCTCGCCCCCGCCGGCGACGGCGAGGCCCAGGTGTCGGTGCAGGACGAGACCGGGCGTGCCGTGGGGGAGACCGCGACGGTTCCCCTCGCGGCGGGGATCCCGATCGAGCTGGAGCTGCCGGGCCTTGCCGCCGGCACCTACTCCGTCGTGGTCGAGGCCGATGCCCCGGTCGTTGCCGGCGTGTGGAGCACGACCGGGTTCGGCGAAGGGTCGGATTACGCGTGGTTCGCCGCCGCGCCCGAGGTCGACCTGCCCACGGCGGTCGCGGTGCCCGGCGGCACGGCGCCGACGATGTCGTTCGTCAACGACCGCGCCGCCGACGCCACGGTCGTCCTGACGTCGCCGACCGGATCCACGCGGGACGTGGAGGTGCCCGCATCCGGCGCCGTCCAGGTCGAGCTGGCCGAATCCGGCGTCTACACGCTCGACCCGTCCGCGCCGGTGCGTGCGGGCGTGTCGTTCGCCGCGGCGGGCGCGCTCGCCGGATATCCGGTGTGGGGCGCGGATGCGGCGGCCCCGCCGATCGTCGTCTTCCCGTAGCCGCCGGGTCAGAAGTACCGGAAGCGCTCCGGTCCGAGGTCCCACGGATCGCGGTCGAGGTACTCGGCCGCGGCGCGGAAGACCGCGCTTTCGATCATCATCCGCCGGTGCAGGTCGTCGTTGCGGTGCAGGTGGCTGAGCCGCTCGATCGGCACGCGATAGAGGATGATGCGCTTCTGCTCCTGCAGCACGCGCCAGCGCGGGATTCCCTGATCGTCGGGGGAGGGGGGCAGGACGCCGATCTCGAACGACACGTCCCGCAGCTCCTCCCATGCCGAGCGCAGGAACTCCGCCGCGGTGCCCACGGCCAGGTCGAACCGTTCCGTGCGCGTATCCAGCGGCGGCAGCGGCGGCCGCACGACCGGGCTGCGGTTCTCGCGGCCGTGACGGCCATGGCGCGGGGGTCTCGCGCGGAGACGCTCGCGCGTGCGTCGGCGGACCATGGCCCCATCCTACGACGCGGGCGGCGAGGCGCTGCGGCGATGACGGAGCCCGCGGTTAGGCTGGCGGCGATATGCGCGACAGACTCTGCTCCAAGGTGGCCTGCTCCCGTGAGGCCGTGGCGACACTGACGTACGACTACGGCGATCAGATGGCCGTCATCGGACCGCTGGGACGCGTCGACGACCCGCACGCGCACGACCTGTGCGCCATCCACACCGACCGGCTCTCGGTGCCGCGCGGCTGGGTCGTCGTGCGCCACGAGACCCTGCGCGTCTGACCCATGCCAGATCGCCCGAGAACAGGCGATCTGCCGAGATCAGGCCCGATCGGGCGCATCCGGGCCTGATTTCGGCGATCCTCCTGATTAGGGCGGATGCGGCGGGTCAGGAGGCCGGGGGGACCAGCGCGGCCACGCGCTCGTCCTGCAGGCGGAGGGCGCGCAGCTCGCGGTCGCGCCGTACCGCGGCGACGCCGTGGAGGAACACGTCGGCGTCCACGGGCGGCAGCGGCGCGACGAAGGGGCGCGCCTGGACCGCGAGGGTCTCGGCGAGCCGGAGCCGCGCAGCCGGGTCGAGCTCCGGTGCCGCCCGCACGAACTGCGCGATGCGCGCGGCGAGGCGGTCGGGAAGCCGCGCGACGTCGGCGACGGTCGCCCAGCCGGCCAGCACCGGCGGCACCCCGGGTGCGGGATCCGGCAGCGGTCGCGTGCGGGTGCGCTCGCTGTAGGTGCCGGCCAGCAGGTCGCCCAGCCGCTGCGCGCGCGGCGTGAAGATCGCCACGAGAGCGGCGAGCGAACCCAGTGTGAACCACACTTCCAGCACGCCGACGAGCGCCCGCAGGAATGCGTGCCGGAATCCGATCGCCCCGCCGTCGGCGCGCACGATCCGCGCGCCCACGGCGAGCTTGCCGAGGCTCCGCCCGCGTGTGAGGGTCTCCACGGTCGTGGGCACGACGACGGTGACCAGCACGAGAACCGTGATCGCCACCGGGGGGATCATCGCCTCGCTGAGCGCGCCGGCGTTCACCAGCCACGTCACGACCGCGGCCATCAGCAGCAGCACGGTCACCCCGGCGAGGAAATCCAGCAGCGCGCCCAGGGCCCGGAGGAAGAACCCCGCCGACTGCACATCCAGGGCGACGGCTTCACCGGTGAGGGTCTCGTCCTGCGCGACGCGCACGAGGTCGGGGGAGGGGCCTTGCGCCATGGGTACAGTAAAGCAAATGGATCTCGACGCCCTGACCGCCGCACGCCGGGAGGAGTGGGCGAGACTGGACGCTCTGAGCCGCGCGCGCCACCTCTCCGGCGCCGACGTCGACGAACTCGTCACGCGTTATCGCGCGGCATCCGCCGACCTCGCCGACATCAAGACCTCCGCCGGGCGCACCCCGCAGGGCGATTACGTCTCCACCCTCCTGGCCCGCACCCGGCTGCGGCTGACGGGCGTGCGCGAGCACTCCGGAGCGCTCGTGCCGCGCTTCTTCCTGCGTCAGCTGCCGGCGGCGCTGTACCGCGTGCGCTGGATGCTGCTGGCCGTGGCCGTCGGCTTCCTCGCGGTCACGGCGCTGGTGGCGGGATGGATCGCCGGCGATCCGGCCGCCGTCGCGGCCCTCGGCGACCGCGCAGACCTGGAGTACTACGCCGAGGAGGAGTTCACGTCGTACTACAGCGAGAACCCCGCCGCGGTGTTCGCCGGGACGGTGTGGACGAACAACGCGTGGATCGCCGCGCAGTGCGTCCTGTTCGGGGTGACCGGCATCTGGCCGCTCATGGTGCTGGTGCAGAACGCGGTCGGCATCGGCACGGCGGCGGCGGTGATGTTCGCCTTCGGCCGTGGCGACGTGTTCTTCTCCTTCATCCTCCCGCACGGCCTGCTGGAGATCACGGCGGTGCTCGTGGCCGCGGCGGCGGGCCTGCAGATCTTCTGGGCGTGGGTGGCTCCGGGCCCGCGCTCGCGTGGCGAGGCACTGGCGGCGGCGGGACGATCGCTCGGCACGATCGCGATCGGGCTCGTGTTCGTCCTGGCCCTCTCCGGCGTGATCGAGGGTTTCGTGACGCCGGCGCCCTGGCCGGTCGCGGTGAAGATCGCGATCGGCGCGGCGGCGCTGGGCGCGTTCCTGGCGTACATGCTCGTGGTCGGCGGGCGGGCCGTGCGGGCCGGCGAGGACGGCGACCTCACCGAGTACGAGGCCGGCACCTCGCGCCTGGTCGCCGGCTGACGCCTGCCGCGCTCGCCTCGCAGCGGCCCTCCACGTCGGAGAATCGCATGCAGGTCGGAGGATGCGCGCCGCATGCTCCGACGATGGCGGGATGCTCCGACCTGTGTGTGCCGGGGGAGTGCAGTGGGGCATGCCGGGTGACCGGCCGTTTTTTGAATGACTCAAAAGACGGCTAGGCTCGAGGGATGCTCGACGGCCCCGATACGACTCCCGAGGCGCTGCTGCGCACCGCGGGGCTCCGCGTGACCTCGACCCGAACCGCCGTGTTCGACGCGCTCTCCGGCAAGCCCCACGCATCCGCCGAGGAGGTGTTCGACCGCATCCGCGTGACCCTTCCGGGCACCAGCATGCAGTCGGTCTACAACGCCCTCGGCGACTTCGTGGAGGCCGGGGTCGCGCGCCGGATCGAACCGGCCGGTCACCCCGGCATGTTCGAACTGCGCGTCGGCGACAACCACCACCACGTGGTGTGCACCTCGTGCGGCCACATCGAGGACGTCGATTGCGTCGTCGGTGCCGCGCCCTGCCTGCACGTGCCGGAGGGGAGCGGATTCGACGTCCGCTCCGCCGAGGTCACGTTCTGGGGCACGTGCCCGGCCTGTCGAGCAGAAGTAGAGAACCCGAACCCTCTGAGAGGACCCGAATGAGCGACACCGCCGCCCCAGGCTGCCCCGTATTCCACGATGGCGCTGCCCCGGACGACAACCGCCTGCCCGTGGGCGAGGCGCCCGCCGACAGCGAGCCCGCCGGCGCACTGCCCCACCCCACGCAGGGATCGGCCAACCGCGTGTGGTGGCCGAACGGGATCAATCTGAAGATCCTCGCCAAGAACTCCGCGCAGCGCGACCCGCTCGATGAGGGATTCGACTACAAGGCGGCCTTCGAGGGCCTCGACCTCGCGAGCCTCAAGCAGGACATCAAGGACGCCCTCACCACGTCGCAGGACTGGTGGCCCGCCGACTTCGGTCACTACGGCCCGCTCATCATCCGCATGGCGTGGCACAGCGCCGGCACGTACCGCGCGACCGACGGTCGCGGCGGCGGCGGGGCCGGGATGCAGCGCTTCGCCCCCCTGAACAGCTGGCCCGACAACGTCAACCTCGACAAGGCCCGCCGCCTGCTCTGGCCGATCAAGAAGAAGTACGGCCAGTCGATCTCGTGGGCCGACCTCATGATCCTCGCCGGCAACGTGGCGCTGGAGTCGATGGGCTTCTCCACCTTCGGATTCGCCGGCGGCCGCCCCGACGTGTGGGAGTCGGACGACGACGTGTACTGGGGACCGGAGACCACGTGGCTCGGTGACGAGCGCTACACCGGCAACCGCGAGCTGGAGAAGCCTCTCGCCGCCGTGCAGATGGGCCTCATCTACGTCAACCCGGAGGGCCCCAACGGCAACCCCGACCCGCTGCTGTCGGCGCGCGACATCCGTGAGACGTTCGGCCGGATGGGCATGAACGACGAGGAGACCGTCGCGCTCATCGCCGGCGGTCACACCTTCGGCAAGACCCACGGTGCGGCCCCCGACTCGCACGTCGGACCCAACCCCGAAGCCGCCGACATCGACGAGCAGGGCCTGGGCTGGAAGAACGAGTACGGCACCGGCAAGGGTGACGACACGATCACCAGCGGGCTCGAGGTCACGTGGACCTACCACCCCACCCGCTGGGACAACGAGTTCTTCCACATCCTGTACGCGTACGACTGGGAGCTGTTCCAGAGCCCCGCCGGCGCGCACCAGTGGCGTCCGAAGAACGGCATGGGGGCCGACATGGTCCCCCTCGCCCACTCCGAGGGCAAGCGCGAGCCGCGCATGCTCACGAGCGACCTCGCGCTGCGGATGGACCCGGAGTACGACAAGATCTCCCGCCGCTTCAAGGACAACCCCGTCGCCTTCGGCGACGCGTTCGCCCGCGCCTGGTTCAAGCTCACCCACCGCGACATGGGCCCCAAGGCCCGCTACCTCGGACCCGAGGTGCCGCAGGAGGAGCTCATCTGGCAGGACCCGCTGCCCGCAGCCGTCCACCCCCTCATCGACCAGACCGACGCGGCCGCGCTCAAGCAGCAGATCCTCGACAGCGGTCTGAGCGTGCAGGAGCTCGTCGCCACGACGTGGGCCGCCGCATCCACCTTCCGCGGCAGCGACAAGCGCGGCGGCGTCAACGGCGCCCGCATCCGCCTCGCCCCGCAGAAGGACTGGGAGGTCAACAACCCCGCCCAGCTGCAGAAGGTGCTCGGCGTGCTCGAGGGCATCAAGGCCGGGTTCGACGCGCAGCAGGCCGGCGCCAAGACCGTGTCGCTGGCCGACCTCATCGTGCTGGCGGGCAACGCCGGCGTCGAGCAGGCGGCCCTCGCCGGCGGCGTGGAGATCGAGGTGCCCTTCACCCCGGGGCGCACCGACGCGACGCAGGAGCAGACCGACGAGGCATCCTTCGCCTACCTCGAGCCGGTTGCCGACGGGTTCCGCAACTACATCTCGCGCGACGCGAAGCTCCCGGCGGAGTACCTGCTCGTCGACAAGGCCAACCTCCTCACGCTCACGGCGCCGGAGATGACCGTGCTCGTGGGCGGGATGCGCGCGATCGGCGCGAACTGGGACGGCTCGCCGTTCGGCGTGTTCACCCCCACCCCGGGTGCGCTCACGAACGACGTGTTCGCGAACCTGCTCGACCTCGGCACCACGTGGAAGCCGCTGGACACCGGCAAGCACGCCTTCGAGGGCACGAAGGACGGCTCCGGCGAGCGCGTGGGCGTGGGATCGCGCGTCGACCTCGTCGTCGCCTCCAACTCCGAGCTGCGCGCCCTCGCCGAGGTGTACGCGAGCGACGACGCGAAGGAGAAGTTCGTCCGCGACTTCGTCGCCGCGTGGCGCAAGGTCACCGAGCTCGACCGCTTCGACCTCGTCTGACACCGCCGCAGAAAGGCCCGTCCCTTCCGGGGCGGGCCTTTCCGCGTCTCCCGAGGGTGCATGGAACCGGCCAGAGTGCACCGGATTCGGTGCACTCTCGCCGAGATGATGCACTCTCGGCGGATGCGGCGGGCTACAGCCGCCCGGCGGCCTTCAGCGCCAGGTAGCGGTCGGCCACGCGCGGGGGCAGGTCGTCGGCGGATGCGGTGACCGCCTCGCCGCCGGCGCGCTCGACGGCCGCGACCACCCGCCGGGCATCGGCGGCGGCCCGTTCGGCGGCCGCGGCGGCATACACGTCGGCGGCGGTCTTCGTCTCCGCGGCGCGCTGTCCCCGCCGGGCGGTGCGCGGCGAGGATGAGCCTGCGTCGCCGGCGGTGGAGGCCGAGCCGGCGCCCGTATCCTCGGACGCCGTGGCGACGAGGACGCGCGTACGGGCCGTCAGCGCCGGCAGGGAGCCGAGGAACCCGCGCGCGGCGGCGGGATCGTCGTGGGCGGTGACAAGCACGACCAGCGAGGGGTGGCCCGCGAGCGCGCGGACCTGGGCGAAGGCCGCGTCCCAGTCGGTGTCGAGCAGCTGCGGCTCCACGGGCGCCATCGCGTCCACGAGGGTGGGCAGCAGCGCCGGGCCGTCCACCCGGCTCACCCGGGCGCGCACGACGCGGTCGAACATGAGCACGTGCACGTGGTCGCCCGCGCGTGCGGCGAGGGCTGCCAGCAGGAGCGCGGTCTCCATGCCGGCATCCAGCCGCGTGCCATCGCCCACCCGCACGGCGGAGGTGCGCCCGGTGTCCACGACGATCACGATGTGCCGGTCGCGTTCGGGGCGCCAGGTCCGCAGCATGGTGGTGCCCGCCCGCGCCGTGGCGCGCCAGTCGATGGAGCGCACGTCGTCGCCCCGGACGTACTCACGCAGGCTGTCGAACTCGGTGCCCTGCCCGCGCACCTGCACGCTGGTGTTCCCGTCGAGTTCGCGCAGGCGTGCCAGGCGGGAGGGGAGATGCCGGCGCGCCCGGAAGGGCGGGAGCACGCGCAGGCGCCCTGGAGCTTCGAGAACGGCCTGTCGCCCGGCGAAGCCCAGCGGGCCGCCGGAGCGGACCGCCACGAAGCTGCTGCGCAGCTCTCCCCGCCGCGCCGGCACGAGCCTCTGGCGCAGGATGCGGCGCTCCCCGGCGGGCACGTCCAGCCGCAGCCGCGCCGGTCCCGCCCCCGCCGTGGGCTGCCAGCCGTCGCGCACGAGAGCGCGCATCGCCCGCGTGGCGCCGTTGCCCACGATCAGCTCGGACTCGGCGGGTTCGCCCAGGAGGCTCCGGGCGGGGAGGCGCCGCTGGATGCTGAGGGCCCGAGGATCGGCGGCGAGGGCCACGTCGGCACCGGCGACCGCCAGGCACAGCAGCATCCACGCGCCCACGACCGCCCATGCCGGCACGCCGGCTGCCGACAGCAGCACGACGGGCACGACGCCGAGGGCGACCAGGAGCGGGAAGCGGCCGGTGACGAACACGATCAGAGGGGAACGCGGGTCTGCTGCTGGATGGAGGTGAGGATCGCGTCGACCGAGACGCCTTCGATCTCGGCGTCGGGGCGCAGCCGGATGCGGTGGCGCCACGTGGGCACGAGCATCGTCTGGACGTGGTCGGGGGTGATGGCGGGGTAGCCGCTTAGCCAAGCCCACGCCTTGGCCGCGGCCAGGAGCCCGGTGGTCGCGCGGGGGCTCACCCCCAGCTGCACCGACGGGCTCTCGCGGGTGGCGCGGGCGAGGTCGACGACGTAGCCCAGGACGTCGTCGGCGACGGTGACGGCGGCCGCCGCGCGCTGGGCCGCGAGGATCTCGCGCGGGCTGACGGTCTGCTGCACCCCTGCCGCCTCCAGCGCCCGCGGGTCGAACCCGTCGGCGTGGCGGCGGAGCACCGCGAGTTCGGCGTCGCGTCCGGGCACGTCCACCACGAGCTTTAGCAGGAAGCGGTCCAGCTGCGCCTCGGGGAGCAGGTACGTGCCCTCGTGCTCGATGGGGTTCTGGGTCGCGGCGACGAGGAAGGGCTCGGGGAGGGGGCGGGTGACGCCGTCGGTGGAGACCTGACGCTCCTCCATCGCCTCCAGGAGCGCCGCCTGGGTCTTCGGCGGTGTGCGGTTGATCTCGTCGGCGAGCACGACGTGGGTGAACACCGGCCCGGCGCGGAACTCGAACTCGCCCGTGCGGGCGTCGTACACGAGCGAGCCCGACACGTCTCCGGGCATGAGGTCGGGGGTGAACTGGATGCGCTTGGTGTCCAGGCCCAGCGAGCGGCTGAAGGCGCGGACCAGCAGCGTCTTGGCGACGCCGGGGACGCCCTCCAGCAGCACGTGGCCCCGCGCCAGCAGCGCGATCAGCAGCCCGGTCACGGTGCCGTCCTGCCCGACCACCGCCTTGCCGATCTCGGTGCGCACGCGGTGCATCGCATCGCGCAGGGCGGCGTCGTCGGGAGCGTGATCGCTCATCGTGTGGTCCCTTCCGGTCGGGCGGCGGCCGCGACGGCCGCTTCGAGGTCGTGCAGGCGGTCGCTGAAGTCGACGAGCTCGCGGTCGGTGGCGGGTGCGTCGGCCAGCAGCAGGCGGCGGAGCGCAGCCGGGTCTTCGGACAGCCGGGCGGCGGCTGCATCCGCCACCGCCGCGGGGGCGGCGTGGGGTCCGAGCGAGAGGATGCGGCGCAGCCGCGCCAGCGCGGCGGAGCGGAGCTGCTCGGCCGTGTGCGCGGTGTCCCGCGCCCTGGCGTACAGGCGCGCGCGGCCGGCGGTGGTCTCCGACCCGCGCACGGTGACGGGGAGGGTCTCGGCCACGAGCGGACCGAAGCGGCGGCCCCGCCACAGCGCGGCGGCCGCGCCTGCGACCAGGAGCAGCACGATCGCGGGGGTGACCCAGGGCGGGGTGAGCTCCCCGAGGGTGGGGGCGGCCCCGTCAGCGTCCGCCGGGGACGGGACATACCACACCAGGGTGGGGCGGGCCCCGAGCAGCGCGAGGGCCAGCGCGGCGTTGCCGGCGCGGTCGACGCCGTCGTTGGCCAGGAGCGTCCGGCCGTCCACGGCGGTCACCGAGCGGCCGTCCTGTGTCGCCGTCACGAGTGCGTAGCCGTCGTCGACGCGGTAGCACGCCTGCCCGTCGGTGGCCGGTGCGAACAGCTCGCCCGCGACGATGTCGCCGGCGCGGCGGGCCGGCGGGAAGCCGCACGCGGGGGAGACCTCCTCGTCGGCGAACGCCCCCGCGGGAGCGGAACCGGGGAGGAGGAGCCGCAGGGTGCGGGAGCGCGGCTCGAGCAGCACGACGTCGCCGGCGTCGCCCACGAGATCCCGCAGCGCGGCGTCGGAGAGGCCGGGCACGTCGGTCAGCGCGAGCGTGGCGTCCGAGTCCGCGAGCGCCGCGGCAGCGGCGGCGCGGTCGCGGGCGACCCGCACCTCGATCCCCTCGGCCTCCAGGACGCGGACGACCGCGCGCGCGCCGTCGGGCCCGGCCGACTCGGGATCGAGGACGCCGCGCTCTGACCATGCGGCGGATTGGGCGAGGAGCCCGGCGGCGATCGCCACGACGATCACCGCCGCGACGAACCCCGCCCACGCCAGGACCCTGGTGCGCCGGGGAGCAGTGCGCTGCGCCGCGCTCATCGCACGACCTCCGCTGCGGCGGGGCGCGTGCGCACCAGGGCGTCGTCGAGGCGGGCGGACTCCTGGTACAGCTCGCGCGTCCCGGGCCGGCGGAGGTACCGCACGTCGTCGAAGGTCGTCGCTGCCCGCGCCAGCTCCGGCGCCGAGGCGGGGAACGCCACCGCGGCGGCGCGGGCGAAGGCCTGCGCGGTCGTGCCGGGCGAGGGCTCCACGATCGCGCGCTCGGCGAGTCCGCGGGCCAGGGCGCGGAAGCGCAGCGCGATCGCCGCATCCCAGTCGCCGCGGGCGGCGGCTGCCGCCGCATCCGCCCGCAGCATCGCTGCCGAACGCCGCTCATCCGCGCCGAACAGTTCGGTGCCGGTGCGGCGGGAACGCGCCGACGAGCGCGGCCGACCCCGGATGAGAAGTGCCGCCCCCAGCACCGCGACCACCACGACCGTCGCCACCACGGCCGCCGCCGGCCCCCACGCGCCGGAGAGGTCGGGATCGAGCAGCTGTGCGAAGAAATCGCCGACGACCTTCGCGGCACGGTCGAGCAGGGTGGGTTCGGCGGCGTCGTAGACGGGGTCTTCGAGTTCGCGGCGCAGCAGGTCGCGGGCGTCGTCGGGGTCGGGCAGAAGCGGTGCGGACTGCGCCAGGACCGGGCCCGGCCTCACGGCTGCCGGGGTCCGGCCGGTGCGCCCGGGGGCGCCCACGTCGTTGCCGGCGAAGCGGCAGCCCCGGGGGCCTGCGAAGCGGCAGTCCCCACCGGCGCGGGGGGCGGCGGAGCGGCTGGGGGTCCGGGCCGCGGGGCGCCCGACGGCGCCGGCCACGACGGCGCCGCGGCGAACCCGCCGGCGTACGGGGGCAGACCCGCCGGGCCGGCCGGGAAGGCGGATGCGCCGGCGGGGGAACCCGGATACGGGGAGGGCGCGGCGAACACCGGCGGTCGCGGTGCCAGGGCGCGGCCGATGTGCACGCGGTAGGGATCGGCGAGCTCGGTCGCCCCGCCGTCGCGCTGCTCGACGTAGGCGAGCAGATCCAGGTCGAGCCCTTCATGACGCATACGGCAGTCGACGTAGACGAGCGCGGTGGCGGTGGACTGCACGATCAGCGCGACGCACTGGATGAGGATCGTGATGACCTGCGTGATGACGGCCGTGACCAGGAAGGCGATGACGAAGCCGACATCCGGTTCCCCGGTCGGAGTGAGGATGTTCGTCAGACCCGCCGTGAAGAACTGCAACGGCAGGCCCACGAGCTGGGCGAGCACGCTGAAGGTCAGCGAGACGATGACGATGATCCCCAGCGTCGGCCAGAAGCGCGTGCGGGTCAGGTGCCACGAGCGACGCAGCGCCGGCACGATGCCGGCGTGCTCCAGGATGATGGCCGCCGGCGCCAGGAGGAACTTCGTGTTCAGCCACAGCGTGAGCGGGATCGCGCCCAGCAGGGCCAGGATCCCGGTGAGCACCGCCAGCGGCGGGGAGGCCGCCCCGATGGCGAACAGGAGCGCGACCACGACCGCCACCACCACCGCGACGGCCAGGAGCACCAGGAAGGCGTAGCCCACCAGCCGGGGCGCGACCGGCCGCAGGCGCCGCCACAGCGCCCTCAGCGGCAGCCGCTCCGCGACGACGGCGTGCGCGACCTCGAGCACGACGATGCCCTGCACCAGCACGCCGAGGGCGCCGGCGGCGAGGGAGAGCACGACGCCGGTGATCGCGGTGAGGGCGATCGAGCCGGCCAGCACGGCCTCGAACTCCTCGGTGCCCTCCATCAGAGTGTCCAGCCGCGAGAACGCCGCGAACGCGACGCCTCCGGTCACGAGCGTCAGCACGAGGAAGGCGAGCGCCTGCACGCCGAGGGCGAATCCCAGCAGAACGCCGGGATTCTGCCGCAGGGCCGTGAAAGAGCGCCCGAGCGTGACGCCGAAACCATACGGATGCAGCGGCACGATCCCCGGGCGGGGTGCCGGCGTCCAGGCCGGGTACGCGGTCACATGCGCCTCCTCGTGCTGGGCTTGTCCTATCGTGTCATACGCGGGCGAGGCGCCCGGCTCGTGTCCAGCCGCCTCGACTACCCTGTGGGAAGCGCACGGGGAGGCTGCTGCGTGCACCCGTCGCGCAGCCGGGCGGATGTGAGGACGAGAACGCGCACATGACAGCACGGATCCTGGTGGTCGACGACGACACCGCCCTTGCCGAGATGATCGGCATCGTCCTGCGCACCGAGGGCTTCGACACGGTGTTCTGCGCCGACGGTGCGCACGCGGTCGAGGCGTGGCGGCGCGAGCGGCCCGACCTCATCCTGCTCGACCTGATGCTCCCCGGGATGGACGGCATCGAGGTGTGCGCGCGTGTGCGCGCCGAGTCCGGCGTCCCCATCATCATGCTCACCGCTCGCACCGACACCGCCGACGTGGTCAAGGGCCTGGAATCGGGCGCCGACGACTACATCGTCAAGCCGTTCAACCCCAAGGAGCTCGTCGCCCGCATCCGCACGAGGCTGCGCCCGGCGGGCGTCGGCGGCACCGAGGTGCTGCGGATCGGCGACCTCACCGTCGACGTGGCGGCCCACGAGGTGCGCCGCCGCGACACGGTCATCGCGCTGACGCCCCTGGAATTCGAGCTGCTCGTGGCTCTGGCATCCAAGCCTCAGCAGGTCTTCTCCCGCGAGATGCTGCTCGAGCAGGTGTGGGGCTACCACTACAAGGCCGACACGCGGCTGGTCAACGTCCACGTGCAGCGCCTGCGGGCCAAGGTGGAGACCGACCCCGACAACCCGCGCATCGTGACGACCGTACGCGGGGTCGGTTACCGCGCCGGCGCGGTGGTGTGAGGTCGGGATGACGACGGCGACGGCCCCGACGCCGCGCCGCCCCGTGCCCACCGTGGTGCGCGGCTGGCGCTCGTGGCCGGGTCGCCTCACGGCGCTGTGGCAGCGGTCGCTGCGGTTCCGCACGATCATGATCACCCTCGCGCTGACGGCGGTCACGGTTCTCGTGGCGTTCATCTGGATGGCGCTGGCGATCCAGAACGAGCTGTTCCAGTCGCGTCTGCGTCAAGCGCTGTCCTCCGCGCAGCGCGCCACGGTCGCGGCGCAGACGGAGCTGGACGCGGCGGTGGAGACCGACGATCCGGTGACCGCGCAGAACCTCATGAACAGCGTGCTGCGGACGCTCTCGCAGCAGTCCGCCGCCGACGCGTTCGCCTCCTACCGCATCGACACGGATGCGTCCTCCCTCGCGCCGCAGAACATCGACTCCGTCGGCTTCGATCCCGCGATCGTGACACCCGAACTCCGCGAGCTCGTGCGCTCGAACGTCGACACGCAGTGGTGGCAGTCGGTGCCGCTGACCACCGAAGCCGGACAGGGACCGGGCATCCTCGTCGGCCAGCAGCTCGTGGTCCGCGGTGTGGGACCCTACGAGCTGTATCTGGCCTACAACCTCGAGGGCGCCTCGGCCACGCTGGCGTTCGTGCAGGTCACCCTGTGGAGCGCGGGGCTCGCCCTCGTGGCCCTCATCGGCGGCATCACGTGGTTCGTGCTGCGGTCGGTGACCGTCCCCATCGGCGAGGCGGCCGAGACGAGCGCGCAGCTGGCCGCCGGTGATCTCGGCGTGCGGCTGCCGGTGCGCGGCGACGACGAGCTGGCCGTACTGGGGCGTTCGTTCAATGCGATGGCCGACAGCATCCAGTCGCAGATCAAGGAGCTCGCCGACCTGTCGCTCGTGCAGCAGCGGTTCGTCTCCGACGTCTCGCACGAGCTGCGCACTCCGCTGACGACCATCCGCCTGGCCGCCGACATGATCAACGACCAGCGCGAGAGCTTCGACCCGGCCACCGCCCGTGCCGCCGAACTGCTGCACGCCCAGGTGCAGCGGTTCGAGGGCCTGCTGACCGACCTGCTGGAGATCAGCCGCTACGACGCGGGCTCGGTGCAGCTGGAGCTGGAGCCGACGAGCCTCGCCCACCTCGCCGAGGACGTCATCGGCTCGCTCCACCAGCTCGCCGAGCAGCACGGCTCGGATGTGCGCCTCCTGGCCCCCGGCGGGCATTCGCTCGTGGAGATGGACGCCCGCCGCGTCCGCCGCATCGTGCGCAATCTTCTCGGCAACGCGATCGAGCACGGCGAGGGCAGGCCCATCGTGGTCACCGTCGACAGCGACCAGAGCGCCGTCGCGCTCGGCGTGCGCGACTACGGCATGGGGATGCGGCCGGGGGAGGCCGAGCACGTGTTCGACCGGTTCTGGCGTGCCGACCCCTCCCGCACCCGCACGATCGGCGGCAGCGGGCTGGGGCTGTCGATCGCCCTCGGCGACGCCCGGCTGCACGGCGGACGCCTGGAGGTGTGGAGCGAGCTGGGCCGAGGGTCGCACTTCGTCCTCACCCTCCCGCGCCGCGGGGGCCGGCTCGCCGGCCCGTCGCCGATCACACTCGACGTCGACGACGATTCCGCCTCCCTCGAGGCCATGGGCCTGACGCAGCCGATCGACCTCGCGCGGGGTGCGTCGTGAGGCGCCTGGCCGCGGCGGCCGCCGCCGCGCTCGTGCTCCTGCTCTCCGCCTGCGCGGGCCTGCCCACCACCGGCGCCGTGAATCCCGGGCGCTCGCCGGTGGACGTCGAGGCCGATCCCGACATCCGCTTCATCCCCGACAGCCCGCAGCCCGACGCCTCGCCCGAAGAGATCGTCAGCGGCTTCATCCGCGCCGGGTCGGGGTCGCAGGACGGCTGGGCCACCGCGCGGCAGTTCCTCACCGAATCCTTCGCGCCGGAGTGGAACCCGCTGGCAACGGTCACGATCGACCGCCTGACCGACCGTTCCACCCCGACCACGCCGGTGGACGGGGTGAGCACGGTGGAGGTGACCCCCATCGGCATCGTGGACGCCGAGGGGGCGTATCAGCCGCACAACGGCGGCGTCGCGACGCTGAGCTTCGCGCTGACGGAGGAGAACGGCCAGTGGCGCATCGCGGATGCCCCCGACGGCATCGTGCTGTTCGAGGAGCAGTTCCGCAGCGTCTTCCGCTCGGCGTCGCTGGCGTACTTCGATCCGTTGTGGCAGTACCTCGTGCCCGATGTCCGGTGGTTCCCGCGCACCAACAGCGCGACCTACATCGCGCGGGCGCTCGTGGACGGTGCGCCCAGTCCGTGGCTGGACGGATCGGTCGCGACCGCCTTCCCCGAGGACGTGGGGGGCGCCACGCGCGCGGTCACCGTCTCCGAGGGCGTCGCACAGGTCGACCTCGACGGATCCGCCCTCTCGCTCGGGCAGACCACGCTGGATCGCATGCAGGCGCAACTGGAGTCCTCCCTGCGTTCGCCCGACATCACCGGCGTGCAGATGACGGCCAACGGCTCGCCGCTGCAGGCCCGCGCCGCCGCGACCGTCTCCACGCGCGTGGACGCCCAGTCGCTCGTGGAACTGACCGACGGGCCGTTCGGCTTCCTCGACGGCGACTCCGTGGAGGCCGTCGGCGGCCTCTCGCCCGCCGTGGAGTCGGTGGACGCGGTCGCGGTGCAGACGACCGCCGACCTGGAACTCGCGGCCATCCGCACCGCCTCCGGGGCCGTGGTGCGCGCCGCCGCCGACGGCACGACGGCGCTGCTGGACCAGCGCCCGGGCCTGCTGTCTCCGACGATCGATCCCTTCGGGATGGTGTGGGCTGTGCCCGCAGGCGACCCCGCCGCGGTGCGCGCGTACGCGCCGGCGGGCGGCACGATCGACGTGGCCGACGCGTGGCCGGGCGCCACCGGGATCTCGGCGATGCAGGTCTCCCGCGACGGGGCTCGGATCGCGGCCACCGTGACGGTGCGCGGTCACACCGAGCTGTGGGTCGCGGGCATCCGACGCACCTCCGACGGCGCCGAGATCACGCTGGGCGAACCGAACATGGTCGCCGTGCTCAGCGGCGAGGGCGCCGGCCTGGCGTGGCTGGATGACATCACCCTCGGCGTCCTGCTGCGCTCGGGCGGCGACGCGTCGCTGCGCGAGCAGCCCGTGGGCGGCCCGGGCACCGACCTGACGATCCCCGCCGGCGTGTCGTCGGTGGCGGGCGGCAACTCCAGCGCGCGCCTGCTCACCGATGGCGGCATCCTGTACGTGCGGCAGGGCCCGACATGGCAGCAGCTCGCGTCGGACGTGCGCGTGCTCGCCGTCCAGCAGGGCATGCCGTAACCTCTCCTGCACCGCCGCCCTGGCCGCGGCGTTGTCCGCCGGCTCTCGCGCCCGGCTTCGGCGCGGCTCCGCGTCGCACCAGGATCGGCGCATGCCCACCAGCCCCGTCCGCCGCGCGCTCGCCGAGGCGCTCGCCTTCCTCCTGCCCGTCGAATGCGCCGGATGCTCCGCCGTCGACGTCGCGCTGTGCGAGGGGTGCCTCGCGCAGCTGTGCGCGTCGCCGTCCCAGCAGGTCGTCGACGGGTTGACCGTGCGCAGCGCACTGGTCTACGACGGCGTCGTGGCCCGCGTCATCCGCGCCCTCAAGGAGGAGGGCCGCACGGCCCTCGCCCGGCCGCTGGGGGAGGCGCTGGAAGCGGCCGCCGCATCCTGGGACCTCCACGGGGTGATCGTGGTGCCCGTGCCGACCTCCGCCGCGGCCATGCGACGACGCGGCTACCGGGTGGCCGAGCTCCTCGCCCGCCGCGCCGGCTGGCGCACGCAACGGCTCGTGCGCACGACGCGCCGCACGGCCGACCAGCGGGCCCTCGGGATCGGCGGCCGGGCGGCCAACGTGGCCGGCAGCATGCGGGCGCGCGGGGTGGCCGGTGCCCGAGTCCTCATCGTGGACGATGTGGTCACCACCGGCGCCACGCTGCGCGAGACGGCACGCGCCGTGCGGGCGGCGGGGGGCGAGGTGATCGGCGCGGTCACGGTCGCGGCGACGCCGCGGCGGATTTCTCGCGGTCGAGAGAGAACGGGTCCCGTGAGGTGACACTTTCCGTCGCGGCGGGATAGCGTGGGAGTACAAGGCGACGGATGTCCGCCCTTGCACCGTGTGACCCGCAGGGCGGACCCGGAACAAGGAGGTAACGGATGGACACCAGTATCGTCGGCGTGGGGGTCGGGATCACCGACCGCTTCCGCAGTGTCGTCGAGGAGAAGGCAGCCCGCATCGAACACCTCTGCCCGCGGGCGCAGGTCCTGGAAGTGAAGGTGACCCACCGGGCGTACCACAACGGCCGGATGGAGGACGACACCGTCGAGCTGACGCTCGTGAACAAGGGCCCCGTGGTCCGGGCCGAGGCGGCGGACGGCGACAAGTTCACCGCGCTGGATCTGGCCGTGGACAAGATGACCGAGCAGTTGCGCCGCGCGAAGGACAAGCGCATCGACTCGCGCAACCATCCTCGCGGTCCGAAGTTCGAAAAGGGCACCGGCGCGCTGGAGGGCATCGACGTGGAGCCCGCGTCGGCCGATGCCATCCACGCCGTGGCGACCGGCGACATCCCGGTGCTGCGCTCGGTGGACGACGAGCCCTACACGCCCGTGGTCATCCGTACGAAGCAGTTCGACGCCGAATGGATGACGGTCGAGGAGGCCGTGGACCGCATGGAGCTGGTCGGGCATGACTTCTTCCTCTTCATCGACGCGCGCACCGACCACCCGAGCGTGGTGTACCGCCGCAAGGGCTGGGACTACGGTGTGATCTCGCTGACGGCGGCCGCGCCGCCGGCAGCCCGCGCCGCGTCCTGACCGCGCACGTCGTGACCGGGAACCCCCGCACCGCGGGGGTTCCCGTGCGTGTGGGCCGCGGCCCACGGGCCCCGGGGTCGGTCAGCCGTCGAAGATGTCGCCCAGGAGCGAACCGATGACGAGGCCGCCGAGGATGCCGCCGCCCATGCCGCCGCCGCCCATACCGCCCATACCTCCGCGGCCGCCGCGGCCGCCCCATCCGTCGTTGCCCCAGTCGTCCGGGCGCGCGGAGTCGATGTCCTGCTGGGCCAGCTGCAGCGCCTCGCTCGCGAGAGCACCTGCGCGCCGTGCGACGGCTTGCGTGGCCTCGCGGTCGTCTTCGGGGATCGGTCCGAACGGGATCTCGCCGCGCAGCCGTTCGGCCTCGGCCAACCGCGTGCGGGCATCGGCCCCGATCCAACCGCGGTGTCCGGCGATGACGCTGCGCGCGACGGAGATCTGACGGTCCGCGTCGTCCACGGTGTGCCGCACGTGCGCCTCGGAGATCACCGGACGGGCTGCACGCTCACGCGCCGCGTCCAGCGCCGCATTCGCGGTACGCAGGCGGGAGAGGGCGCCGAAGGGATCGTCCTTGGCGGCGTTGGCCGGGAGGGACGCCAGGGCGGCCTCCAATTCGGCCATCGCCGTCGTGACGGTGGGGGTCATCGGGCCGTTGCGGGCCTCGATCAGGTCGCTTCGCGAGTCGTCGATCACCGCGGCGAGGGTGGATTCGGCCCGAAGCGCCTCGATCTCGAACGCGTCCACCGCATCCAGCAGCGACTCCGCGCGGCGCACCGCCTCGGTGGCGGCCTCGAGGGCGACGGATGCCTGCTCGCGCTGCCCGGCCTCGCGCCGGCGCTGGGAGACGTCTGCGGAGTGCACGGCGAAGTCCAGAAGCTGGTCGGCCTCATCCGGGTTGCCGCTGATCTGGCGGAGCGCCGCGGCACTGTACCGACCGGACAGGCGGGAGACCACCTCGCGGGCGTGCGGCACGCGCTCCTCGAGACGCTCGCGGTCGCTGCGCACGCGCTGGAGGATCTGCGGCGCCCGCCGCACCGCCTCGATGGCCGGCTGCAGAGCGGTGGTGCGCTCCTCGAGGAGGTCTTCAGCCCACTCGCAGAGCTGGATGATGCGGGCGTTCCGCGTCCGCAGCTCTTCGGGGGTGTCGGGGATGTGGTCGTGGTTGAGCTGGTGGAGCTGGAACGCCTCGCCCATGTGGGTGCGCACGGCGGTGAGTGCCCCGCGGAGGTCGGCGGTGCGGGCCTCACCGAGCTCGGCGACGGCGAAATCCAGCTCGTCGGTGGTCAGGCGGATGCGCTCATCGGCGGCGACCAGGGCCAGTTCTGCCCGCTTCGCCAGGTCGGCGTCGGCGGCATCCTGCTCTTCGCGCTTGCGTTTACCCCAGAATCCGGCCATGCGACGATCCTACGAGCCGACGGCGCTCCCGCGTCGCGTATTCACCGATCGCGCTCCGGCGGCCCGCGTTTCGGCGAGACCGGGCATCCGGGTCGAGAGCGGGGGCGACGCCCTCGCTCTCGCCGGGAATCCCCTGGTTCGGGGGATTCGGCGGGAAGCCCCGGTCCGCCGGAGACGTCGAGGCGCTTTCGCCGGGCTCTCGCAGGATCCTTCGTGTCACGAACGGATAACATGGCACGGTATGCCTGCGCGCAGGCGGGCCACGTGCGGCAGCACACGGCCGAACCCGACAGATGGAGATCCTCCGTGGCCAATCCTCTCGAGAAACTGCTCCGAGCCGGAGAGGGACGCATCCTCCGGCGGCTTCAGCAGGTCGTGAAGGCCGTCAACGCGCTGGAAGAGGACTACTCCCACCTCACCGACGACGAACTGCGCGGCGAGACTGCCGAGCTCCGGACGCGCTTCGAGGCGGGGGAGAGCCTCGACCGCCTCATGCCCGAGGCCTTCGCCGCCGTGCGCGAGGCAGCCCAGCGCACCCTCGGTCAGCGCCCGTACGACGTGCAGATCATGGGTGGTGCAGCGCTTCACCTGGGCAACATCGCCGAGATGAAGACCGGTGAGGGCAAGACGCTGACGGCCACCTTCGCCGTCTACCTCAATGCGATCGCCGGCCAGGGCGTGCATGTCATCAC
Source organism: Microbacterium lushaniae (assembly GCF_008727775.1). NCBI lineage: Bacteria > Bacillati > Actinomycetota > Actinomycetes > Micrococcales > Microbacteriaceae > Microbacterium > Microbacterium lushaniae. The sequence goes on from NZ_CP044232.1 coordinate 1,075,360, forward strand.
CGTCAACGACTACCTCGCGACCTACCAGTCCGAGCTCATGGGCCGCGTCTACCGCGCGCTCGGGATGACCACCGGCGTCATCGTCTCGGGACAGACCCCGGAGCTGCGCCGGGCGCAGTACGCGTGCGACATCACCTACGGCACCAACAACGAGTTCGGGTTCGACTACCTGCGCGACAACATGGCGTGGCGCAAGGAGGACCTCGTCCAGCGCGGCCACTACTACGCCATCGTCGACGAGGTGGACTCCATCCTCATCGACGAGGCCCGCACGCCGCTGATCATCTCCGGTCCCTCCTCGGGGGAGGCGAACCGCTGGTTCGCGGAGTTCGCCAAGATCGCCCGCACGCTCGAGGCGGGCGTGGACTACGAGGTGGACGAGAAGAAGCGCACGATCGGCGTGCTCGAGCCCGGTATCGAGAAGGTCGAGGACTACCTCGGGATCGAGAACCTGTACGAGTCGGCCAACACCCCGCTCATCTCGTTCCTGAACAACTCGATCAAGGCCCTCGCGCTGTTCAAGCGCGACACCGACTACGTCGTCATGAACGACGAGGTCATGATCGTCGACGAGCACACCGGCCGCATCCTGGTCGGTCGTCGGTACAACGAGGGCATCCACCAGGCCATCGAGGCCAAGGAGGGTGTGCCGGTCAAGGCCGAGAACCAGACCCTCGCGACCGTCACGCTGCAGAACTACTTCCGCCTGTACGACAAGCTCGCCGGCATGACCGGCACCGCCGAGACCGAGGCGGCGGAGTTCATGTCGACGTACAAGCTCGGCGTGGTCCCCATCCCGACGAACAAGCCGATGATCCGCAAGGACCAGTCCGACCTCGTCTACAAGAACGAGACGGCCAAGTTCGCCCAGGTCGTCGAAGACATCGTCGAGCGCCACGCCACCGGGCAGCCGGTGCTGGTGGGCACCACGAGCGTGGAGAAGAGCGAGTACCTCTCGCGCCTGCTGGCGAAGAAGGGCATCAAGCACGAGGTGCTCAACGCCAAGAACCACGCGCGCGAGGCCGAGATCGTCGCGCGCGCCGGGCGCCTGGGCGCCGTCACGGTCGCCACGAACATGGCAGGGCGCGGTACCGACATCATGCTCGGCGGCAACCCCGAGTTCCTCGCGGTGCAGGAGCTGAAGGCCCAGGGCCTGGATCCGGTCGAGACTCCTGAGGAGTACGAGGCCGAATGGGATGCGGTGTACCAGCGCGTGCGCGAGACCGCCGCGGAGGAGGGCGCCAAGGTCGTCGAGGCCGGTGGCCTCTATGTCCTGGGCACCGAGCGTCACGAGTCCCGCCGCATCGACAACCAGCTGCGCGGGCGCTCCGGCCGACAGGGCGACCCGGGCGAGAGCCGGTTCTACCTGTCGCTGACCGATGACCTCATGCGCCTGTTCCAGTCCGGGGCCGCCGAGGCGATCCTCGCCCGCGCGAACTTCCCCGACGACGTCGCGATCGAATCCGGCATGGTCTCCCGCGCCATCAAGAGCGCGCAGGCCCAGGTCGAGGCGCGCAATGCCGAGATCCGCAAGAACGTGCTGAAGTACGACGACGTCCTCAACCGGCAGCGCGAGGCGATCTACGCCGACCGCCGCCACATCCTGCAGGGCGATGACATCGCCGACCGCGTCCAGCACTTCATCGAAGACGCCATCTCGGCCGTCATCGACGACCACACCGGCAGCGGTCACACCGAGAGCTGGGACTTCGACGCCCTGTGGACGGAGCTGAAGACCCTCTACCCGGTGGGCGTGACGATCGACGAGGTCGTCGCCGACGCCGGGACGCGCGGCCGCATCACGGCGGAGGGTCTCAAGCGGGAGATCCTCTCCGACGCCCGCATCGCCTACGCCAAGCGCGAGGAGGAGCTCGGCGAGCAGGCCGTGCGCGAGCTCGAGCGCCGTGTCGTGCTGCAGGTGCTCGACCGCCGCTGGCGCGACCACCTGTACGAGATGGACTACCTCAAGGACGGCATCGGCCTGCGGGCGATGGCCCAGCGCGACCCGCTCATCGAGTACCAGCGCGAGGGCTACCAGATGTTCCAGGCGATGATGGGCCAGATCAAGGAAGAGTCGGTCGGCTACCTGTTCAACCTCGAGGTCGAGGTGCGTCGCGCCGAGGGCGAGCAGGGTGCGCAGGTGGAGGCCAAGGGCCTCTCGGGCCCGGCGGAAGCCCCGCGCCTGGAGTACTCCGCGGCCAACGATGCCGGCGAGGTGGAGGTCCGCAACGAGCGCGGGCAGGTGCAGCAGGCCGCCACCGGACGCATGCGGCAGGCCGCCGCGTCGTCCGGCGCCGCCCCCACGCGCACCGCCGAGGCGCCGCGCGGCGCCTTCGGTCAGCGCACCGATGGCGCCGGGCCCACCGCTCCCGCGGCCAACCGCGCCCAGCGTCGGGCCGCCGACAAGAAGAAGTAGGCGCGGCATCCCCCTTCTGCTGCCACTGAGCGCGCAGGAGGGGGATGCACGTGCCGGGCGCCGACGCCACGGGGCCGGGATTGGCCCGCTCAGCCTGCGCAGGCCCGTGGCCGGGCCGGGGATATCCTGATCCGATGAGCCCGCTTCGCCCCCTCGATCAGTCCTCCAAGCTGAAGGACGTCCTCTACGAGATCCGCGGGCAGGCTCTCGTCGAGGCCGACCGGCTGGAGTCGGAGGGTCACGCGATCCTCAAGCTCAACACCGGCAACCCGGCCTCGTTCGGCTTCGAGGCACCGTTCCAGATCGTCCGCGACATGATCGAGGCCCTTCCGCACGCCCACGGCTACAGCGACAGCCGCGGCATCATGTCGGCCAGGCGCGCGGTGGTGTCGCGGTACGAGCAGGTGCCCGGGTTCCCCGGGCTGGATCCGGATGACGTGTATCTCGGCAACGGCGTTTCCGAACTCATCACGATCGTCATGCAGGCGCTGCTGGATGAGGGCGACGAAGTCCTCATCCCCGCTCCGGACTACCCCCTGTGGACGGCGATGACGAGCCTGGGCGGCGGCACTCCGGTGCACTACCTGTGCGACGAGCTGGACGGGTGGCAGCCCGATCTCGACGACATCCGCGCGAAGATCACGCCGCGCACGAAGGCCATCGTCGTGATCAACCCCAACAACCCCACGGGCGCGGTGTACTCGCGTCAGGTGCTGGAGGGGATCGCCCAGATCGCGCGCGAGAATTCGCTGCTCGTGCTCTCCGATGAGATCTACGACCGCATCCTCTTCGACGATGCCGCCCACATCCCGATGGCCGTGGTGGCACCCGACCTGCTGTGCCTGACCTTCAACGGACTGTCCAAGACGTACCGCGTCGCGGGCTACCGGTCGGGATGGCTCGCCATCACCGGCCCGAAGACGCACGCCGCGGGGTTCCTGGAGGGCATCCAGCTGCTGGCGTCCACGCGGCTGTGCGCCAACGTGCCCGCGCAGCACGCGGTGCTCGCCGCCCTCACCGGTGTGCAGTCGATCGACGCGCTCATCGCCCCGTCCGGGCGACTGCACGAACAGCGCGATGCGGCGTGGGAGAGCCTGGAGGCGATCCCCGGGGTCTCCTGCGTGCGCCCGCGGGGTGCGCTGTACGCCTTCCCCCGGCTCGACCCCGAGGTCTATGACATCCCCGACGACGGGAAGTTCGTCTACGACTTCCTCGTGGCCGAGCACGTCCTGCTCGTCCAGGGGACGGGTTTCAACTGGCCCACGCCCGACCACCTGCGCATCGTGACGCTGCCGGAGGCGCGCGTGCTGACCGACGCGATCGAGCGCCTCGGGAACTTCCTGTCGTCCTACCGGCCGTAGGGCCGCGTCACCGCCCGCGTCGCGTCAAGGGGATGCCGCCGTTCCGTGTCGCCGCGTTAGCGTCGCCGGCATGGCGATCGAACTGAACCAACCGGCACTGCGTCACGCCCGCGCACTCATCCGCGACGGGAAGGTGGTCAGGGACGAGCGCGACGACTGGTCGGAGGCGGCCCCATCCGCCGCGGACGAGAACGCGTTCATCGAGAAGGAGGGGTGGACGGAGTACGCGCACTGGCACCTCGGCATCGACAAGAGTCAGAACCGCGAGACCAAGGGCGCCTATTCGTTCCCGTTCGGCGACTTCCGCAAGGTCCGCCGTTCGGGCGTCATCTCCGGTGAGAGCCGCGCGGGCCAGTACGACCACGACGAGATCCGCGACGCACTGAAGGGCCTGCTGGAGCTGATCGACGCCGGCTGAGTCACAGCAGGGCGGTCACAGCAGCGCGAGCGAGGTCGCCCGCCAGCGGCGGTCGATGCCCTGCAGGCGCACGGCGACGGCACGGGTGCGTGCGGGGGTGGCGACCACCACGACGGCCTCGATGACGCCGTCGGCGGGCACGCACAGCCGCACCGAGCGGATGGCGTGGACCGGGCGCGTGGCCGGGACGCCGCGCGCGCTGCGGGCGCGCGTGGCGAGATTCGCCCTCGTCAGCAGCGCCCGGTAGGCGTCTTCGGTGAGCCAGCGGGCGAGCTGCTCGATCTCGCGCACCCCGGCCAGCACCTCCAGGACGCCGCGCGTGAGATTACGCAGCAGCGGGTCGGGATCGGGGAGGGCGGAGGTGGAGGTGCGCTGCGGGGCGAAGAACTCGTCCACATCGGCGGCGCGGGCCGTCACAGGGTGTGCGGGGAGGGAGCCCGCCGGCATCGATGCCATGTGCGCGCCTATCTCGACAGAGGGATGTCGGTGCGAGAGGGAGATTTCTCGCGCTCAGTAGAGCACACTCCGCCCTGCGGCGACCAGGATGGCGGACAGATGTGGACAACTCCGGTCGTTTCCGGCCGCGTGCTCTAACCTCGCGCCATGCGCTGGGATCGCTTCTTCGAAGACATCGAGGACCAGCTCGCCTCCGAGTGGGAGGCCGAGCGTGCCGCGCTCGAGACGGAGGCTGAGCGGCTCCGGCTTGCCCGCATCACACTGCACGAACGCCTGGCGGCGCTGGTCGCCGCCGGTGATGCCGACCCGGCGGCCGTGGGGCTGGAGCTGCAGGGCGGGACGACGCTGTCGGCGCCGGTGGCCGGGCTGGGTGCCGATTGGCTGCTGGCGTCGCCGTGGGGGTCGCGCTCGGGTGCGGCGCTCGTCCCGCTCAGCGCGATCGCCGGCGTCACCGTGCCGCACGCCGCGCTGCTGCGCTCCGCGCGCCCCGAGACCGCAGCGGCCGGATCGGCCGTGTCACGGCGGGCCACGTTCGGCTTCGCCGTGCGCGACCTCGTGCGCCGGCGTGCCGGTGTCACCGTTCACGAGGTCGACGGCAGGTCGCTCACTGGCACGATCGACCGTGCGGGCGCCGATCACCTGGACCTGGCCATGCATGAGCGCGGGGCGATCCGACGGGCGGCCGAGGTGACCGGCTACCGCATCGTGCCGTTCGCCGCCGTCGCGTGGATCGGGATCGATGGGCACGCCGAGGCGACGCGCGCGTGAGGGGTCAGTCGCGCGCGGGGGCGGCGCGCCCCCACAGCTCGGGGAAGCTCGCGGCGTTGGACTGGCGCCACAGCGCGATGCGGCGGGCCTCCTCGGCCTGGTCTTCCAGGTAGGCCTCGACGCTGTCCTCTTCGACGCGCCACCGTGCGGGGCTGCCCACGCGCATGCCGCGCAACCGCCCCTCGTGGACCAGGGCGACGACCTCGTCGACGGTGATGCTGAGCAGTTCCGCCACCTGAGCGGGAGCGAGCAGGTGCGTGCCGGCTGGGGGACGGTCGGGCATGTGCCCATTATGACCGGCACCCCGGCGGCCCCCGGATCGCCTCGCGGCGCTGTGGATAAACGCAGACGCCCGTGCAGCGATCGGAGCACCATATCCGCATGAGTGCCCACGACCGTCCGCGTGCGCGATCGCGGCCCTTCTGGGGTGACGCACGGTTCCTCCTCGGCGTGCTTCTGGTGGTCGTCTCCGTCGCCGGCGTGTGGCTGGTGGTGGGGGCCGCGCGGCAGACGGTTCCCGTGCTCGCCGCGGCGCGCACGATCGTGCCGGGGGAGACCTTGGGCGCGGACGATGTGCGCACCGTCGACGTCGCGCTGGGCGCGACGGGGGAGGCGTACGTGGCGCCCGGCGATCTCCCCGAGGCGGCCGTGGCCACGCGGACGATCAGCGCGGGCGAACTCGTGCCGGCCCACGCCGTCGGCTCGGGCGCCGATGCGAGGGTGACGACGGTCGTCGTGGACACCACGGTGGACGTGCCCGCCGCGATCGCCTCCGGCGCGCGCGTGGAGCTGTGGCATGCGCCGGCGCTGGAGCGCGGCCGGTACGACACTCCCCGCATCCTCGTCGCCGACGCCACCGTGGCCGACGTCGTGCGCGAGGAGGGGGTCATCGGGCAGGCCGGGGCGACGATCGAGCTCGTCATCCCTCGCGCCGACGTCGCCGCGACCCTGGCGGCGCTGTCGGGCGGATCCTCGCTCTCGGTCGTGCCGGTGGCGGGACGGATGCCGTGACCCGCGTCGCGGTGGCCGTGGACGGCCCGCACGGCGACCGGCTGGCCACCGAGCTGAGCATCGAGGGTGTGGAGGTCGGCCCCGTGGTGCGGGCCGCCGAGGTCGCCAGGCTCCGCCTGGGCGGGGGAGAGATCGACATCCTCATCCTGCAGGTCGCGGCAGGGACCCTGACCGCCGACGTCGTCGCGACGTGCGACGCGCACGGCGTGCGCATCGCGCCGCTGTGCGACGACGAGTCGGGGCGGCGTCTGGCGGCGCGGTTCGGGCTCACCGCCCCGCTTCCCCTCACGGTCGAGGGCTGGGTGCTGGCCGACTCGCTGACGGCGCCCGCCACCCCTCTCGCGCGCGCCGCGCCCGCTGCATCCGGCCGCGTGCTGTCGGTATGGGGGCCGCACGGGGCGCCCGGGCGCTCGACCCTCGCCATCGAGCTGGCCGCGGAGCTGTCGCGCGGCGGCCGTGGCGTCGCGCTCGTGGACGCCGATTCGCACGCCCCCTCGCTCGCGCTGTCGCTCGGACTCGCCGACGAGGGTCCGGGCTTCGCCGCCGCCTGCCGGCAGGCGGAGCGGGGCGGGCTCGACGAGGCGGAGCTGCGTCGCATCAGCGTGCCCCTGCGCACCGCCGGCGGAACCGTCGACGTGCTGACCGGCATCAACCGTCCCGGGCGCTGGCCGGAGCTGTCGGAGAGTCGCGTGGCGGCGGTGCTGGCGGCGTCGCGTTCGTGGGCGGAGTGGGTGGTGGTGGATGTCGCGGCCTCGCTCGAGCGCGACGAGGAGATCGTCAGCGACCTGGACGGACCCCGCCGCAACGCCGCGACGCTGGCCGCCCTGCGTGCGTCCGACCTCGTGGTGGCCGTGTGCGCCGCCGACCCGGTCGGGGTCGCCCGGTTCGTGCGGGCGCATGCCGAGCTGCGGGCCGCCGTCGGCGCGACACCGGTGGTGGTCGTGGTGAACCGCCTGCGGGCGGGCACCCTCGGGATCGACGCGCGCGGACAGGTGCGGCGCACCCTCGAGCGGTTCGCGGGGATCGAGGACGTGTGGTTCGTGCCGCTGGATCCCCGCTCGGCCGATGCCGCGATGCTCGCGGCCCGCCCCGTGGCCGACACCGCGCCGCGTTCACCCCTCGCGGCGTCGGTGCGCCGGTTCGTGGGGGAGGCGGTGGCCCCTGCCCCCGTCGCCCAGGAGCGGCGGCGCAGTGCGCGGCGGACGCTTCATGCCCGCGTCGCCCGCAGCGCGTGACTGCGCCCGTTGCGCGCCCGCATAGGGTGGAGATGTGTCCACCCTCAGCGATCTCGTCTACGCCCAGGGCCGCTCCACGGAGGCCGACGTCGACTGGCTGCACCGCCTCGTCAGCGACGGCCAGCTGCTGGCCGACCTCGCTTTCGCCGACATCGTGGTGTGGGTGCCGACGCTGGACGACTCGTTCATCGCCGTGGCGCACGCGCGCCCGAGCGGCGCGGCCACCCTCTTCTACCGCGACATCGTGGGCGACCGGGTCCGTCCGCAGTGGCGCACGCAGGTGCGCGAGGCCTTCCAGAGCGGACGCATCGTCGACTCGGCGTCACCGGACTGGTTCGAGGAGACCCCCACGCGCGTGCGGGCGGTGCCGATCGTGCGCGAGCTGGGCCCCGGTGGCGCGGCCGCCGTCACGGTGGGCGTCCTGACCCGCCACACCAACCTGGGGGAGACCCGCACCCCCTCGCGTCAGCAGATCACCTTCAACGACTGCGCGGACGACCTGTTCGGCATGATCTCCACGGCCGAGTTCCCCGACCTGTCCGCGCCCACCGCTCCCCGCCGCGGGGCTCCGCGCGCATCGGACGGGCTCATCCGGCTGGATGTGGACGGGATCGCGACCTTCGCCAGCCCCAACGCGCTGTCGGCGTTCAACCGCATGGGCTTCGACGACGAACTCGAGGGGGAATCGCTCGTCGAGGTGGTCAGCCGTATCCTGCCGGCCAAGCGGCAGGTGGACGAGTCGCTCCCGGTGGTCGTGACCGGCCGGGCGCCCTGGCGCGCCGACCTGGAGGCCCGCGGCGTGCAGGTGTCGCTGCGGACGGTTCCGCTGCGGGAGCGCGGGACGCGGATCGGGGCGATCGTGCTGTGCCGCGATGTGACGGAGATCCGCCATCAGGAGCAGGAGCTCATCACCAAGGACGCGACCATCCGGGAGATCCACCACCGGGTCAAGAACAACCTTCAGACGGTCGCGTCACTGCTGCGCATCCAGGCCCGTCGCACGCACTCGGACGAGGCGCGCGAGGCGCTCACGCAGGCGATGCGGCGCGTCTCGGCGATCGCCGTCGTGCACGACACCCTGTCGGAGGGCCTCGCGCAGAACGTCGATTTCGACGACGTCTTCGCCCGCGTGCTCAAGCTCGTCGCCGAGGTCGCCGCCGCGCCCAACACGCGCGCCCAGACGCGCACCACGGGGCGCTTCGGGACGCTTCCGAGCGAGTACGCCACGCCCCTGGCCCTGGCCCTCACCGAACTCGTGACCAACGCCGTCGAGCACGGTCTGGCGGGGCAGGAGGGCGACGTGGAGATCGCCGCCGTGCGCACCGACGACGTCCTCGAGGTGCGTGTGCGCGACACCGGGGTGGGGCTGCCGGAGGGGCAGGTGGGACGGGGGCTCGGGACGCAGATCGTCCGCACCCTCATCCAGGGGGAACTCGGCGGCACGATCGACTGGCACACCCTCGTGGGCAGCGGCACCGAAGTGACCATCGAGATCCCGATGCGCTACATCGCCCGCGGCGGCAGCTGAGTCCTCACGCAACAGCGCCATGCGGACGCGGTGTGAGCGTCCGCATGGCGCGGATGGTTCGATGCGGCGTCGTCAGGACGCGCGGCGGGCGCGGGCGGCGCGGCGCTTGAGGGCGCGGCGCTCGTCCTCGGACAGCCCGCCCCACACGCCCGAGTCCTGGCCGGACTCCAGGGCGTACTGCAGGCACACCTCGGTGACGGTGCAGCGGGCGCACACCGACTTCGCCTTCTCGATCTGGTCGACGGCCGGCCCGGTGTTCCCTACGGGGAAGAACAGCTCGGGGTCGACGGTCAGGCAGGCAGCTTTGTCGCGCCAATCCATGGTGGTGCTCCTTGAGAGGAATCAGGTTGATCAGAGCCCGGCTTCGGGTGTCCGATACTCTGGTGGGGAGATGCGAGCGTCTGGCTCGCCCCACGTCGCTGTGGGAGCACACGGCTTTACATATCGTCCCATAAGCACCCGGACCGATCAAGAGGTGAACGGGAGCTTTCCAGCCGGTTACCAGCCTTTCGTCGCCCCGCGCACCGAATCCTCCAGGAGTTTCCGCATGACCGTCCGACTGATCGCCGCCGCGATCCTCGCCCTCGAAGCGCTCGGACTCGCCGTCCTCCTGGTGTGGCAGGTCATGGCGATGCTCGCCGGCGACACCGGATCGCTCGCCAGCGCGATCGCGCTGGCCACGCTGACCCTCGTCGGAGCGGTCGCGGTGGCCGCCTTCGCCGCGGCCACGGCTCGCGACCAGTCATGGGGCCGCTCGGGCGGCATCGTCGTGCAGGCCCTCATCCTCGCCGTCGCCCTGGGCGAGCTGACCGGCGAGAACGCGAACCCCGCTGCGGCGGCGCTGATCGCGGCGCCGGCGCTGGTGTGCGCGGTCCTGCTGATCCTGACCGTGCGGGCTGCCGGACGCCAGGAGGGCGGGCGCGGGCAGCAGCCCTGACGGATGCGGCGGCTCAGGCCGCGTCGATGCCCAGGAGCTTGCGCAGCCTGGCCACGTGCCCGGTGGCCTTGACGTTGATCATCGCGTGCTCGATGACGCCGTCCTCGTCGATCACGAACGTCGAGCGCAGCACGCCCTCGATCGTCTTGCCGTAGTTCTGCTTCTCGCCCCACGCACCGTACGCGTCGTGCACGGCGTGGTCGGGGTCGCTCAGCAGGGGGAAGGCCAGTCCGTCGCGCTCGCGGAACTCCCGCAGCTTCTCCGGCAGATCGCGCGAGACGCCCAGCACCGTGTAGCCCGCGCCCTGCAGGGAGGCGAGGCTGTCGCGGAAGTCGCACGCCTGCGTCGTGCAGCCGGGGGTCATGGCCGCCGGGTAGAAGTACACGATGACGCGGCGGCCCCGGAAATCATGCAGTGAGACGGGGTGGTCGTCCTGATCGGGAAGCGTGAAATCGGGCGCTGCGGCGCCGGGCTCGAGAGTACTCACCCCTCCACCCTATGAGTCGTGAACGTCATGAGCAGCCGCTGCAGCGAATCCAGGCGGGCCGCACCGCCGGGACCGAGGCGCCCTTCGGCGACGGCTTCCGCCATCGCGCAATCCGGGGCATCCGGCAGATGCGTGCATCCACGCGGGCATTCCTTCGCGATCTCGGCGAGGTCGGTGAACGCACCCAGGATGTTCGCGGGGTCGACGTGGCCCAGACCGAACGACCGGACGCCGGGCGTGTCGATGACCCAGCCGGCGCCTCCGGGGCCGCGGTAGCGGAACGACACGGTGGAGGACGACGTGTGCCGGCCGCGCCCGGTGACGACATTGACGTGGCCGATCGCGCGCTCGGATCCCGTGAGGGCATTCACCAGCGTGGACTTGCCGACGCCGGAGTGCCCCACGAACACCGTCGAGTGCCCCACGAGGGCTGCTCCGATCCGCTCGAGGGGGACGTCATCCGGTGCGCTCGTGAAGACCTCCAGGTCGAGGCCCTCGAAATGCGCCAGGAACGACGAAGGGTCGGCCAGATCGGTCTTCGTGACCACGAGCAGGGGGCGGACGCCGGCATCCAGTGCCGCGACGAGGTAGCGGTCGACCAGCCGCGCGCGCGGCTCGGGATCGGCTGCGGCGACGACGATGAGCATCTGGTCGGCGTTGGCGACGATGATCCGCTCGACCTGGTCGGTGTCATCGGCGCTGCGCCGCAGGAGCGAGGTGCGCTCCTCGATGCCGACGATGCGGGCGAGCGTCCCCTGGGCGCCGGAGATGTCGCCGACGACCCGCGCACGGTCGCCCGTGACGATGGCCTGCTTGCGCAGCTCGCGGGCCCGTGTGGCGGTGATCCGGCGCTCCTGGGGGCCGTCCTCGTCCACGAGCACGGCGTAGCGGCCGCGGTCCACCCCCAGGACCCGTGCGATCACGGCGTCGGCGTGCGCGGGCCGGCGCTTGGTGCGCGGACGGTTCGCCTTGGGATTGGGGCGGACGCGGATGTCGTTCTCGTCGGGGCCGTCGTCCTGGTCGTCGTCGAAATCCTCGAGCCAGCTCATCGTCTTCGTCCGCGTCAGCGGCCGGTGCCTTCCCGCATCCCCTGCCACAGCGACGGGAACTGCGGCAGCGTCTTGGCGGTCGTGCCGATGTCGTCCACCCGCACCCCCGGGACCCGCAGCCCGATGAGCGCACCGGTGGTCGCCAGGCGGTGGTCGTGATAGGTCCGCCACGTCCCGCCGTGCAGGGGGCGCGGCACGATCCGGATGCCGTCCTCCAGCTCGTGCGCTTCGCCGCCGAGGGCGCGGAGGTTCGACACCAGCGCGGCGATGCGGTCGCTCTCGTGGCCGCGGATGTGCCCGATGCCGTACAAGGTCGTGGGGGATTCGGCGAAGGCGGCGAGGCCGAACAGCGTCGGGGCCAGTTCTCCCGCTCCCGACAGGTCCAGGTCGATGCCTTCGATGTGCTCCCCGCCGGTGACGGTGAGGTTGGTCGAGCGGCGGACGACCTTGGCGCCCATCTCGGCGAGGATCTCGCCCAGGAGGGCGCCGGGCTGCGTCGAGTGCAGGGGCCAGCCCGGCACGGTGACGTGTCCGCCGGCGACCATCGCGGCGGCCAAGAAGGGCGCGGCGTTGGAGAGATCGGGTTCGATCGCGATGTCCTTGCCGCGCACCGGCCCCGGCGGCACGATCCATTCACCCGGCGCGGGGCGCTCGACATGGATGCCACGGTGCGCGAGCGACTCGATCGTCATGTCGATGTGCGGGACGCTGGGCAGCCGGGCCCCGGTGTGGCGCAGATGCAGGCCCACGTCGAAGCGGGGGGCTGCCAGCAGCAGGCCCGAGACGAACTGGCTGGAGGCGCTCGCGTCGATCTCGACCTCGCCGCCGCGGACGTGGCCGTGGCCGCGCACGGTGAAGGGGAGCGCCCAGTGCCCCCCGTCGTCGATGTCCAGGCCCACCTCGCGCAGGGCCGCGATGAGCGAGCCCATCGGCCGGTGCAGGGCGCTCTCGTGCGCGGTGAGGGTCACGTCGCCGGAGGCGAATCCCGCGAGCCCCGCGACGAAGCGCATCACGGTTCCGGCCTGGCCGCAGTCGATCTCGACGCTGCCGCGGAAGGGGGCGACCGGGGTGATGCGCAGGTCGGCGCTGGCGCCGTTGTCATCCACGCTCTCCACGCCCACCCCGAGCCTCGTGAGGGCCTGGACCATCCGGGCGGAGTCGTCCGAGTGCAGCGGGGCGTGCAGGACGCTGGGTCCTTCGGCGATGGCGGCGAGGATCAGCTCGCGGTTGGTGAGCGATTTCGACCCGGGCACGACGACCGTCGCACGCAGCGGACCCTCCGCGACGGGCGCGAGCCACTCACCGCGGGGGCGGTGTCGGAGGTCGCGGGGGAATAGCCGTCGAGGGTCATCGGTTCCACCCTAGTGAAGGAGGAGCAGATGATCGCTGTCTTGAACCGCTCGCGCTCGGAGTCCCGGGTCGTCGCAGCGCCGTCGGACGTAGACTGGCGCGTGATGAACGACAAGGCCGATGCCACCGTCGAAGCACGCGAGCAGTTCGAAGAGCAGGCGCTCCCCTTCATGGATCAGCTGTACGCGGCGGCGATGCGTATGACGCGCAACCCGGCCGACGCGGCCGATCTGGTGCAGGAGACGTTCGTGAAGGCCTTCGGATCGTGGGGCACGTTCACGCAGGGCACCAACCTCAAAGCGTGGCTGTACCGCATCCTCACCAACACGTACATCAACACGTACCGCAAGAAGCAGCGGGAGCCCTATCAGGGCACCATCGACGACCTCGAGGACTGGCAGCTCGGGGGAGCGGAGTCGACGACGGCCACGAGCGCGCGCTCGGCCGAGGCGGAGGCGATAGATCGGATGCCCGCATCCGTGGTCAAAGACGCCCTGCAGTCGATTCCGGAGGATTTCCGGTTGGCGGTGTACTTCGCCGACGTCGAGGGCTTCGCCTACCAGGAGATCGCCGACATCATGAAGACACCGATCGGCACCGTCATGTCCCGTCTGCACCGTGGCAGACGGATGCTGCGCGAGCTGCTGACCGACTATGCGAAGGAGCGCGGCATCACCGCCGCGACAGGAGTGACGAAATGAGCGACTGCGGCTGCGAGAGGGCACGACGCGACCTCGAGGAGTACCTGCGCGACGAGGTCTGCAAGACCAGTCCTGAGGACATCGCCGAGCACCTCGCCCACTGCCCGGGCTGCCGGGACGAGGCGCACTTCGCCCGCACCCTGACCGACGTGGTGGCGCGAGCGTGCAAGGAGAGCGCGCCCGAGGAGTTGCGCGACCTCGTCATCGCGCGGCTGCGGAGCGATCCGGTCACCTGATCACGCCGTGACCGGTGTCGGCGCCCGGCCGTAGGCTGGGTTCATGGCTGACGTCGACGCCCATTCGCTTCCCCTGGACCCCGCTTCGGCCGACGCGCTCGCGGCCGAACACCTGGAGTACGCCCTCGTCGACAACGACGGCGCCGGCTTCGACGCCTTCCTCTCGGCCGTCACGCGCGGCTTCCTGGACGGCGAGCCCACGAGCGAGCAGGTCGAGGACTCGCGCACCTCTCTGCGCCCCCGCCGCCTGACCGGCGTCTTCGACCGTGGCGCGATCCACCGCGACGTACCCGTCGGCACGGTGGACTCGTGGGTCAGCGAGCTCACGAGCGAGCCGGGCCGCACGGTGCCGATGTGGGCGATCAGCGGGGTCACCGTGGCGCCCACCCACCGTCGCCGCGGGATCGCGCGCGCGATGCTCACCGGCGAGCTGCGCACCGCGGCCGCCGCCGGGTTCGCACTGGCGGGGCTGACGGTGTCGGAGGCGACGATCTACGGCCGGTGGGGGTTCGGACCGGCGGTGTTCACCTCCGACCTGTCCGTCGACACGCGACGCGTGCAGTGGAGTGGCCGTCGTCCGCAGGGGCGCCTGGACTTCCTGCATCAGGACGAGTTGCCCGACCGTCTCGCGGCGCTGCACGAGCGCACCCGGCGGCTGCGCCCGGGCGAGGCCGCCGGGTGGCCCGGGCTGTGGCGTCGCATGTCGGGCCTGCGGCCCGGCGAGGACGACGGGCGCAAGGTGCGCGCCGTGGCCTACCGCCGCGCCGACGAGCCCGACGGCATCATGGTGTACTCGGTCGCGGAGAAGGGCGACGACGGATCGCGGCAGGAACTGACCATCCGTGCGCTGTTCGCCGCCGATGACGACGCGTATGCGGCACTGTGGCGCTTCGCGATCGAGCATGATCTCGTCGGCACCGTCGTGGCGAGCCTGCAGCCGGCCGACTCGGCGCTGCGGTGGATGCTCACCGACCACCGGGCCGTCCGCGAGACGCGCACCGACCACCACTGGCTGCGGATTCTGGACGTACCCGCAGCCCTCGCCATCCGCTCCTACGCCGCCCCCCTGGACCTCGCTCTGCGTGTGGAGGATCCGCTCGGCTTCGCCGAGGGCACCTGGCGCGTCACCATCGACGGCGACGGCACGGCGTCGGCCATGCCGTCCGACGAGGCGCCCGACGTGACGCTGGACGCGAGCGCGCTGGCCTCCATCCTGCTCGGCGGCGTGCGCCCCGACGCCCTCGCCACCGCCGGGGCGATCCACGGCGATGCGGCCGGCGTCGCCGCGCTGACGCGCGCGTTCGCGCCGGCAGTCACCCCCGTGCTGAGCATCTGGTACTGATCTCCGGCACCCGCCTCCCGCGCGCTGCCTCCCTCCCGCGAGCACAACGGCGGGGATCGTGCGCGGCACGCCGCGGCATCCGCGGAGCGGGCGGCGTGTCAGGAACCGTCCCCGCCGTTGTGCAGCTGTGGGACGACGACGAAGGCCCCGGTTTCCCGGGGCCTTCGTCGCATCGTGGCCTACAGCGTGAGGGCCATCCGCATGAGTTCGGCGTGCTCCTGAGCGTGCACCTTGGGCGACCCGGTCGCCGGCGACGCCGCCGCCGCGCGCGAGACCCGACGGATCGTGCGCCCGCGCAGGTGCTTGACCACCTCGAGCGCGATGAACGGCCACGCACCCTGGTTCTCCGGCTCGTCCTGCACCCACACCAGCTCGGCGTTGGGGTAGGTCTCCAGCACGGCGTTCAGCTCGTCGACGGGAGCGGGGTAGTACTGCTCGAGGCGCACGAGGGCGACCTCGGGGTTGGGGTTCTTCTCCAGCTCGCCGCGCAGATCCCAGTGGATCTTGCCCGCGTGCATGAGGACGCGCTTGACGGCGGAGCGGTCGATCTGCCGATCGTCGTCGAGCACCGGCTCGAACCGCCCGGTCAGGAAGTCCTCCACGGGGCTCGTGGCGCCCCGCAGGCGCAGCATCGCCTTCGGGGTGAACACCACGAGCGGACGACGCGGGCGCTGGTAGGCCTGGCGCCGCAGCAGATGGAAGTACGACGCCGGGGTCGACGGACGCGCGACGGTCATGTTGTCCTGCGCGCACATCTGCAGGTACCGCTCGATGCGTCCCGACGAGTGGTCGGGCCCCTGACCCTCGTAGCCGTGGGGGAGGAGCAGGACGACGCTGGACTGCTGTCCCCACTTCTGGTCGGCGGCGGAGATGTACTCGTCGATGACCGACTGGGCCCCGTTGCCGAAGTCCCCGAACTGCGCCTCCCACAGCACCAGCGCGTCGGCGCGCTCGACGGAGTAGCCGTACTCGAAGGCCATCGCCGCGTACTCGCTCAGCAGCGAGTCGTAGACGTAGAACCGGCCCTGGTTCTCGCTGAGGTTGGTCAGCGGGATCCACTCCTGGCCGTTCTCGCGGTCGTGGAGCACCGAGTGGCGCTGCACGAACGTGCCGCGGCGGGAGTCCTGACCGGCCAGGCGCACCGGGGTGCCCTCCAGCAGCAGGGAGCCGAACGCGAGCAGCTCGCCGAAGCCCCAGTCGATGTTGCCGCTGCGGCTCATCTCCAGGCGCTTGTCCAGCAGCTGCTGCAGCTTGGTGTGCACCGTGAAGCCCTCGGGCTTGTTGACGAAGGCGTCGCCGATGGAGTGGACGACCTCACGCGGCACGCCGGTGGTGTCGGGTGCTCCGCTGGCCGGCTCCTCCGACGCATCCGGATCCACGATCGTGTTGGCGCCGGTCTCGGCCTCGTGCGTCTGGGCGAAGGCGACCTCCAGGCGGCGCTGGAAGTCCTGCTTGGCCTGCTCGTACTCTTCTTCCGTGATGTCACCACGGCCGACGAGCGACTCGGTGTAGAGGCGACGCACCGAGCGCTTGGCTTCGATGAGGTTCGTCATGAGCGGCTGCGTCATCGAGGGGTCGTCGCCCTCGTTGTGACCGCGTCGGCGGTAGCACACAAGGTCGATGACCACGTCGTGGTGGAACTCCTGGCGGTACATGAACGCCAGCTCGGCGACGCGGACGACCGCCTCGGGGTCGTCCCCGTTGACGTGGAAGATCGGCGCCTGGATGGTCTTGGCGACATCCGTGGCGTACACCGAGGTCCGCGCGTCGGTGGGGGTCGTGGTGAAGCCGACCTGGTTGTTGACGACGACGTGGATCGTGCCGCCGGTGCGGTAGCCGCGCAGCTGCGACATCTGCAGCGTCTCGACCACGACGCCCTGACCGGCGAACGCGGCATCGCCGTGCACGAGGATCGGCAGCCACGAGAACGTGCCGATGGGCTTGCGGTCCTGCTTGGCGCGGACCACGCCCTCCAGCACCCCGTCGACGGTCTCCAGGTGCGAGGGGTTGGCGGCCAGGTACACCGGCAGTTCGTCACCGGCGTCGGCGACGAAGGTGCCCTCGGTGCCCAGGTGGTACTTCACATCGCCAGAGCCGCGCTTGCTGCCCACGGCCACCGAGCCCTCGAACTCGCGGAAGACCTGCCCGTACGTCTTTCCGGCGATGTTGGTCAGCACGTTGAGCCGCCCGCGGTGGGCCATGCCGATCGCGGCGCCGTCCATGCCCGCGGATGCCGCGCCCTGGAGGATCTCGTCCAGCAGCGGGATGAGCGACTCGCCGCCTTCGAGGCTGAAGCGCTTCTGCCCGACGTACTTGGTCTGCAGGAAGGTCTCGAAGGCCTCGGCCTCGTTCAGCTTGGACAGGATCCGCAGCTGCTCGTCGTGGCCCGGCTTGGTGTACTTGACCTCGACGTTGTCCTGGAACCACTTGCGCTGCGTGGGGTCCTGGATGTGCATGTACTCGATGCCGATCGTGCGGCAGTACGAGTCGCGCAGGACGCCGAGGATGTCGCGCAGCTTCATCTGGCGCTTGCCGCCGAACCCGGCCGTGACGAACTCGCGGTCCAGATCCCAGAAGGTCAGGCCGTGCGACTCGATCTCCAGGTCGGGATGCGTGCGCTGGACGTACTCGAGCGGATCGATGTCGGCCATCAGGTGCCCGCGGACGCGGAAGGAGTTGATGAGCTCGTGCACGCGTGCGGTCTTGTTGATGCGCTCGGAGACGTCGACGTTGATGTCGCCGGCCCAGTGGATCGGAGCGTAGGGGATGCGCAGCGCCGCGAAGATGTCGTCGTAGAACCCGCGCTGGCCCGTGAGCAGCTCGTGCACCTTCTTGAGGAATTCGCCCGAGCCCGCGCCCTGGATGACGCGGTGGTCGTAGGTGCTGGTGAGCGTGATCGTCTTGCCGATCGCCAGCTCGTTGAGCGTCTTGTCGCTGGCACCCTGGAACTCCGCCGGGTACTCCAGCGCGCCGGCGCCCACGATGCATCCCTGCCCCTTCATGAGGCGCGGCACGGAGTGGACGGTGCCGATCCCGCCGGGGTTGGTGAGCGAGATCGTCGTGCCCTGGAAGTCGGCTGCGCCCAGCTTGTTCGCGCGGGCGCGCTGCACGAGGTCTTCGTAGGCGGAGAGATACTCCCCGAACGTCAGGCTCTCGGCGCGCTTGATGCTCGGCACCAGCAGCGCGCGGCTGCCGTCGGGCTTGGGGATGTCGATCGCGATGCCGAGATTGATGTGCGCGGGTGCGACCACGGAGGGCTTTCCGTCGATCTCGGCGTAGAAGACGTTCTGGCTCGGGAACTCCTTGAGCGCCTGGATGATCGCCCATCCGATGAGGTGCGTGAAGCTGATCTTGCCGCCGCGCGTGCGCGACATGTGGTTGTTGATGACGATGCGGTTGTCGATCATCAGCTTCGCCGGAACGGTGCGCACGCTCGTGGCGGTGGGGACCGTCAGCGACTGGTCCATGTTGGCCGCGAGCGTCTTGGTCATGCCGCGCAGCGGCGTGACCGTGTCCTCCTCGAGGCGTTCGGCCGACGCCGGGGCGTTGGCGGGGGCCTGCGCGGGGATGGGCTGCGGCGCCGCGGGCTTGGCGGTCGTTCGGGCCACCGGCTGCGCACCCACGACGGGGATCGGGGCGGTCACCGGCTTGGGCTCAGCGCCATCCGCCGCCGCGCCGTCATCGGCGACGACGGGGTGGTAGGCCTCGAGGATGGGCCACCACGCCTTGTCCACGGAGTTCTTATCGACCTTGTACTGCTCGTAGAGCTCATCGACGAGCCATTCATTGGCCCCGAATTCGCCCTCGTTCGAAGTACCGACGCCTGTGACCTGGCTCGACACGGTCGATCGCCTGCTTTCCTCGGTGAAGATCGGTGGGCTGCGCGAGAAGCGGTCTCTGCGCACCGCCCCCCAGCCTAACCCACTGGACGCGCCGTGGCCGGTTCCCGGCCCCACGATCCCGGTGCCGTCGGGGAGGGGGGTGGGTAGCGTGGGGAGCATGGAGTTCACCGGCTCGCAGCCCGACCTCGACCTCACCTACGCCGACGTGTTCCTGGTGCCCAGACGCTCGTCGATCACCAGTCGGCTGGACGTGGACCTGACCCCCGGCGACGGCACGCCCGCGCGACTGCCGCTGGTGTCGGCGAACATGAACTCGGTCACGGGCGCGCGGCTGGCGGCGACCCTCGCCCGCCGCGGCGGGCTGGGCGTCCTGCCGCAGGACATGCCGCTGCAGGAGCTGGACGCGGCCATCCGGTGGGTCAAAGCCCAGCCCGTGCCATGGGACACCCCGCTGGTGCTGCCGCCCTCGGCGACGGTGACCGATGCCCGCCGCCTGCTGCCGGCGACGCCGGGGCACGGGATCGTGGTGGCCGACACCGGCGCCGGGCACCTCACGATCGACCAGATCGTCGGCGTCGTGCCGGCCGGGCGCCTCGGCACCGCGCAGCCGGACGCGCTCCTGGGCGACCTCGTCCACGGACGCGTCGCGTCCCTGGACGCCGAGGACGTGGGCAGCGCGCGGCACGCCTTCGATCTGCTGGTGGCAGCCGACGCGGAGACGGTGTGCGTCCTGGACCACGGCCGGCTGGTGGGAACGCTGTCGCGACGCAGCGCGCTCCGCGCCTCGCTGTATCCGCCGGCCGTCGACGCGTCCGGGCGTCTTGCCGTGGCTGCCGCCATCGGCATCAACGGGGATGTCGCGGCCAAGGCCCGCGCCCTGGCCGGCGCCGGCGTCGACGTGCTCGTGCTCGACACCGCGCACGGGCACCAGGAGGGGATGCTGCGGGCGCTGCGCTCCGTGGCCGGCCTCAACCTGGGCATCCCGCTGGTGGCGGGCAACATCGTCACCGCCGAGGGCGTGCACGATCTGGTGGCGTCGGGCGCGGCGATCCTCAAGGTCGGGGTCGGACCGGGCGCCATGTGCACGACGCGCATGATGACCGCCGTGGGGCGGCCGCAGTTCTCGGCGGTGCTGGAGACCGCGCAGGCCGCACGGGAGCTCGGCGCGCACGTGTGGGCCGACGGCGGGGTGCGCTATCCGCGCGACGTGGCCCTCGCGCTGGCGGCGGGAGCTGCATCCGTCATGATCGGCTCGTGGTTCGCCGGCACGATCGAGGCGCCGGGGGAGCTGCTCGTGGACGATCAGGGCCGCGCGTACAAGGAGTCGTGGGGGATGGCCTCCACGAAGGCCGTGCACGAGCGCTTCGGCCGGCTCGATCCGTACGAGCTGGCCCGCAAGGAGCTGTTCGCGGAGGGCATCTCCTCTTCGAAGATCTACCTCGACCCGCTGCGGCCCGGTGTCGAGGACCTCGTGGACATGATCACCTCCGGCGTGCGCTCGGCCTTCACATACGCCGGCGCCGCGAGCGTCCCCGAATTCGCCGAGCGCGCCCGGGTGGGCATCCAGTCCACGGCCGGCTACGACGAGGGCAAGGCGCTCCCCACCAGCTGGTAGCGCCGCGTCGCCCTCCCCGGCTCCGTTGCCGGCGCCGGCGGCGGCACCACGTTCGCGCTAGTTCGGTGCATCCGCGCCGCTTTCATGTAGCGCAAACGCACGGAAGTGGCGCGGTTGCGGTGTTCCGCTGCGCGCTGGGTGGTGCCCTGCGCGCCGCGCGCTACGCGCCGCGCGCCGCTGGCGCTGGCGCTGCCCGTGCCGCCCGCTGGCGCTGGCGTTGCCCGTGCCGCCCGCTGGCGCTGCGTCCTGCCGGCGCCGGCGGCGCACCACGTTCGCGCTAGTTCGGTGCATCCGCGCCGCTTTTATGTGGCGCAAACGCACGGAAGTGGCGCGGTTGCGGTGTTGGGCGCGGCGAAGGGGGCGCCGCGGGCGAAGGGGGGCGGAAGGGGCATCGTGGTCAGGGGCGCGGGAGCGGGGTGGGGAGGCCGGCCGAGGTGAGGATGTCCCAGATGCGACGCGGGTGGTCGGCGTCCGTCGCCTCCCAGCGCGAGAACGCGCGCACGATGCGGCGGATCTCGTTCTCACGGTTCTTCTCGTCGATGAGCGCCTGCTGCGGCGTGCGACCGTCGAGGAAGAGCGGATCGGCGTACTTGGCTCTGCCGTCGATCTCACACCAGTGGTCGTAGTCGGGGAAGTACAGGTCGGCGTAGGCGACGCGTCCGCTGAGGAGCACGCGCCGCTCCTGGAGCCGGGGACGCGGGAATCCGAGCCGGGCGATCACCACGCGGCTCTGCGACTCGCGCACGTTCGCCGCCAGCGGCTGCGCGAAGGCGAAAACCCGCGCGGCGCGTGCGTCGCCGCGGTGGCCGGGGTCGGCCTCCAGGCGCGTCCACAGGTCGTCGATGCTCGTGAGTGCACCGCCCGGGCGATCGCCCCAGATCGCCTGATCGGCGATCGCGACAGCCGGCAGGAACCGCTCGGCCCGCGCGAGGTCGAGCGCGGTCTGGGCGGGGGAGGTGACGGCATGCACGCCGACCGGCACCGTCTCGAGCGTTGCGAGATCGCGGGTGTGCCGACGGATGAGGCCGCTCGAGCGGCCGCCGGTGCCCGGCGTCGTGACGTCGACGGCCGCCGGCCACGGGCCGAGGACGTCGATGCCCCACCATGCCGCAGCGGCGTGGTGGGAGAGGATCGCCGGCCGCCGCATCCGTCCTGCGACCTCGCGGACGTGCACACGATGCCTCTCCATCGGTGTGAGCGCGTCCCACTCCGACCTGAGGGCGAAGACCCCGGCGGTCACGCGGACCCACGACCCCTCCTCCAACGCGCGGCGCAGACGCCGGCTGTCGAGCGGATCGTCACGCTCACGCCGGCGGATCAGAGTGAGATCGAACGGGGCAGGTAGGAGCATCTTCGGATCCTGCCGCCGCTCGCGCGCCGTGCGGCCCTTCGCGCTGCGGCCGTGGACAACCCGCCCGCCCGCCGCCTCTGGGGAGGAGCGCCGCATCCCCGGCGCAATTCCCGCGATCGCGCCTGTTCCGCGCATCCGCGCCACATGGAAATGGCGCGGATGCACGGAACTGGCGCGGATGTGGTGCGGCAGCACGGGCGGGCGACGGCGGGCGGGCGGGCGGCCGGGGCGCAGGAGGGGAGCGGGAGAAGTGGCGGGGCGCGGGAGCGGCGTGCTGCCGTAGACTTTTCGGCACGATGGACGACCCTCCCTCTTGTAGACGCTCGCCCCACCGACCCGCCTCCCCGATGAACGGGGGTGATGCGTGATGGATTACGTCATGTTGGGCGTGGGGCTCCTGCTCACAGTCGGAACCGGACTGTTCGTCGCCAGTGAATTCGCCCTGGTCAACCTCGATCGCGCCGACCTCGAGGCCCGCCAAGCCGCCGGTGAGTCGCGCCTGGCGCTCACGATCAGCGCGCTGCGCATCACCTCGACGCACCTCTCCAGCGCGCAGCTGGGCATCACCCTCACGACGCTCCTGACCGGGTACACGATGGAGCCGGCGATCTCCAACCTGCTGCGGCCGGTGTTCACGGCGTGGGGATGGCCCGAGGGGGTCGTGGCGCCACTGGCAACGGTCATCGGCGTGGCGTTCGCGACGGTGCTCTCGATGATCCTCGGCGAGCTGGTGCCGAAGAACTTCGCCCTGGCCATCCCGCGGCAGACGGCCAAGCTCGTCATGCCGTTCCAGGTCGCGTTCACGACCGTCTTCCGCCCCGCCGTGGCCGTGCTCAACGGAAGCGCCAACGGGATCCTGCGCTCCTTCGGCGTGGAGCCGAAGGAGGAGCTGTCCGGCGCGCGCACGGCGGAGGAGCTGTCCAGCCTCGTCCGCCGCTCGGCGAGTGCGGGCGTGCTGGAGAAGGACACCGCATCCCTGCTGGATCGCAGCCTCACCTTCTCCCGGCTGAGCGCCGCCGATGTGATGACCCCGCGGCCCACCGTGCACGCGCTCGCCGCCGATGACACCGTCGAAGACGTCGTGCAGCTGGCGATGCGCACCGGTCACAGCCGCTTCCCCGTGTACCAGGAGTCGATGGACGACATCGTCGGCATCGTGCACCTGAAGGCCGCCGTCGCGGTGCCGCGCGCGCGGCGGGTGGATGTGCCGGCCGCCGCCATCGCGACCGAGCCGCTGCGCGTACCCGAGACGGTGCACCTGGACGCCCTCGTCGCCGAGTTGCGCGCGCGGGGATACCAGATGGCGATCGTGGTGGACGAGTACGGCGGCACCGCGGGCGTGGTCACGCTGGAGGATCTCGTGGAGGAGATCGTCGGCGAGGTCCTCGACGAGCACGACCGCTCTCGTGCGGGGGTCGTGCGGGTGGCCGGATCGGTGAGCTTCCCCGGCGATCTGCGCCCCGATGAGGCTCTGGACCGTGCCGGCGTCAAGGTGCCCGAGGGCGAGGTCTACGACACCGTGGGCGGCTACATCATGAGCGTGCTCGAGCGCATCCCCGCCGTCGGCGACGAGGTGCCCACCGAGGACGGCGTGCTGACGGTCCAGCGCATGGACGGGCGCCGCATCGACCGCGTGCGGTTCACCGCGACGCCCAAGGACGACGGCGTGGACGAACTGGTCCGCGCGGCCAAGGGGGGTGACCAGCGATGAGCGATTGGGCAGGGATCGCCTGGCTCGTGGTGCTGCTGCTGGCCAACGCCTTCTTCGTCGGCGCCGAGTTCGCCGTCATCTCCGCGCGCCGCTCGCAGATCGAGCCGCGTGCCGAGCGCGGCTCGCGGGCTGCGAAGGTCGCACTGTACGCGATGGAGCACGCCACGCTCATGCTCGCGACGTGTCAGCTCGGCATCACGATCTGCTCGCTGCTGATCCTGAACGTCTCCGAACCCGCCATCCACCACCTGCTGGCCGCGCCGCTGGGTCTGACGGGCCTGAACGAGGCGATGGTGGATGTCATCGCCTTCGTGATCGCGCTCCTGCTGGTGTCGTACCTGCACGTCGTGATCGGCGAGATGGTGCCGAAGAACCTCGCGTTCTCGCTGCCCGACCGGGCCGTGCTGTTCCTGGCGACCCCGCTGGTGTGGGTGTCCAAGGCGTTCTACCCGATCATCGTGGCGCTGAACTGGACGGCCAACCACGCCGTGCGCCTGTTCCGCGTCGAGCCGAAGGACGAGGCCGCCTCGACGTTCACGCTCGAGGAGGTGGCCACGATCGTGAGCCAGTCGCGCCGCGAGGGCGTGCTGGATGACGCGGCCGGCACGGTCGCGGCGGTGGTGGAGTTCACCGACAAGAAGGCGCGCGACGTGGCCGTGCCGCTGGGTGAGCTCGTCACCCTGCCCGAGACGACCACGCCGAGCCAGATCGAGCGGGCCGTTGCCAAGCACGGCTACTCGCGCTACGTCATCGTGGATGCCGCGGGGTCGCCGATCGGCTACGTGCACCTCAAGGACGTGCTGCGGGCCGCGGAGAACGGCGACGGTCAGTCGCGGCCGATCGCGGCCAAGCGCATCCACCACATGGTGCCGGTGATGGAGACCACCGACCTCGAAGACGCCCTGGCCCTGATGCGCCGCGCCGGTCGCCATCTCGCGCAGGTGCGCGATGAGGCGGGAGAGACCACCGCGGTGCTGTTCCTCGAGGACATCATCGAGGAGCTCATCGGCGAGGTTCAGGACGCCACGGCGCGCCGTCGCTGAGCGGCCCCGACCGCCCGGGACCCCTCGAGGGGTCCCGGCGGTCGGCATGCCTCACCCGCGCCGGGCGCGCTCGTACTGCGGCGGCCACGCGACGTCGGCGCCGAGCTCGCCGGCGGCCCGCAGGCCGTAGTGCGGGTCGCGCAGCCACTCCCGCCCCGACATCACCGCGTCGGCGTCGCCACGGGCGACGAGCTCCTCGGCCAGGGCGGGGGAGTCGATCATCCCCACCGCGCTCACCGGCATCGCCGCCGCCGCCCTGACCTGCGCGGCGAAGCCGGCCTGATAGCCGGGGCCCGTGGAGATGCGCTGATGCGCGACGAGGCCGCCGCTGGAGACGTCGATGAGGTCGGCGCCTGCCTCGCGCGACGCGATCGCCGCCGCGATCGTGCCGGGCAGGTCCCAGCCTCCGTCGGCCCAGTCGGTCGCCGAGAGACGCACGAACACGGTGGCCGAGGGGGCGGCCTCGCGGACGGCCGCCACGACGCGCGTGAGCAGCCGGATGCGGTTCTCCTGCGAGCCGCCGTAGGCGTCGGTGCGCGTGTTGGACAGCGGGGAGAGGAATTCGTGCAGCAGGTAGCCGTGCGCGGCGTGCACCTCGAGCACCTCGAACCCTGCCGCGACGGCCCGGCGCGCGGCGGCGGCGAAGTCGGTGACGACCTTCTCGATGCCGGCGTCATCCAGCGCGGCCGGGGCGGCGTAGCCCTCGAAGGCGATCGCGGACGGCGCGACGGTGGCCCAGCCGCCGCGTTCGGGCGGCACCGTGCCGCGTTCGCGCGTGAGCGGCGACCACGTCGACGCCTTGCGCCCGGCGTGGGCGAGCTGGATGGCGGCGACCGCACCACGGGAGCGGATGTCGTCGACGATCGGGCGCCACGCCGCCGCCTGGGCGTCGTTCCAGATTCCGGTGTCCTCGGGGAGATGCGACCCTCCGGCGACACGGCCGTGGCCTCGGTCATGACCAGCCCCGCCCCGCCGGAGGCGAACTGCGCCAGGTGAACGTGGTGCCAGGCGTGCGGGACGCCGTCGGCGCCGGCGGAGTACTGGCACATGGGGGAGACCCAGAGCCGGTTGCGGGCCGTGGTGTCGCGCACGGTGAGGGGGGAGAACAGGTGGGGCATCGCGGTGTTCCTCGCGTTAGGGTGGCGCGCATGGGCGCAGCGGAGTGGACGGCCGACGACGTGCGCAGCATCCTGCGGCTGCCGACGAGATCCGATGACAAGTATTCCCGTGGTGTGGTCGGGTTCCGCACCGGATCGCAGGCCTACCCGGGTGCGGCCGTGCTGGGCGTGGAGGCGGCATGGCGCACGGGGGTGGGGATGGTGCGCTATCTCGGCCCCGAGGTCCCCACCTCCCTCGTGCTCGCCCGGCGCCCCGAGACGGTGGCGGCAGCGGGGCGCGTGCAGGCGTGGGTGATCGGGTCGGGGACGGATGCCGCGCATCGCACGCCCGACGACGACGCGGCCCTCCGGCGCATCCTGGACGGGGCGGAGCCGGTCGTCGTCGACGCGGGGGCGCTGGATCTGGCGCCGGTGGGATCGGCCCCGCGCATCGTGACGCCGCACGGCCGCGAGCACGACCGTGTGCGCGCGCAGGCGGGGCTGTCGCCGGTCGGGAGCGACGCCGACGACGAGGCCCGCGAGGCCGCCGCCGTCGAGACCGCCGCGCGCCTGGGGGTGACGGTGCTGCTGAAGGGGTCGACGACCGTCGTCGCGACCCCGGGCGGCTGGACCCGCCGCATCGGCGCGGCGACGGCGTGGCTGGCCACCGCCGGCACCGGCGACGTGCTCGCCGGCGTCGTGGGAGCGGTCGTCGCGGGGGCTCCCGCGGCGGATGCCGACTCCCTCGGCCCCGCCGCTGCCACCGGTGCGTGGCTGCACGCCGAGGCCGGCGCCACCGCCGCGGGCGCCCTGGGTGCGCGGGGCGGCCCGATCACGGCGATGGATGTCGCCGCCGCCCTGCCGCGCGTGGTCGCGGGCGTCCTCGCGAGCGGATGAACCCGGCGGCATCCCGGTCACGGCCGGGCCGTGTCGTGCGCGCGGCCTAGGATGTGAAGCGTGTCCCGACGCGTGCCGCTGTGGATTGCCTTCGTCCTCGTGCACGCCGCGGTGATCCTGCTCGGTCACGTGCTGCCGAGCCAGCCCATGGGCGACGTGTACAACGTGTACGAGCCGTGGTCGCGGCAGGCGCTCATTGGCGCCGGCATCGTGGGGATCGACGAGCCGTGGGTCTACCCGCAGATCGCGCTGGTGCCCATGGTGCTGGCGTGGGGGTTCTCGCTGCTGGGCGGCTACACGATCGGCTGGGGGCTGCTCGCCACGGCCGCCAACGCGCTGGGGTTCGGGATGCTGGTGGGCCGGGGCCGCTCGCGTGGCCGGCGAACGGCGGCCTGGCTGTGGCTGGCCGCGATCCTCCTGCTCGGGCCGGTGGGGCTCTTCCGACTGGATGCCCTCACGGTGCCGCTCTCACTGGCCGGCTGCCTGTGGCTGGTCGGACGGCCATGGCTGGGGGGCGCGCTCCTGGCCGTGGGCATGTGGATCAAGGTGTGGCCGGCCGCGCTCCTGGCCGCGGCGGTGCTCGCGCTGCGCCGCCGGGCGGCGGTGCTGGGGGCCGCCCTCGCGGTGTCGCTGGCCACGATCGCGGTCGTGGTGCTGGCCGGCGGCGGCGCCACGGTGTTCGGGTTCGTGGGCGACCAGGCCGTGCGCGGACTGCAGCTGGAGGCCCCGGTCAGCACGCCGTACGTGTGGCAGGCCGCCCTCGGGGTGCCGGGTGCGGCGATCTACTTCGCCGCCGACATCATCACCTTCGAAGTCGTCGGCGCGGGCTCGGCCGCCGTGGCGGCGGCGATGACGCCGGTCCTCGTGGCGGTGGTGGTGGCCGTCGCTGCGGCGGGGGCGGTGCAGGCCTGGCGCGGAGCATCCTTCGCGGCCCTGTTCCCGCCGCTCGCGCTCGCACTGGTCCTGGCGTTCATCGTGACCAACAAGGTCGGCTCCCCGCAGTACATGACGTGGCTCCTGCCGCCGCTCCTGGTGGCAGTCGTGCTCGATCGGGCCCGGTGGGCGGGGCCGGCGGCGGTCGTGCTGTTCCTGTGCGGCCTCACGCAGCTGGTGTACCCCGTGCTGTACGACCGCCTGCTCGCCGCCGAGGTCACGGCGGTCATCGTGCTGACGATGCGCAACGCGCTCGTGGTGGCGCTGTTCGCGTGGATGTGCGTGCGGGTGCTCCGGGTGCCCGTCGGCGGGAGGCCTCGCGCCGCCGTCTCCTCGCGCGGTAGCGTCTGAGCATGCTGGTCGCCTTCTCCGTCGCCCCTTCCGGAACCGGATCCGCCGACGGCTCGGTGCATGACGCCGTCGCCGCCGCCGTGCGGGTCGTCCGAGACTCGGGCCTGCCGAACCGCACGACCTCGATGTTCACCGAGATCGAGGGGGAGTGGGACGAGGTCTTCGACGTCGTCAGGCGCGCCGCGGATGCGGTCATGCCGTTCGGCTCGCGCGTCTCGCTCGTGCTCAAAGCCGACATCCGCCCCGGGCACTCGGGTGAGATCGACGGCAAGGTGGAGCGCCTGGAGAGCGCGCTCGAATCGATTCGCGACACCGACTGACCCGGAGGCTACAATCGAGCGGTGACCTCCTCGACCACGACGAGGAGGGCGACGGCGAGGGCGCTCCTCGCCCTCGCGATCGGCAGCTTCGGCATCGGCATGACCGAGTTCGTGCTGATGGGCCTCCTGCCGAACATCGCCGCCGAACTGCTCCCCGCGCCCTGGGCGGCGCAGCCGGAGAGCGCGATCGCGCAGGCCGGCTGGCTCATCTCGCTGTACGCGCTGGGCGTCGTCGTGGGTGCGCCGACGATCGCGGGCTCGGTCGCGCGGTTCCCGCGGCACCGCGTGATGGTGGTGCTCGCCCTCGCGCTGACGGTGTTCAACGCGCTCACCGTCATCGCCCCCACCTTCGAGCTCGTGGCGGCATCCCGCTTCCTCGCCGGGCTTCCGCACGGGGCGTACTTCGGGATCGGCGCGCTCGTGGCCGCCGACCTGCTGGGCCCGGGAAAGCGCGCCCAGGGGGTCGCCTTCGTCCTGTCCGGTCTCACCGTCGCCAACGTCGTCGGCGTGCCGCTGGGCACGCTCCTCGGGCAGCAGTGGGGATGGCAGGCGGCCTTCGTCGTGGTCGCCGGCGTTTTCGCCGTGGCCACGGTCGCGATCGCGCTCACCGTGCCCCCGCACCCGGGGGATCCGGGCCGGCGCCTGCGCGACGAACTGCGCGTGTTCCGGGTGGGCCAGGTGTGGCTCGCCCTCGGCACGGGCGCGATCGGATTCGGCGGGTTCTTCGCGATGATCAGCTACATCGCACCCATGGTCACCGACCTGGCCGGATCCCCGGAGTGGAGCGTGTCGCTCGTCCTGGTCATCGTGGGACTCGGGATGACCGTGGGCAACCTCGTCGGCGGGCGCCTGGCGGATCGCGATCTGCGGCGCTCGCTCGTGTGGGGTCTGCTCGCCCTCGCCGTGGCATCTGCGCTCCTCGCACTCACGGCGGCGTGGATCGTGACGCTCGGGCTCTTCGCGTTCGCGGTGGCACTCACCGGCTCGGCGCTCAGCCCCAGCATCCAGACCCGCCTGATGGACGTCGCCGGCGACAACCAGTCGATCGCGGCGGCGCTGAATCACTCCGCGCTGAACATCGGCAACAGCCTCGGCGCGTTCCTCGGTGGGCTCACGATCGCAGCGGGATGGGGATTCGCGGCGCCGGCGTGGGTGGGCGCGGCCCTGGGTCTTGCCGGGGCGGGGATCGCCGTCATGGGCTTCCGCGTGGAGCGCGCGCGCCGCGCACGCGGGTAGTCAGGCCGCGAGCAGCCGCCGGAGGTGACCGGCGACGGCGGCGGTCTCGATGAGGAAGCCGTCGTGGCCGAAATCGCTCGCGAGCACGACGGCCTCGTCGCCGTCGAGGGTGTGCGGGATGCCGCGGGCGATGCGGTGCTGCCCCCCGATCGGGAAGAGCCGGTCGCTGTCGATGCCGAGGACGAGGGTCATCGCGGTCACCCGGCGCAGCGCGTCCTCGACGCCGCCGCGGTCGCGGCCCACGTCGTGGGAGTTCATCGCCTCCACGAGGGTGATGTAGCTGTTGGCGTCGAAGCGGCGCGTGAACTTGTTGCCGTGGAAATCCAGGTACGACTCCACGGCGAACCGGCCCCCGCTGCCGAGCGGGCTGACCCCCGACTGCCACGTGCGCTGGAAGCGCGAATTCAGCTCGGTGGGGCTCCGGTAGTTCAGCAGCGCCATGCGGCGGGCCAGGGCGAGCCCCCGGTGCGGGCCGTCGCCGTCGCCGGCGTCGTAGAACTCCCCGCCGGAAAAGCGCGGGTCGATGCGGATGGCTTCGATCTGCACGGAGTTCAGCGCGATCTGGTCGGCCGTGTTGACGGGCGGGGCCGACAGGATCGCCGCGCGGGCGACCCGGTCGGGCAGTCCCACGGCCCACTCCAGCGTGTGCATCCCGCCCATCGATCCGCCCACCACCGCCGCCCACCGCTGGATGCCGAGGGTATCGGCCAGGTGCGCCTGCGCGGTGACCTGGTCGCGGATCGTCAGGTACGGGAAGCGGGATGCCCACTCGTAGCCGTCCGGCGCGATGCTCGCGGGGCCGGTCGACCCCTGGCATCCGCCCAGCATGTTCGGGGCGACGACGAACCAGCGGTCGGTGTCGATGGCGGCGCCGGGCCCGACCAGGTCGTCCCACCAGCCGTCGGTGGGGTGGCCCGGGCCGGCCGGCCCGCGCACGTGGCTGTCGCCCGTAAGGGCGTGCAGGACCAGGACGGCGTTGTCGTGCGCAGGGGAGAGCTCGCCCCACGTCTCGTACGCGATGCGGTACCCCGGCAGGTCGCGCCCGCCCTCGGTGCGGAAGGCGCCGAAGGAGGCGAACCGGCGCTCGCCCACGGGATCGCCGTCGCGCCACGCGCCGGTGGCGGGCGGGCGGCCGAGCAGGAGACGCGCGTCGGCCTCCGTGACGGGTGCCGAGGGCACCGTGTCTTCGGAGGTCTGCCAGTCCATGCCCCCCATTGTCCCGGAGCGGCGGCGCTGCTCCGTCACTGTTACGCGTCAGGCGGTGACGAGCCCCACCACGAGCGACACGGTCATCGCGACGATGAAGGCGTTGAAGACGAAGGCGAACAGGGTGTGCGTGCGCACCGCCCGGAGCGCAGCCCCCGTGCGCGGGGTCCCCGCCGACAGTGCGCCGATGGAGGAGACCATCACCGACATCGACAGGAAGTCCTCGAACTCGGGGGCCTCGTCGATGTCGAAGCTGATCCGCTCGCCCGCGGCATCCAGCCGGAGGTAGCGCAGCGCGAAGGCGTAGACCATCGTGGCCCAGGAGGATGCGACGGTCAGCAGCACGATGAGCACCCGCCCGCCGTCCTGCGGTCCGATGCCGATCACCGCCGACCCGAGCGCGCCGATGAGGGCGATGAGCGCCGCGCTGACCGTGCCCGTGCCGGTGCTGCCGAAGCCGAGCATCAGCTCGGCGCCGGAAGGCCGGCGGTGGTGCTGCACGTCGGCGATGCGGCGCAGCTCGCCGGGCGGGCATCGCGTGTACCGCACGTGCGTCCAGGAGAGGTAGATGACGGCGAACAGCGTCCAGAACACGCACAGGACGCTCAGCAGGTGCGCGCCGGTTCCCAGGAGATCGGGAAGGGCCGCCGCGCCGGTGAGCGCCAGGGCCGTCACGCCGCCGGTGGTCAGGCACAGGGCGGCCGCGGTGGACAGGAGGCTGCGGAAGGTGTCGTCGTACGCCCGCGGGACCACCCGATGTGTCCGCCGTGCCCCCACCCCTCCATCGTAGGCGCGGTGCGCGGCGGGCCCGGATCAGGGTCGTGCCATTGCGGAGGTTGCAATCGTCGGGGTGGATGGCAGTGCACGCTAGGCTCCGGCCCGGCCATCACCCCTTCCCCCACTACGACCCCTTCCACAGTGACGGATATCGAAACGTGCGAGGCATTCACCGACGTCTCGACCATCCTTCAGAACGCGGGGGCGGCCCTCTACGAGGAGCGCCTGCATCGGCAACCCGCGGCCGAACACAGCCCCCTCCCTCGTCGACGCCTGTGAGGCAGTCGGCTATCAGTGGTCGTTGCTCAACCCGGTTTCGATCCGGCACTCGATTTTCGGGAAGCTTGGTTTCGGGAGGCGGTGGGTTGCCCCCTTCGGGCGGCAACCCATCGGGTGTGTAAAGATAAGCTTTACATATGCGTGAATCAGTTATGCCTGCCTTACAGGTGTTGCGCGCCCGCACCGAGGAACTGCTCGCGTCCCGGGTCCTTGAGAGCAGGGATGACTGGCCCCGTTCGGTAGCACGGGCTTTGAGCATCCAACTGGCCGCTGATGATGTCGTGCGCGCCGTGGTGCAACAAGCACGGCGAAGCGGTGTCACGTGGCAGACCGTGGGCGACGCCTTGGGCGTCACGCGGCAGGCAGCGTTTCAGAGGTACGGCAAACCAATCGATCCAAGAACAGGGGAGCCTATGAACACCACGCCGCTATCCGGTGCAGCCGAGTTGGCATCGTCTGTGATCAACGAGCTAGCCTCCGCTCACTGGTCACGTGTCACCGGCCGCTTCGACTCCACCATGCGGGACGGTCTGTCAGAAGACGCTCTCGCTGCTGCATGGGCGCAGCTCATCGGTCAGTCGGGCGCATTCGAGAGCCACGGCGACTCCGAGGCAGCTCGCGCGGGGGATGTGACCATCACGAACACGCCGCTGTCGTTCGAAGCTGGCGACTATACCGCCCGAATCACATTCCGGGACGACCAGACCATCGCTGGTCTCTACATCCTCTCCCCGGAAGCCTCATGACCGGCGAACCATCCCGCCCGTCAGTCAGCCCGGACGTTCATGGGGCGAAGAGGCGACTGAGTAGCCGTGACCGTCGCGCCGTCCTCGCGTTCATCGCCATTGCGTACGGGCTGGCCTGGCTCGTCGCGCTTCCCCTGTGGACTGGTGATGGCCTCGCGAGTCCGTGGTTTCCGCTCGTGGCCGTGGCCATGATGACGACCCCCGGGATCGCCGCCCTTGCAGTCGTTTTTCTCATCGAGCGTCCCCGACAGCGAGCACGGGCTCTCGGGCTCTGGCCGATGACGCCCGTGCGGAGGCTCCTCGGCTATGCGGCGCTAGGCGTCTTCGTGCCGATAGGTCTTGTTCTCGTAGCTCTCCCGGTGGGGGCCTTGTTCGGGCTGTACCCCGCCGACGTCGCCAATTTCTCGGCTTTTCAGCAGACAATCGACGCGCAGCTGTCCGCCGCCGGTGCGCCAGGGCTCACAGTGCCGATAGGCGCCCTCGTCGCTATCCAACTCGCTGTCCTTCCCCTGGCATCTCTCATCAACTTGCTCCCCGCGCTCGGTGAAGAACTCGGATGGCGCGGGTGGCTCCTGCCGAAACTGATGCCGCTCGGTACGCTCCCAGCCCTCCTGATCAGCGGCGCAGTCTGGGGGCTCTGGCACGCCCCGCTCATCCTCCTCGGGTACAACTACCCAGACGCACCGGGCTGGCTCGGGATGGTGACCATGGTGGGAATGTGCATCGTGGTCGGCGCGGTATTCAGTTGGCTGCGAATCCGTTCTGAGTCCGTTTGGCCCGCAGCCCTCGCGCACGCCAGCTTCAACGGCGCGGCAGGGTCCTATCTGCTCTTTGCGCAGGCCGGATCACACATCGACACCACCCAGGCAACTGTTCTCGGATGGACTGGGTGGATTGTCCCTCTCGCTGTGGTGGCAGTGCTTTTCGCGACCGGGCAGTTCAACCGGCCTCAACCCAAGTCACGAGGTGACGAGAGGCTCGCCACCCCCCGTGTTCGGTAGGGACTCGGCAAACGGGCGGGCGCGGAGCAGAACGGCAGAGCGTCGCAGGCGTGGCGCGATCGCAACGCAGATGCACAACGCTCGAAGCATCGCACGGGCCGCGGGGCGCCGGCAGCGCGACCCGGAGGAGTCCAAGCGCTGGAATGCGAGCGTGAGCGGGGCCGACAGGCCAGCCGAATGCGCTCTCTGTCGAAGAACCCAGGCCTGGCGCCCCGCCGTATTCAGCGCGTCCATGCCGTACAGCGACGCGCGAAGGCGGCCCGCGGCGGATGCGTTCTGTTGGTGCCCGAGTCTTCGCAGAGCGCGGTGCGCGGCGGGCCCGGACGCGCGGATGCCCCGGACCACGCCGGTCCGGGGCATCCGTGGGGGTGCGGATCAGGCGCGGGCGGCCTCCACCGAACGACGAGCGGCGGCGAGGGCCTGCTCCAGGTCGGCCTTGAGGTCGTCGATGTTCTCCAGGCCCACCGACAGGCGCACGAGCCCGGGAGTCACGCCGGAGGTGAGCTGCTGCTCGGGCGTGAGCTGGGAGTGCGTCGTGGAGGCGGGGTGGATGACCAGCGAGCGCACGTCGCCGATGTTGGCGAGGTGGCTGAAGAGGGTGAGCGAGTTGACGAACTCGCGCCCCGCCGCCACACCGCCCTTGAGCTCGAACGACAGCACCGCGCCCACGCCCTTGGGGGCGTAGCGGTTGGCGGCGGCGTACCACGGCGACGTGGGCAGACCGGAGTAGTTCACCGACGCGACGTCGTCCTGAGCCTCCAGCCACTCCGCGATCTCCTGGGCGTTCTGCACGTGACGCTCGATGCGCAGCGACAGCGTCTCGATGCCCTGGATGAGCAGCCACGCGCTGTGGGGGGAGATGGCGGCGCCCAGGTCGCGCAGCAGCTGCACGCGCGCCTTGATGATGTAGGCCAGACCGTCGCCGACGGCGGTGGTGTAGCTCGCGCCGTGGTACGACGGATCGGGCTCGGTCAGGCCGGGGAACTTCTCCACGTTCTGCGACCACGCGAAGGTCCCGCCGTCGACGATGGCGCCGCCGATGACGGTGCCGTGCCCGCCGAGGAACTTCGTGGCCGAGTGGATGACGATGTCGGCGCCGTGCTCGAACGGGCGGATGAGGTAGGGCGTGGCGATGGTGTTGTCCACGATGAGCGGAACGCCGGACTCGTGGGCCACGTCGGCGACGGTGCGGATGTCGAGGACGTTGATCTGCGGATTGCCGATCGTCTCGGCGAAGAAGAGCTTCGTGTTGGGCCGCACCGCCGCGCGCCACTCGGCGGCGTCGTCCTGGTTCTCCACGAAGGTGACCTCGATGCCGAGTTTGGCGAGGGTGTACTTGAACAGGTTGTACGTGCCGCCGTAGATGGAGCTCGACGACACGATGTGGTCGCCGGCCTGGGCGATGTTGAGCACCGCGAAGGTCTCCGCGGCCTGACCGCTGGCCACCAGCAGGGCGCCGGTGCCGCCCTCGAGTGCCGCGAGGCGCTGCTCGACGACATCCTGCGTGGGGTTCTGGATCCGCGTGTAGATGTTGCCGAATTCGGCCAGTGCGAACAGGTTGGCGGCGTGGTCGGCGTTGTCGAACACGTACGACGTCGTCTGGTAGATGGGCGTGGCCCTGGCCTTGGTGACCGGGTCGGGCTGCGCGCCGGAGTGGATCTGCTTGGTCTCGAACTGCCAGTTCTCGGGTGCGGACATGTTCGTTCTCCTGCGGGTCTCGGGGGCGAGGACGAGGTGTCCTCCCCGTCAGCGAGGCTACGAAAGTGCGGCGGGGGTGACAACAGGAGGGAAATGTGACGTAACACCGCGCGGGGTAGCGTGGCGGCATGACGCGACGCGCAGTGGTCACAGGAGCAAGTTCGGGGATCGGGCGCGCGACGGCGCGCATCCTGCGGGAGCGGGGATGGGACGTCGTCGGCGTCGCCCGGCGCGCCGAGCGGCTCGAGGCTCTCGAGGAGGAGATCGGCATCGTGGGGTTCGCCGCCGACCTCACGCGGGGCGAGGACGTCGCCGCCCTGGCGCAGTGGCTCGAGGAGTCCGGACCCGTGCACGCACTCGTGCACGTGGCAGGCGGCGCGCGCGGCGTGGACGCGGTCGAGGACGCCCGGCCGGAGGATTGGCGCTGGATGTTCGAGGTCAACGTCGTCTCGGCGCAGATGCTCGTCGCCGCGCTCCTGCCGCTGCTGCGGCGCGCGGCGGCGGCGGACGGTCACGCCGACACGCTGTTCGTCACGTCCACCGCGGCGCAGTCGGCGTACGCGGGCGGCGCCGGGTACAACGCCGCCAAGGCGGGGGAGGCGATGCTCGCCGGCGCGTTGCGGCTCGAGCTGAACGGCGAGCCGATCCGCGTGACGCAGATCGCCCCCGGGATGGTCTACACGGAGGAGTTCTCGGTCAACCGCCTGCGCGGAGACACCAACGCCGCCGACAGCATCTACGAGGGCGTGGAGAATCCGCTCACCGCCGCCGACGTCGCCGATGTCATCGCGTATGCCCTCGATGCCCCCGGGCACGTGAACCTCGACGTCGTGACGATGCGCCCCGTCGCCCAGTCCGCGCAGCATCTCCTCGCCCGCGGACCCCTCCGCCCGCGCTCCTCCTGACCCGCGCCGGCGCTACGGGACCTGCGCCTGACCCGCGGCGGCTTCCGCGTCGGGGTCGGCGAAGGCCACGCGCGGGACGAACATCAGCAGCAGCGCGGCGAGGAAGCCGCCGGCGGCGCACACGGTCCACACCGTGAGGTAGCCGAGGAGGGGAGCGGCGGTGGAAGCCACGGCCGCTCCGGCGGATCCGGCCAGGACCACCCCGAAGATCGCCGAGGCGAACGTGCCACCGATCGTCTTCGTCGTGTTCGTGAGGGCCGAGGCGATCCCCGTCTGCCCGCGCGGGGCGGCCGCGGCGGCGGCGGCCGGCATGGCGCCCACCAGGGCCCCCGAGCCGATGCCGGCGATGGAGAGGTTCAGCAGCACCTGCCACAGCTCGAGGTGGAAGGGCAGGAAGAGCGCGTATCCGATGCCGACCAGGAGCGCCGCGCCGATGAGCATGAGCCGCGGGCTCGCCCGGCGGGAGGTGAGCGCGAACAGCACCGCACCGACGATGAGGGAGACGAGGTACACGCCGATGACGTTCGAGCGGTCCGTGGCATCCAGCCCCAGGCCGTAGCCGAGCGAGGAGTCCGTGCCGGCGTACGTGGTGAGCGGCCCCTGCGCCCCGAGCAGGCTGATGCCCACGAGGAACGCGGTGGCCTGCACGGGCCACATCTGCGGCTGGATGAGCACGCGGATGTCGATCGCGGGGTCGGGCTGGCGCAGTTCGTACCAGACGAACACCGCGAACGCCGCGATTCCGGCGGCCACCAGCGCCGCGACGAGCCCCGCCCCTGGGCCGTCCGGCACGCGCAGGAACGACAGCCCTCCCGTCACCAGCAGCAGCGCGAACGCGAGGATCACGAAGCCGCCGGTGTCCAGACGCCGGTTCGGGACGGGCTCGGATTCGGGCACGCCGAGCCAGATCACGAGCGTGACCAGCGTCACGGCGATCGCGGGGATCATGAGGGTCAGCCGCAGATCCTCCCCGGATGCGGCGAACAGGCGCCCCGCGGCGAGGGCACCCATGATCGCGCCGGCCTGCAGCCCGACCACGAGGAGGCCGGCGGCGCGGCGGGTGCGCGAGACGCCGTGCGCCTGACGGCGCCCCCGCTCGAAGATCAGGGCGAT
This sequence comes from Microbacterium lushaniae, assembly GCF_008727775.1. Classification (NCBI taxonomy): domain Bacteria; kingdom Bacillati; phylum Actinomycetota; class Actinomycetes; order Micrococcales; family Microbacteriaceae; genus Microbacterium; species Microbacterium lushaniae. The sequence continues at coordinate 1,112,776 of NZ_CP044232.1, forward strand.
CTCCAGCGGCAGCCACACGACGTAGAAGCCCTGCAGCGACCACGCCAGCAGGAACGTCCAGAACGAGTCTGCGAAGACCAGCCACCAGCTGGCCCCGGCCGTCAGCGCCGCCGCGACGAGCAGGATCTTCTTGTGGCCGAACATGTCGCCGAGCTTGGCGAGCACCGGCAGCACGAGGGCCGAGAGCAGCAGCTGGCCGGCCTCGAACCAGTTGACGTCGGAGTCGTGGATGTCCAGGGCGATCACGATGTCGCTGAACAGCGGCACGTAATACCCCTGCAGGATGCCGCTGACCAGTTCGACGACGATGAACCAGCCGATCAGCCCCGCGGTGACGCCCAGGCCGGGCCGGCGGAGGGGCGCGGAGGCTCGGGTCACGCGCCGAGGATACACCGGCGGTGCGGTCGCGCCCGGGCGCCGCCCGTAGGCTGGGATCTCCGGCGACGAGGAGGACACGTGGGCGAAGGCACGGGGGAGCGCGAAAGCCTGTCATGGGACGGCTTCGGCGAGGCCTCGCGCGACCTGGCGCGCGCCATCCTCGCCGACGGCTTCGTGCCGGAGGTCGTGGTGGCGATCGCCCGTGGCGGGCTGCTGCCGGCCGGCGCGATCGCGTACGGGCTGGGCGTGAAGAACTGCGGCGCGCTCAACGTGGAGTTCTACACCGGCATCGGCACGGTGCTCGACGCCCCCGAGGTGATCCCGCCCGCGCTGGACATCGACTACCTCGAGGGCCGACGCGTGCTGCTCGTGGACGATGTCGCCGACAGCGGCCGCACCCTCGCGCTGGCCGTGAAGCTCCTGCGCGACCGCGGTGCCGACATGCGCTCGGTGGTGATCTACACCAAGCCGACCACGATCGTGCGTCCCGACTACTCGTGGAAGGACACCGCGCTGTGGATCGACTTCCCGTGGTCGGCGCGCGGGTCGGTGCTCGACGAGGATGCGGTCGCCTGACGTGGCGCGGAGCCTGCCGGAGCTCGCCGAGGCCGGGCTGATCGACCGGGGCTGGGCCGCCGCGCTGGAGCCGGTCGCCCCGCAGATCGCGGCGCTGGGGGAGCGCCTGCGTGCCGAGACCGCGGCCGGGCGCGGTTACCTCCCGGCGGGAGAGCATGTGCTGCGCGCCTTCCAGCGCCCGCTCGCCGAGGTCAAGGTCCTGCTGGTCGGGCAGGACCCCTACCCGACGCCGGGGCACCCGATCGGACTGTCTTTCGCCGTGGACGCCCATGTGCGCCCGCTGCCGCGCAGCCTCACCAACATCTACGCCGAGCTGGAGGCCGACCTCGGTCTGCCGCCCGCGCCGCACGGCGACCTCTCGGCGTGGAGCGACCAGGGCGTCATGCTGCTGAACCGCGTGCTCACCGTCGCGCCGGGCGCGCCCGCGTCGCACCGGGGATGGGGCTGGGAGGCGGTGACCGAGCTCGCCATCGGCACCCTGGTCGCCCGCGACGCCCCGCTCGTGGCGATCCTGTGGGGGCGGGATGCCGCGGGCCTCCGGCCGATGCTGGGGGACACGCCGATCGTGGCGTCGCCGCATCCGTCGCCGTTGTCGGCGCGGCGCGGCTTCTTCGGCTCCCGGCCGTTCTCGCAGGTGAACGCACTGCTGCAGCAGCAGGGCGCGGCCCCCGTGGATTGGCGCATTCCCGCCGGATGACGTCCGGCCCCGACCGGCGCACGGTGTCAGACTGTCCGTGGGATCACCGCGTGACCCGCCGGGAGGGAGCATCCGTGTCCGCCATCACCGAGACCGACCTGGGCGACCTGCGGCTGGTCCAGGTGTCCGCCGTCATGGACATGGGCGACATCGCGACGAAGCTCCCGGCGATGTTCGATCGGGTCGCGGCAGCCCTGGCCGCGGCCGGCTCCCCGCGCACCGGCCCCGGCATCGCCCATTACACCGTGCACGGCGAGCGCACCATGGTCGGCGCCGCAGAGCAGGTCGCCGGGCGCACGCCCGAGGGCCTCCACGCCGAGGTGCTGCCGGTCGTTCACCACGCGCTCGCGCTGCGCTACGACGCCCCCGACCTCGACGGGATGCCGGCGGCGTGGCAGGAGCTGCTCGCGGAGGTGCAGCGGCGCGGGCTGACCCCGACCGGGACGTTCCGCGAGGTGTACCGGCAGATCCCCCAGGACGGCTACGACCGCTGGCTGGTCGACCTGCAGCAGCCCGTCCGCTGAGCGGCTCCCGCTAGAGTGGCAGCCGTGCTGGAGGACGAGTATGACAAGACCCGCCGGCGTCTTCCGCGGCATCTGCGCCCCGCGCCCGCCCCGGAGCGGCCGTTCGCGTTCACGATCCGCCCCGCGCAGGATCGCGATATCGCCGACATCCGCGAGATCTACAACTACTACGTGACGAACTCGGTCGTCACCTTCGACGAGAAGCCGTGGAAGATGGTGCAGTGGCGGGAGAAGTTCGCGCACCTGGCCAAGCTCGGCATGCCCTTCCTCGTCGCCGAGAGCCCCACCGGGCAGATCCTCGGGTACGCGCTCGTGCAGCCGTGGAAGCCGAAGTCGGCCTACCGGTACACGGTCGAGGACTCCATCTATCTGGGACAGGCCGCCGCCGGCAAGGGCCTGGGGTCGGCGCTGCTGAAGGCGCTGCTGGAGGCGTGCCAGGAGGTCGGGATCCGCGAGGTCGTCGCGGCCATCAGCGACAAGGGCGCCGACGCCTCCATCCGGCTGCACGAGAAGTTCGGCTTCACCGAGGTCGGCCGCATGGGTCGCGTGGGCTTCAAATTCAACCGCTGGCTCGGAGTGGTCTACCTGCAGAAGAGCATTCCGAAGCGGCGCAAGCGCCCGGTGGCCGGCTGAATCAGGATGCGGCGGCGCGCACGGCGTCCACCAGTTCGCGCCACGGTCCCTGCAGCCGCGCGTCGGCCAGTTCTGCTTCCCGAGTGCGGTCGTCGACGGCGCGGATCGCCCACACGAAGCGGTCTCCTCCGGCGCCGCCCGCGGCGACCTCGTCCCACGGGCATCGCCCGAGCAGCTCCTCCCACCGGGCGGTGTCATCGGGAGGCGGTTCGGCCCGCCACAGGCGCCGCCGGCCGGCGATGCCGCCGGTGCGGGTCACGGTGACCACGACGCGATTCGCGTCGCGGCGCTGCGGGTCGTCAGACTGCGGGTGATCCATCCTCGATGACGCCGACGCCCACCCATCCGTCGCGGACCGCGGCGACCTCCTCCGAGTCCTCACCGTACTCCGCCCGCGCCGCAGCCAGCGTGGCCGCCGCGAACCCGGCGAAGTCGATCGTCGGGCTGAGCCCGTCGGTGAGGGCCCGGTACCAGATGCGGCCGGCCCGTTCCCACGCCTTCCCGCCCAGGGCGGCGGCGGTGAGGTAGAACGCGCGGTTGGGGATGCCGGAGTTGATGTGCACGCCGCCGTTGTCCTCGGCGGTCTCGACGTAATCGCTCACGTGCGCCGGCTGCGGGTCGCGCCCGAGCACGTCGTCGTCGTACGCCGTGCCGGGGTCTTTCACCGACCGCAGGGCCACGCCCTGCACCGCATCGGTGAAGATGCCCGCGCCCACGAGCCACGATGCGTCCGCCACGCCGTGACCGGCGGCGTGCTGTTCGGCGAGCACCCCGAACACATCCGAGAGCGACTCGTTGATCGCTCCCGACTGCCCCTGGTACTCCAGGCCCCCCTCGGCGTCGGTGAGCCCGTGGGCCAGCTCATGCGCGATGATCGACAGCGACCGCGTGAAGCCGGCGAACACCTCGCCGTCCCCGTCGCCGAAGACCATCCGCTCGCCGTTCCAGAACGCGTTGTCGTACTCCACGCCGTAGTGCACGGTCGCCGCCAGTGACCCCCCGGCGCCGTCGATGCCGTTCCGCCCGAAGGCGTCCCACAGGAAGTCGAAGGTCGCCCCCAGGCCGTCGAAGGCCTCGTCGACGGCCTCGTCGCCGCTGGGCGGGTCCTCCTCGCCCCGCACCCGGACTCCGGGGAGCTCCTCGCGGTTCTGCGCGTCGGAGACCACCCGGTCGGGGGCGGGGGAGGTCTCGGCCACAAGGGTGCCCGATTCCTCGATCGACAGCCGCAGGCGCTCCCGGGCGAGGCCGCGCGCGGGACGCGGGACGGAGAGCGTCCGCGCCGCCGCCGCGGCCGCGCGGGCCAGGCGCGGATCGGCGGTGCCGGCGATGCGGGCCAGGAGGAACGGCGGGACGATGGCGGGGGTCATGCGACGACTGTACGACCCGGTTCCGACCCGGGCGCGGATCAGGGGCTGATGGTCGGGATCGAGGCCAGCAGCGCGCGCGTGTAGGCGGCCTGCGGCTGGAGGAGCACCTTTTCGGTGGGGCCCTCCTCCACGATGCGGCCGTCCTTCATCACGACCACCTGATCGCACAGGTTCTGCACGACGCCGATGTCGTGGCTCACGAGCAGCAGCGTCAGGCCGGTGCGCTCGCGGAGATCGGCGAGAAGCCGCAGGATCTGCGCGCGCACCGTGACATCCAGCGCCGAGAGCGGCTCGTCGCCGACGAGCAGGCGCGGACGGTGCACGATCGCGCGCGCGATGGCGATGCGCTGGCGCTGCCCGCCGGAGAACTCCTGCGGGTAGCGCTCGGCCATCGCCGCATCCAGTCCGACCTCCTCGAGCACCTCCCGCACGCGCGCCCGGCGGTCGCCGGGGACATCCAGCGCCCACAGCGGCTCGCCCACGATCCGCCCGACGCTCATGCGCGGGTCCAGCGACCCGTACGGGTCCTGGAACACGATGCCGGTCTCATGTCGGAGCCAGTGCAGCGCGCGGCTGCTCATGCGGGCATCGACGAGGCGGCCGTCGAACTCCACGGTCCCGGCGGTGGGGACATCCAGCGCCAGGAGCAGCCGCATGAGGGTGGATTTGCCCGAGCCCGACTCGCCGATGACGCCGACCGCGGAGCCGGCGTCGACGTCGAGATCGAGGTCGTCCAGTGCCGTGGTCCGCACGCGCGGGCCGAACAGTGTGCGGCGCGGGGAGAGGTGGCGGCGGGTGAGCCCGCGGGCCCGCAGCAGCGTGTCGCTCATGCCGTGGCTCCCGGGTGGTCGGGTTCGGGGCGCCACAGGGTGGCCGTTGCATCGCGCAGCAGCGCCCGTGTCACCGGGCTCGCGGGCGCGGTCAGCAGCTGGGTCAGCGGGCCGTGCTCCACGACGCGGCCGCGTTCGAGCACGACGGCGTGCGTGGCGATCTGGCTGAGCACCGCGAGGTCGTGGGTGATGAAGACCAGCGACATGCCCGACTCCTCCGCGAGCGAACCCAGCAGGCGCAGGATGCCGGCCTGGATGGTGACGTCCAGCGCCGTGGTGGGCTCATCGGCGATCAGCAGGCGCGGGCCGCACACGAGCGCCATCGCGATGGCCACGCGCTGTCGCTGTCCGCCGGAGAGCTGGTGCGGGTAGCGCGCCACGATCGCGTCGGGGTCGGGGAGGGCGACGCGTTCGGCCTCGGCGACGGCGCGGCGGCGGGCCTCGGCGCGCGGGACGCGTTCATGGATGCGAAGGGACTCGGCGATCTGCCGCCCGATCGTGCGGATGGGGTTCAGGGCGGTGGCCGGCTCCTGGAAGACGATGCCGATGTCGTTGCCGCGCAGGCGCGCGAGGTGGTGGTCGGGCAGGCCCAGGATCTCCTGCCCGTCCCAGCGCACGCTCCCGCTGGCGCGTGCGCCGTCGGGGAGGAGGCCCAGGATCGCCAGCGCCGTGAGCGATTTCCCGGAGCCGGATTCGCCGATGAGTCCGAGGCGTGCGCCGTCGGGGACGTCGAAGGAGATGCCGTCCACGACGCGCTCGCCGCCGATCTCGATCGCGAGATCCCGTACCTCCAGGCTCATGCGACCACCTCCGGCACCTGCAGCCGTGCCGACGGGGCGCGCTCCGCGAGGGTGGGGTCGGTGGCCTCGCGCAGGGCGTCGCCGAGGAGGTTCAGGCCCAGCACCGTGAGGGTGATCGTGAGTCCCGGCCACACCACCGACAGCGGATGCAGCGTGATGTAGCGCTGCAGATCCGCCAGCAGCACGCCCCACGACGGCTGGGTCACCGGGGCCCCGAAGCCGAGGTAGGACAGTCCGGCCTCGGCCAGGACCGCGACGGCCATGCCCCACGACAGCTGCACGATGAACACCGGTGCGACGTTGGGGAGCAGATGGCGCCACAGGTTCTGCGCGGGGGAGAGGCCGCTGGCCCGCCCGGCCAGCACGAAGTCGCTGTGCAGCACGCGGCGCAGCTCCGGGCGGGTCACGCGGGCGATGTTGACGCCGAAGCCGATGCCCACCGCCCACACGACCACCCACAGCGAGCCGCCCCACACCGCGGAGATCATCATCGCGATGATCAGCACGGGGAAGGCGATGAGGATGTCCACGAGCACGGCGACGCTCTCGCGCACCCATCGCCGGGTCAGGGCTCCCAGGGCCGCCAGGCCCAGGCCCAGCGCGGTGGCGATCACACCGGCGCCGACGGCGACGAAGATCGTGGTGCGGGCTCCGGCCATGAGCAGGCTCAGGATGTCACGTCCGTTGTTGTCGGTGCCCAGCAGGTGCGGCCAGCCCGGCGCCGCCCAGCGGTCGCCGAGGTCCACGCGCTGCGGCGGGAACGGGGTCCACACCGCCGCCACGATCGCGGTGAGCACGATGACGGCCACCACGATCAGTCCGAACCGCCCGGTGCTCAAGCGCCACAGGCGACCGAGCCACGCCGTGCGACCGCGGGGCGCGCTCATGCGACCGTCTCCCGCTGGCGGGGGTCGAGGGCGCGGTGGAGGAGATCGACGAGGAAGCCGACGATCAGCACGAAACCGGTCAGCACGAACAGCTCCCCCTGCACCTTGGGCAGGTCGCGCGCGCCCACATCGGCCACCAGCATCCGCCCGACGCCGGGGAGGGTGAACAGCTGCTCGATGACGACGGCGCCCACGAGGACCCCGGCCACCTGCAGGCCCAGTACCGTCACGACCGACAGGGCGACGTTGGGCAGGCCGTGGCGCAGGAGGGCCTGTGTGCGTGTCAGGCCCTTGGCGGCCGCGGTGCGCACGTAGTCCTGCCCGATCGCCTGCAGGGTCGCGCTGCGCACGAACCGCATGAGCATGGCCCCCTCGATGATGCCGATCGTCAGGGCCGGCAGGATCAGCGCGCGCAGCGCCGCCGCCGGATCGCTCCACCCGCCGCGCGGGAAGCCCTGCGCGGGGAGGACCCCCAGCCACACCGCGAAGACCACGACGAGCATCATCCCGGCCCATACCGCAGGCACCGCGGCGAGGGCCTGCGCCACCACGCTCAGGGCGGTGCCCGCGGGCCGCCGGCGGCGCACAGCGGAGAGCACACCGAACGGCACGGCGATCGCGAGGGCGATCAGGAGGGCCAGGATGCCGAGGGGAACCGTGATGCGCGCCTTGTCGGCGAGCTCGGCGGCCACCGACGAACCGGTCACCAGCGATGAGCCGAGATCGCCCCGGACGAGTCCGCCGATCCAGTCCAGATACTGCGCCGGCAGCGGTGCGCCCAGGCCCAGCCGCTCGCGGATGGCCGCGACCTGTGCGGGCGTGGAGTCGGTGCCGGCGATCAGCAGGGCGACGTCGCCGGGGAGCACCCGCAGCGAGAGGAAGATGAGCACGCTGGCAACGAGCAGCCCCACGACCAGCAGGGCCAGTCTCGTCAGCGTGTAGCGGATCACTCCGAAGACACCGTCACACCGGCCAGGTCGATCCGCGAGTTGACCGAGTCGACCGGGAACCCGGACACCCCGTCGCCGACCGCGGTGATCGTGGCGCCGGTGTACAGCCAGTCGGCGGCGTGATCCTCCGACACGATGCGCGCGGCCTCCGCCAGCAGCTCCGCCGATTCGTCGGGGTCGACGGCGACCTGCGCCTGGGCGTGCAGGTCCTGCACCTCCGGATTGTCGTAGCCGAAGTAGTAGGTGGGATCGGCGAAGTTGCCGACGTCGCGCGGCTCCACGTGCAGCACGAAGCTCAGCTCGTAGTCGTGGTTGGTGTAGACATCCTGCAGCCACGTCGCGAACTCGACGGATTCGACCTCCAGGGTCACGCCGATCTCGTCGAAGTCCGACACCAGCACCTGCGGCACGGTGGTGCCGTAGAAGGAGGGGATGGTCAGAGTCAGCTCCAGGTCGTCCGCCCCGGCCTCCTCGAGCAGCTCCATGGCCCGCTCCGGATCGTACGGCGCGACGTCGGAGAGGTCCTCGTAGCCGGGATCGAGTTCGGGGATGGGCCCGTACTGCGTCTGACCGCTGCCGATGGCCTCCACGAGGGCCTCATGGTCGATGGCCAGCCGCAGCGCCTCGCGCACGCGGGCGTCGTCGAGCGGGGCGACGGCGTTGTTGAAGGCGAGCGTGCCCTTGTCGGTGGTCTGGCCCGTCGTGAGGGTGAACCCGCTGGCCTCGTCCAGCTGCGCGGACAGATCCGGCTGGACCGCGGTGAGCACGTCGAGCGACCCGTCCAGGGCCGCGTTCACGCCGGCGGTGAAATCGGGGATGTACTGCAGGACCACCTCGGCCACCCCCGCCGGCTCCGCCCAGTAGGCGTCGTTGCGCACGAGCTGGATGCTGTCGCCCTGGTTCCACCGCTCCAGCGTGAAGGGCCCCGTGCCGTTCGCGGCGGTCTGGAAGTCGGTGGTGTCGCCGGTCTTGAACACCAGGCCCGCGGGCCCGGTGAGGGTGAACAGGAAGTTCTGATTGGGCTCGGTGAGCGTGATGACCACGGTGCTGTCGTCGGCGGCGGTGATCGAGGCGACGCCGGCGAACTCGGTGTTGCCGACGATCTCGGGATCGTCCTTGACCTGCGTGAGAGAGGTCACGACGTCCTCGACGGTCAGCGGGGTGCCGTCGTGGAAGGTGACGCCGTCCGACAGCGTGAAGGTGTAGGTGAGGCCGTCATCCGATACCTCGAAGGCGCTCGCGAGCGAGGCGACGATCTCGTTCTCCTGCGTGCGGGTGACCAGGCCCTCGTAGACGTTGTCGATGAGGATCTGCTCGAGGGCCGCGCCGCTCGTGCGGCGGATGTCGAGGTTCGTCGGTTCCAGCACCAGCCCCACGGTGAGCGAGGCGTCGGGGTCGGGTTCGCCGGCCGAGGTCGTGGCGGGGGCGCTGCCGCCTCCCGAGCACGACGCAAGCGCCAGCGTTCCGGCGATCAACAGGGTCGTCGCGGCCAAGGCTGTGCGGCGTGGCATGGCGGGTTCCTTTCGCAGGTCCGGCGTCATCTTCGATGGTGTCGGATGACGCCGGAGGCAACTCGGTGCGATATCAGCCTATTGCGGTGGCCGCCGGGGAGTCGCCGTGTTACCGGCAACACCGTGGCAGCCCTCATCCTTCTCCGGATCCCGCGGCCTCTCCGGCCAGCCCGCGCAGCAGGCGGCCGAGCTCGAGGGGGGCGTCCTCCTGAAGGTTGTGACCGCCCGCCACGGTGACCACGCGGGCCGCCGGGAAGCGGCGGCTGAACTCCTCCGCGTCGGCAGGGGTGACGTACCCCCGCGCGCCGCGCACCAGGGTCAGGGGTGCACGGACGGCGGCGAGGTCGTCCCATCCGGTCGTGGAGAGCAATGCCGCCATGCCGTCGCCCTGCGCGGGGGCGTCGGCGCCGCCGTTGGCGGCCGCCGCGGCCAGGTGGGCGAAGTGATGCTTCCACTCGACGCGGCCGTCTGGGCGCACGCGGGAGTTCAGGTACACGCCGCGCTCGGCGGTGCGCCGGGCGCCCCCGCCGAGCCCGAACGACAGTGCCCGGTCGACGAGCTCGTCCCGCGAGGCCCAGTCGGTGGGGCCGGCGAAGAACGAGCGGATCTGGGTGGGGCCGGCGTCCGGGTCCACGCCCGGGGTGATGTCGACGACCACGAGCTGCGCGATCTTCTCGGCGACGGCGGCTGCGACAGCGGGCGCCGTGAGCCCGCCGAGCGACTGACCCACGAGCAGCTGGGGGCGGTCCGTCCATGCCTGCAGGGCGGCCACGACATCGGGCGCCAGCGTGCCGGCGGTGTAGGTGGCGTCCTCCCGCCATGACGAGTCGCCATGACCGGGGAGGTCGAGGGCGAGGGCGGGAAGGCCCATCGCGAGGACGGTCGTATCCCACGTGTGCGCGTTCAGCCCGGCTCCGTGCAGCAGTGTCACGCGCGGCGGCTCCTGCCCGTACCGCAGCGCGCTGAGGGTGCGCCCGTCGCCGAGGGTGAGACGCAGGCGCTGCACCGGGGGGAGCGGGCCGGGGATGCCGTTGTCGGCTGCCTGATCGGGCAGGAACGAGAACTCGTCGAACACGTCGGTGGATTCGGTCACGGGGCTCCTTCGGGCCGCAGGCGGTCGGCACCATTGTGCCCGTCGCGCGGCCGGATGGCGCCATTACCCTGGAGGGATGAGCGAAGAGGAGCGCGTGCACCTGTCGCGATCGGCGCCGCAGGCCTATCAGGCGCTCGCCGGTCTGTCCAAGACAGCGGGCCTGCTGGCAGCCGAAGCGGGCATCGAGCCGCGGCTCAAGGAGATCGTCCTCATCCACGCGTCCCAGCTGAACGGCTGCTCGTACTGCGTGCGCATCCACGTCGACCGCGCCGTGGCGGCGGGACTCGACGCCGACACCATCGCCCAGATCGCGGCCTGGCGCGACTCCGGCGTCTTCTCCGAGCGCGAGCGCGCGGCGCTCGAGCTGGCGGAGTCGTTCACGTTCATCTCCGAGGCGGGCATCCCCGACGAGGTGTACGACCACGTCGGCGGCATCTTCAGCGAACAGGAGTACGTGGCGCTGAGCTGGCTGCTCGTGTCCATCAACGCCTTCAACCGCGTCGCGATCGCGGGGCGCTACCCCGTGCCCCCGCGCGAGGAGCCGGAGCGGTGACCGAGTCCCTCGTCTCCGGAACGCTGAACTTCCGCGACGTCGGAGGTCTGCCGGCGGGGGACGGCCGCACCCGATCGGGTGTGCTGTACCGCTCGGGAAACCTCGCCCACGTGGATGAGGCCGGTGCCGCGTCGCTGCGCCGGCTGGGGCTGCGCCGCATCATCGACCTGCGCGACGACGACGAGGTGCGGTGGGCGCCCAGCAGGGTGGACGGCCTCGACCTCGTCACCCAGCGGGTGCCGCTCTTCCTCGGCTCGGTGATGTCGTTCTTCGAGGACGACGCGAACCTGCCCGGGATGTACTCGAGCCTCATCGACGGATCCGCCGACAAGGTCGTGGAGGTCGTCCGCGGCATCCTGCACGACCAGCCCGTCCTCGTGCACTGCACGGTCGGCAAAGACCGCACGGGCGTCACGGTCGCCCTCACCCTCGCGGCAGCCGGCGTGGATACGGAGGCGGTCGTGGCCGATTACGCCCGCACCGAGGCGCTGCTGCCGGAGGCGCGCAACCGTGCCGTGGTCGCGCGCCTGCGGGCGCTGCATCCGGAGTCGCTGCATCTGGAAGACCTCGCCACGCGGTCGCCGGCGCCGGTCATGCGGGAGGTGCTGGAGCGGCTGGATGCGGTGTTCGGCTCGCCCGCGGATTACCTGCGCGCGCACGGCTTGGTCGACGACGAGCTCGAGGAGCTGCGTCGCATCCTCGTCGTCCGGTCCTGACGCGGGGGAGCGTGCCGAGCACTGCCTGCGAGTGCGCCGAACAAAGGTTAGGCAACCCTTTGTGTCGGGGTATAGTGGCGATGCCATGTCCGCTTCACCCGAACACAATCCGACCGCGTGCCGCGCATCGCGTCACACGCGCGTGCAGCACCTGGTGACCGCCGACGAGTCCTCGCTCCCCGAGCTCGAGGCGCTGCTGGCCACCCTGCCGCTGTGCTCCACCGGACGCGTGTTCATCGAGGTCCCGGACGAGTCGTGGATCGGCCGCGTCGCCGCCCCCGCCCGCATGACCGTGACGTGGCTCGACCGCTCCCGCCGCACCGGCGCGGCCGGCACGGGCCGCGCGTGCGCGCCCGGGCAGGCGCTGGCACGGGCGGTCTCGGCGTGGGCCGGTGAGATGCTCGGTCACGAGGACGACTCCACCCGCGTGATGCTGCTGGGCGGCTACCTCGGCACCGCCGAGATCGTCGACGACCTCACCGAGCGTCGCGGCGTGGCCCCTGCCTCGATCCACACGCCCGAGCGCTTCGGTCTCGCCACCGCCCGCTGAGCGGGCTCGCGGCGGCGTTCACGCGTCGCGCGGCACGTAGTTGCCGTCGGCCAGGCCCGCTTCGATCTCGAACCGGTTGCGGAGCGGGTTGCGCCCCGACGCCCAGTAGAGCACCGGCATCAGGAAGCCGAACCGGCGCCACTGCCGGGCATGGGCGGCCTCGTGGCGCAGGAGAGCGGGCGTCACGCGGCCGTCACCGGTGAGGAAGCAGCCGCCCACGGCGACCCCGCCGCGGGGGTAGGCCCACCGCGGCATCCCGCGGAAGATCCACATGCCCTCGCGCCGCTCCACGCGGCCGGTGCTCCACAGCGACCCCCACACCCAGCCGACCGCGGTGCCGTACAGGTAGCCGAGGTGGCTGACGGGGGAGTCCAGGAGCACGCGGGGCACGCGGTCCTCGATGCGGCGGCTGCGGGCGACGGCGCGCTCGGCGTCCTCCCGCCAGTTCGCGGGGGGTGCCGGGATGGGGCTCACGCGACGGCTCCGACCAGGCGGAGGATCGCGCCCAGGTCGTCGCCTGCGGCGGCGGGGCTGGCCGGGGCGAATCCGGCGACGGTCGCGCCGACGATCGGGGTCCGCTCGCGCAGCGTCCGCAGCGCCGCGACGAGGTCGGCGACGGGGATGCCGAAGGGGATGCCCCACGCCGATCCGCGGAACTCCGACGGGTCGAGCACGTCCAGGTCGAGATGGACGTACACGCGTGCGGCGCCGGTGGCAGCGACCGCGTCCGCCAGCGCGGCCGGGTCGGCGAGGGCGGACTCGGTGAGGTGACGGATGCCGCTGGCGGCCAGGTACGCCTCCTCCGCGTCGTCGCGTTCCCGCGCGCCCACGAGCACGACGCGCTCGGGCGCCACGGCGGCGGTGCCGAGCAGGTCGGGCACGCCGCCGAGGAGCGCGCGCAGCGCCATGCCCGCCGACGACCCGGAGGGCGAGCCGGCCGGGTCGTTGAGGTCGGCGTGGGCGTCGATCCACACCACCGCCATGTCGTCGGCTGCCCAGCGCGCCGCCGCGGCGACGGTCACGCTGCAGTCTCCGCCGATCACCACGGCGCGCTCGGACGACATCGACAGCGCATCATCCGTCAGCGCGGACGTGCGCCGCACGGCGCTGAGGCGGTGGATGCCGGTGCCCTGGGCGTCGCCGGCTTCCAGCGGCACATCCAGTACGACCGTCGCCGAGCGGGGGAGGTCTCCCGCGATCGCCTCCGCTCCGTCGCGCAGCAGCATCGCGCGCGCCGAGGGACTGCCTTGCCATTGCGGTACCACCACGAACCGGGTCACGGGTTCATCCTGCCACCCCGCCGGGGCCCGGCCGCACCGACGTCGTCGGTTGCGGAACATGCGAGAAGGGGCCTTCGCCGTAGCGAAGGCCCCCTCTGCGACGCGGGTCAGACCGTGTCGGGGCTGGGTGCGTCGATCGCCGCTCGCGGCTGCGCCGAGCCGCCGACCTTCAGCGCCGCCAGCCGCGCCTCGACCTCGGTCAGCTCGCCGATGTCCTCCAGGCTGTTGAACTGGGCGTCGATGCTGGATGCGGCCAGCTCCTGCTTGCCGGCGGCGAGGGCCTCTTCGCGGCGGATCTTGTCTTCGAACCGGCCGAGCTCGCTCGTGGGGTCCAGCACGTCGATCGAGCGGACCGCGTCGTGCACCTTGATCTGCGCCTCGGCGACCTTGGCGCGCGCGAGCAGTTCGCTGCGCTTGCCCTTGAGCTGCTCGAGCTTGCCCTTCATGCCGTTGAGGCCGTCCTTGAGCTTGTCGACCACCTCGGTCTGCGACGCGATGGTCGGCTCGGCCGACTTGGCCTCGCCCTCGGCGGAGATCTGACGCTGCAGGGCGATCTTGGCGAGGTTGTCGAACTTGTCGGCCTCGCCGGCGTTGCCGGCGGTGCGCAGCTCGTCGGCCTTGCGGCTGGCGGCGAGTGCCTTGTTGCCCCACTCGGCGGCCGCCTGCACGTCCTCCTGGTGGTCGCGCTCGAGCAGGCGCAGGTTGCCGATCGTCTCGGCGATGGCCGACTCGGCGTCGGCGATCGAGTTGGTGTAGTCGCGCACCAGCTGGTCGAGCATCTTCTGCGGGTCCTCGGCCTGGTCGAGGAGTGCGTTGATGTTCGCCCGCATGAGTGTGGAGATGCGACCGAAGATGGACTGCTTAGCCATCGCGGGGTTTCCTTTCCTATCGACGTCGTGTCGAGTGTGTCGGCGGTTGTTGTGAGATTCGTGGGATCGGCGGAGGGCTCGCGGGGGTCAGAATCGGCCACCTCCCCGGCGTGAGCGTCCGCCCCCGCCGCTGCGGCTGCGCCCGCCGCCGCCGAAGCCGCTGCTGCGCCGGCTCGAGGATCCGCCGCCGAAGCCGCCGAAGCCGCTGCTGCGCCGGCCGCCCCCGCCTCCGCTCAGGAGGGAGTTCAGCACGATTCCGCCGATCATGGCACCCATCATGCCGTCACCGGAGGACCCTCGGCCGCCGCCGTACCCGCCGTCGAAGGCGCCGACGTCGTTCTGCGCCGAACGCGACGCGGCCGCCGCCAGCTGCGCCGAGCGCTGCGCGGCGGCGAGGGCGGCGGCGGGATCGGCCGCCCGGAGCTGCTCGGCATGGTGCAGCGACGTGCTCGCCTCGGCCAGCCGCGTGCGGGCTTCGGCGCCGACCGCGCCGCGGCGCGCGCCGATGAAGTCCTCCGCCGCCGACACCTGCGCGCGGGCTTGGAGGAGAGCCTCGTCCAGCTGGAGTGCCGCGCGTCGCTGGCGTTCGGCGGCATCCCGGCCCTCGGCGATGACGGCGTCGAGGGCGGCGTTGGCGGCATCCAGCCCCGCGAGTGCCTCCAGGGGCCGCCGGCCTCCCGACGACAGCGCCTGGCGACCGCGGGTGAGCTGCTCGCGCGCGGCGGCGACGGCGGCGGCGATCCGGCCCTCGGGGTCGGGCAGGGCGGATGCCGCGGTGATGTCGTTCTCCACCTCGCGCATGAGTTCGCCGGCCCGCGTGCCGGCGGCGGCGAGGTCGGTGCCCACGCGCGTGACGGCGTCTTCGAGCAGGCGGGCCTGCGCGACCGCCTCCTGCGCGGCGCGGATGCCCACCGCGGCCTCGCCGCCGCGGCCGGCGGCGAGGGCGGACTGCGCCGCGGTCAGCTGCGCGTCGGCGAAGGCGATGCGCTCGCGCGCCTGAGCAGGATTGTCGGCGACGGTGGTGAGGGCGTCGTCGGCGTACTCGGCGTGCAGTGCCGCCAGCTGCGCCTCGGCGGCGCTGATCGCGGCGGCGACGGCGGTGCGCTCCTGCTGGGTGCGGGCGAGCTCGGCGGGGGCGTTGGCCTCGAGGTCGCGCAGCGCATCGAAGGCGTCGGCCTTGGCGTCGAGCGCTTCTTCGGCCGCCGCGGTGAGGGTGAGGATCTCCCCGCGCCATGCGCGGATCTGCTCCTCCGTGTCGGGGGTGGCGTCGTCGAGCTGCTGCTGCAGCGTGAAGGCGCGGTCGAGGTCTGCCTTGGCCTGGGCGAGCACCGTCTCGAACTCGGCCACGGCGTCGTCGCCGAACTGGGCGCGGGCGAACCCGAGCTCCTGCTCGCTGGTCTTGACCGCCTCGTCGGCGGCCACGAGCGCCGAACCGGAGCGGCGGGTCAGCTCCTCCAGGCTCATCTTCGCCGCAGGCGCGTTCGGGCCGGTTGCGGCGCGCTTGCGCCGCACGGCGAGCCAGATCAGCGCGATCGCGAAGACGGCGACCAGGAGCAGCACCACGAGGATGAGCGACCAGTTCATGCCCCCGCCGTCGGAGGCGTCGGCGCCGGGGACGCCGCCGGTACCGCCGGCCGCGGCATCCTCGAACCCGTCTGCGGCGGCGTCGATCGCGCCCGACCAGTCCTCGTCGCCGAGGGCGGGGCGCACGCGCTGCTGTTCGATGGCACTGAGCTGGTCGCCGGTGATCGGGCCGATCTCCAGGTCGCCGGAGATGTAGTACTGCCGGCCGTCCACGGCGACGGCGAGGAGGTATTGCGTCGGGCCGAGGCCGTTCACGACGGCGGCGGTGTTCGCCCAATCCTCCGGGCTGTCGGGGTCGGTGAACTCGTCGACGAACACGACCCACAGGTCCAGCCCCGTCTCGTCGAAGAGCTCGTCGAGACGTTCGTCCGCAGCGCGCACCTGCGCGCCGCTGAGTACGCCGGCCTCGTCGAGCACGTAGCCGCTCTCGAGTGTCACGGGAGGGGTGGCGTGCGCGGCGGGCGCGATCGCGAGGCCGATGGCGGCGGCCAGTGCCGTTGTCAGCGCCAATGCCCAGCGCGCGCGCATCCGTCCTCCTGAGGGGCTGTGGGGCAGGTTCTGTCGAGTCTATGGTCCGGCCCGTGCGAGCCGGTACGGCCTCCGGGCGGATCGGCGTGGGTGCCCGCCGGGGCGGGAGGGCCGGGTTAGGGTCGGGGCTTCGGAGGAGACGGCAATGGATGATCGCTACGGAACCGACGTGCTGGCCAAGGGATGGCGCGATGCCGGGCGTCGCGTCGTGCCGCAGGTGCCGGCCGAGCGCGACCTCGTCGTCGAGGTGGCCGGCGACGGGTACTGCGGCGCGGTGACGAAGGTCGCGTCGGGCACCGTGGAGCTGGAGGACCGGCACGGCCGCCGCCGGCTGTTCCCCCTCGGGCCGGGATTCCTCGTGGATGGTGCCGCCGTCGTGCTGACCGCGCCCAAGCCCGCAGCGCCGACGGGGACCAAGCGCACCGCGTCCGGGTCGTTCGCGGTGGAGGATGCCAGGGCGCGGGTCGCCCGCCCCAGCCGCATCCTCGTGGAGGGGCGCCACGACGCGGAACTGGTGGAGAAGGTGTGGGGACACGACCTGCGCGTGGAAGGCGTCGTCGTGGAGTACCTGCAGGGCGTGGATCTGCTCGCCGACGCGCTGGAGGCCGAGCCCCCCAGCGCCGACCGGCGGTACGGCGTGCTGGTGGATCACCTGGTGCCGGGGTCGAAGGAGACGCGGATCGCGGAGGCGATCGCGCGGGGCACGCACGGAAAGCACGTGCGGATCGTGGGACACCCGTTCGTGGACGTGTGGCAGTGCGTGCGCCCGGAGTCGCTCGGCATCGCACGGTGGCCCGAGGTGCCGCGGTCGATCGAGTGGAAGGTCGGCGTGTGCCGCGCGCTCGGGTGGCCGGCAGAGGATCAGGCCGATCTGGCCCGCGCGTGGCAGCGGATCCTGGGGCGCGTCACGACCTTCCGCGATCTGGAGCCGGCACTCCTCGGTCGCGTCGAGGAGCTCATCGACTTCGTCACCGCCTGACCCGCCCCTCGCCCCCGCGGGAGCGCAGTTCCAGGCGAAACACCACATCCCGTCCGAAACACCCGGCGACGCCTGATGCGTCGGACGGGATGTGGTGTTTCGACGCGGGGAACGGCGTATCCCCGTCGGGAGGCGGGTGGGGCACTGGGTAGCCTGGAGGGTATGCCCGAAACCCCCGCCGCACGTGGCGATTTCCGCGACCGGCCCGTGTCGTTCGTGCGCCGGAGCGGACGCATGTCCGACGGGCAGGAGCGGGCGTGGGAGCGCCTCTCGCCCTTCTACCTCCTCGAGGCGCCGCGGGATGCCGCGGCCACGAGCGTGCGCGCGGGCTCGGAGATCGAGCCGGCCGCCGTGTGGGGGAGGACCGCGCCGCTCGTCGTGGAGATCGGCTCGGGGCAGGGTCACGCGATCGTGCACGCCGCGACGGAGCATCCAGACACCGATTTCCTCGCCGTCGAGGTGTTCAAGGCCGGTCTTGCCCGCACGATGCTGGACGCCGATCGTGCCGGCGCGCGCAACCTCCGCCTCGTGGAGGCCAACGCACCCGAGGTGCTCGAGCACCTGCTGCCGGCGGCATCCGCCGACCAGGTGTGGGTGTTCTTCCCCGACCCGTGGCACAAGAACAAGCACACCAAGCGCCGCCTCATCGACGCGGAGTTCACCCCCATCGCCGCGCGGGCGCTGAAGCCGGGCGGGATGCTGCGCCTCGCGACCGACTGGGAGGACTACGCGCGTCAGATGCGCACGGTGCTGGATGCGTCGCCCCTGTTCGAGCGCGCGTTCGAGGGCGACTGGGCCGAGCGCTTCGACGGGCGCGTGCTCACGGCGTTCGAGCGCAAGGGCGCACGCGCCGGCCGCGCCATCCGAGACCTGGCCTACCGGCGGATCCCGGCGTGACCGTCGTGCACGCGGCACGTCGCGACCGGTTGCGGGCGGTCCGCCCGCTCGGTCACCGCGACTTCCGTGTGCTGTTCGCCGCCGTCGTGCTGTCGGTGTTCGCCGCCGGCATGTGGGCGGTGGTGATGGTCTACGCCGTGATCGACTCAGGCGGCGGCCCGCTGCAGCTGTCGATCGTGGCCACCGCCAACGCCGTCGGACTCCTGGCATGCGCCATCCCCGGCGGAATCGCCGCCGACCGCGTCCCGCGGCGCCTCATCGTCCGCGCGGTCGCGCTGGTGGATGCTGCCGCCGTCGCCTCGATCGTGGCCGCCGGCGCACTCGGCGCGCTGACGATCCCGCACGTCGCGGCGGTGGCGTTCCTCCTGGGCGCGGGGTCGGGGTTCTTCTTCCCCGCCTACAGCGCGATCCTTCCCCGTATCCTGCCCGCCGAGCACCTCCTGGCCGCGAACGGCCTGGAGGGCGCCATCCGCCCCGCTCTGCAGCAGGCGGCGGGACCGGCGGCGGCCGGATTCCTCCTGGCAGCGCTCCTGCCTGCGTACGCGGCGATCTTCGTGTGCGCCGCGTACGGTCTCGCCTTCATCCTCCTGCTCTTCCTGCGCCACGAGCCGGTGGCCGGCGCCGAAGACGCGCCGCTCCCGCGCGGGGTCCTCCACGACCTCCGCGAAGCGGTCGTCTTCACCGTCCGCACCCCGTGGCTGCTGTGGACGCTGCTGTTCGCCACCGGGTGGGTGCTGGTGTCCCTCGGGCCCGAACAGGTCCTCCTGCCCTTCCTCGTGCGCGAACGCGTCGGTGAGGATCCGCGGTTGTTCGGATTCCTCCTGGCAGCCCTGGGCGCCGGGGGAGTGGTGGGTTCGCTCGTGGCGTCGTCGATGCGGATGCCGCGGCGTTATCTCACCGCGATGATCGTGGTGTGGGCGGCGGGGACGACACCCTTCGTCGTGATCGGATTCACCGACCGGTACTGGCTGCTGCTGGTGTGCTGCTTCGTGCTGGGATGCGCATTCAGCTACGGCAACGTCATCTGGGGCACGCTGCTGCAGCGCCGCGTGCCGCGGCACATGCTGGGGCGCGTGTCGAGCCTGGACTTCTTCGTGTCCCTCGCGCTCATGCCGGTCTCGATGGCGCTCGCCGGCCCCCTGGCCGAAGTCCTGCCCCTGTCGACGATCTTCCTGGCCGCCGGCGCCCTGCCGCTCGCGTTCGGCCTCATCGCCCTGCTCGCCGCCCGCATGCCGCGGGACGAGATCGCCCACCCGTTGGAGGCCGCATGACCGCCCACGCCGTTCCGCCCGCCCCGACCCGGCCCGCGCTGTCGTGGGGGCTCGTCCCCGCGCTGCTGGTGTGCCTGGCCGCTCCCGCGTTCTTCGTGCTGCAGATCGCGTGGCTGGGGTGGATCCTGCTCGCGGCGGGCCTGGTCTCCGCGTGGCTCGTCGAGCGGCGCGACGGCACCGCATCCCTCCGCCGCCGCGACGAGGACGAGCCGCCGAGCCTCCTGCGCGACCTGTCGCTCATCGCGCTCGGGCAGCTGATCGTCAGCGCCATCCCGCTGAAGGCGGAGCTGGACAACATGGCGATGCTGCGGTTCACCATCGCGCTCGGCGGGGCCGTGCTGGTGCCCTACCTCGTGTCGCGCTACGTGTACCGCGACTACGCGATCCGTTTCCCCTGGCGCGGGGGCGGGCGATGGACGGCCCTGCAGTGGGGATGGCTCGTCGCCGTGCTCGTGCTCGGGTGGCTGATCCTGCCGTTCTACTTCATCACGTCGGGCGTCTACACGAACTGGCCCGTCGTGGACACCCCGGAGATGATCGCACGCCTGTTCGTGGGCGTGGGGGCCGTGGGCATCTGGGACGAGCTGTTCTTCATCTGCACCGTGTACGTGCTGCTGCGCCGCCACTTCCCCGACTGGCAGGCCAACCTGCTGCAGGCGGTCGTGTTCGTGTCGTTCCTGTGGGAGCTCGGCTATCAGGCCTGGGGGCCGGTGCTCACCATCCCGTTCGCGCTGGTGCAGGCGATCCTGTTCCTGCGCACGCGCTCCCTCGGCTACGTCGTGACGGTGCACCTGCTCTTCGACGCGGTCGTGTTCGGGGTGCTCGTGCACGCCCACAACCCCGGCCTGATCCCGATCTTCCTCCTCTAGCCCCCGCCCCGCCCGCTCCCTCGGCGCCGAAACACCACATCCCGCCCGAAACACCCGGCGACGCATGATGCGTCGGACGAGATGTGGTGTTTCGACCGGGGGTACGCTGGATGGCGGATGCCGACCGCATCCCCGGACGAGGGATCAGTACCCGGACAGCGACAAGACTGGCCAAGGAGCTCTGTCATGTCGTGGATCGTTCTGGTCGTCTCCGGTGTCCTCGAAGCGGTCTGGGCGACCGCGCTGGGCAGGTCGGAGGGGTTCACCAAGCTCTGGCCGACGGTGATCTTCGGTGCCGCCCTCGTGGCGAGCATGGGCGGCCTCGCGTGGGCACTGCGGGAGATCCCCACCGGCACCGGCTACGCCGTGTGGGTCGGGATCGGGGCCACCCTGACCGTCGCGTACGGAATGTTCACGGGCACCGAGCCGGTGTCGCTCGTGAAGATCCTGCTCATCCTGGGCCTGGTCGGCTGCATCATCGGACTGAAGCTCGTCAGCTCCTGACGCGGGCCGCCGCGTCAGGGGTCGATCGCGGGGAGACATGGACGGACCGTCGGCCCCTCTGCTCCCGCTCGTACTGACCGGACTCGGCATGGCCGCCGCCGGCGTGCTCCTGGTGTGGCTCGCCCGACGAGGCCGCGACGGCCGGCTGCCGCGCAATCAGTTCGCCCGGGTGCGCACGATGCTGACGCTCGGGACGGCGGTGTGGATGGTCGGGTGGGTGCTGCGCGGAGCCGCGGCCGCCCAGCGCGCCGCGCGGGCCGCCGTGGAGGGGCGCCACTGAGGGGTCAGCCGGTGTCGGGAGAGGGCGCGCGCCGGTGATAACCTCGATCAGTACGCCTCCGTAGCTCAGTGGATAGAGCGCCGGTTTCCGGTACCGTAGGTCGCAGGTTCGACTCCTGTCGGGGGCACTGAAGATCGTACGCAGAACGGGGCTCGATCCGTGCGCGGAACGGCCCAGAACGAGAAATGCGCCGCCTGGTTTCAGGCGGCGCTTTCTCGTTTCGCGGGTCTCGGGCGCCGGCTTCGTCTCACTCCGCCGCAGAGCATCCGAGGGGCGAAGAGGAGCTTTCCGCCCACCGCTTTCCCCGCCGCCGGTTGCCGGGCACGCATCGCCAGCGGTGCACTTCATCGCAGATCGAAGGTGTCGAGCATGTGGGGGGTGTCCAAGAGGGTGTGCGGCGCGAAGGCGTGATAGGCCCACACGTGAACCCACGCATTGCCCGTGCGCACCGTGAGGTAGGTCTTGATCATGCCCGGCCCGAGGTAGGTGAAGAGCAGGAAGATCAGCGAGAGGGTCGTGGTCTGCGGGGATGTGAAGACGGTCCAGGCGTCCCAGAAGTGCAACCCGGCGTAGGTGAGGCCGCCGCACAGCACGGTGGCTGTGACGGAGCCGGTGAGCTTGAGGTAGCGCGGAACCAGGATGGCGTACACGAACACCATCGCGGGCAGCACCGCGCCTGCCATGTACAGCAGGAAAGTCAACGCGGCTCCCGCGGCCAGCTGCCCCGGCGGCAGGCCGAGCGTCGCGGGGGCCAGTGCGAAGATTTGGAACGCCGTCTCCAGCGCGAGCACGACGATGATGACGAGGACGTCGTTCTTGGCGTCGGTCGAGCGAAGCCCGAGCGCGACCGACGAGTACCGTCGACGGAAATACAGCAGCGGGATCACCGCATAGACGGCCACGTTGTACCCGGCCCACGTCAAGACCTCCGCCGGGGGAAGGTGCTCATGGGTGCCGAACAGTGTTCCCGCGAGGTGAAGGCCGAAAGGGTGCCATCCGAACGCTCGAGCGAGAAGGAAGCCCCCGAGCAGCCCGGTCGCTCCGTACGCGAGCAGCGCGAAGGTCTCGGCGCGGGCCCGGTGGCGATCGGGCGCACGTCCCGCGACGTCCACGGGCGCACGACGCCGGGTCAGCAGGTACACCACGCCCATCAGCATCAGAACCTCCACCAGCGCCAGGTTGACCTCCACCAGGATCTGCCACGTGGATTTCCCGGCGCGCGCGGGCCAGCCGAACGGCAGCGCACCGGGCGCGGTGATCGCCACCCAAACGTTCGCAGCCACCCATCCCGCGGTCGCCACCCACAGACTCCAGTGCCCCGGAAGCCGCCGTCTGCCGTGACGACCGGAAGCTGACGCATCAGCGGCGTCATCCGTCTTCACGCGGGGAACCGCCGCTGATCCGCGCGTGTCACGTGACCCGTCCACGTTGCCTCCCTGGTGCTAGTACGCCTGTGATACTTCGGAAAGTATCACGACTGTGATACAACGGAAAGGTGCCGAGAATGGTTGACGCCGATCAGCGCAGAGACGAGATCGCTTCGGCGGTGTGGCGGGTCATTCGCCGCGATGGTCTGGAACGGGCGTCCGTGCGGGAGGTGGCGCGCGAAGCCGGGCTGTCCACGGGGTCGCTGCGGCACTATTTCAGCAGCCAGCCGGAGTTGCTGGTCTTCACGATGAGGTCGGTGATGGAGCGGATCGAGCGGCGCGTCGCGGCGGTGCATCAGCCGGATGATGCGTTGCAGGCCGCGAAGCTGGTGCTGGCGGAGCTGCTGCCGTTGGACGACGAGCGGCAAGCAGAGAACGAGGTGTGGATGGCCTTCACTTCTCGGGCTCTGGTCGACCCTCAGCTCGGATCACTGCGCGACGAAGCCTATGACCGGATGCGTGAGGCCTGTGTGCTGTGGGTCGGCCGGTTGTGCGGTGACG
Organism: Microbacterium lushaniae; assembly: GCF_008727775.1. NCBI lineage: Bacteria > Bacillati > Actinomycetota > Actinomycetes > Micrococcales > Microbacteriaceae > Microbacterium > Microbacterium lushaniae. The sequence goes on from NZ_CP044232.1 coordinate 1,135,830, forward strand.
CCGGCGAGGACGTGCGCGAGGTGGAAGCGGAACGCTTGTTCGCCGTGCTCGACGGCCTGGCCGTCCACGCAGCCATCCGGCCAGAACGTGCGACGCCCGCTCGGCTGCGGGCCGCGCTCGATCATCACCTGGACCAGGTCACCTCGTCGTGTCGCTGACATCAGGAACCGGCCGCAAACCTTCATCGATCATCCCCGGTGCCACTGGCGTGCGAGGTCTCCCACGCTCGTGCCGACCGCCGTCAGAATCCCGCAGGTCCGTCGTCAGCCGTAACCGCCCAGCAGGGCGATGCACGGGCCGATCACGATGAGCCATGCCGCGCCCGTCATGATGAGCATCCCGGTGCCGTAGGGGCGGGTGCGCGGAGAGAACATCAGGGCGATGGAGACGACGGCGATGGCGATGAACGGCCATAGGAAGCCGAAGATGGTGCTCGCGACGCCGAGCGTGCCGAGGGCCAGCACGATGCCCAGCACGTAGGCGCCGCAGCCGATGCCGAGGCCCGCCGCGATGCCTCTGCCGAACCTCCGGCGGTCACCGGGCGGCTGCTGCGGCGCGGGAGCAGGCTGCGGCCCCCCGGGCGGCGGCGCGAACTGCGGCGGCGGTGGTGTGCCGTACGGTGCGGGGGCGGGCGGCACCGCAGGCGCGGGCGGGCCGGCGACGGCGTCCGCGTCACTGGGATCGGCGGATTCCGGCTCCTCGGGCGTGCCCGGCGCGTCGCGCGGCGGCTCTTCGGGGTCGTCAGGCGTGCTGGGCATTCGACGTCGTCCTTCCTGATTCGGTTTCGGGGTCGGCGGTTTCGCGGAGCGTCCCGCGCCGCGCCATCCACACGATGCGTGCGAGCAGCAGCGGGATGGTGACGGCCAGGAACAGCTGCGGGCGCGTGAGGCCGAGCCAGGCGACCTCGTTGCCGCGCACGAACTCCACACCGAAACGGAAGAGCGCGTACGCCGCGATGAACAGCGTGAGCGTCTCCCCGGCGGCGACCGGGCGGTGGCGCAGCCAGAACCACAGCAGGGCGAAGGCCGCCGCATGGAAGACGATCTCGTAGACGAAGCTCGGATGCAGCGGCACCCCGGCCTCGGCCCCCACCCGTGCGGCGGCCGCCGGGTCGAGCACGATGCCCCATCCGCCGCCGGTGGGGGTTCCGGGCTTCTCGGTGAGGAGGCATCCGATGCGCCCGATCACCATCGCCAGCGCGACGGCGGGGGCGAAGAGGTCGCCGGTGCGATCGGGGAAGCGCACGATGCGCTTGGCCACGTGCACGCCCAGCCACGCGCCCACCAGCGCCGACAGCATCGAGGCGTTGCCGTACGCGAGCTGATCGATGAGGCTCAGGTTCCGCGAGGGATCCAGGTGCTGGGCCCACGTGCCCAGGCGGGAGAACACCGCCGCGCCCATCAGTGCCCCGAGGACGATATAGGCCACCCGCGGATCGCTCACCCCGCGGCGGCGTCTCTCCACCAGGAACACCACGCCGGCAGCTCCCAGGCCCAGGGCGACGAAGACGGCGTGCGTGTCCACCGGCGGCAGCCACGGGATGAGGTCGCGAAGAGTGGGGAACACCGGTCAGCTCAGCAATCTCACCCACATCATGACCCACAACGGGGTGGCCACCAGTGCCAGCACCTCGAGGACCCAGAGGTAGACCAGGACCAGACGCGTGTCGCCGAGCCGGCAGCGCGAGCGGAGGAGCCCCGCCCGCCGGGCGCGGGTGTACCCGGCGATGGCGACGCCGGCGAAGACGGCCACGACGATCGGGCCGAGGAGGGCGGCGATCGCGGCGACGGTCGTGAACACGCACAGCCGCAGCGGGTCGAACGGCGCAGCGGGGTCGGCCACCGACGGGTCGCGCTGATTGAGGTGGCCGAAGTCGGCGGTGCTCATGCGACGCTCACGGGGATCTGCCGGCGACCGCCGGTGGCCGTGGAGATGCGGGTGCGCGAGAGCGGTGCCCACGCCTGCACGGCGCAGAACGGCGCGCACTGGTGGGCGGCGGTGGTCTCGTTGACGGTCGCCACGTGCACGCAGCACTGGGTGAGGCGCTCTTCGATCATCGTGTTGATGTCCATGAAGGGCTTGACCGTGATGCGCAGCACGCGCTCACCCATCATCTTCCGCAGCCGCGCGTGCTGACCGGGGAGCTTGGATGCGGCGAGGGTCGCGAGCGTGCCGATCCCGAGGTCGCAGTTCTGGCAGATGTCGCGCCAGATGGTGGCCATCGACGGGTGCGACAGCGACGACTGCTCGCTCAGCAGGTCCAGCAGCGAGCCCTTCACGACCTCCCGGATCGCCTTGTTCACGTTCGAGTCGGCGATGCGGTTGGCGAGCATGTCGGGCTGGAGGTCGAGGAAGCCCTTCAGCTGGTCGTGGCCGATCAGCCCGACGAGCGATTTCCAGTCGCCGGAGTCGTCCTTCAGCAGGTACCCCACCGAGCAGCAGTGCGGATGGCTGCACGGCAGCGCCGTGAGGTCGCGCCACGTGACCTCGCCGCCGGTCTGCGGACCGAGCCTGGCGAGCACCCCCGTGTGGGTGAGGCGCGCGGTGGGGTCGATGCCGGAGGAGCGTCCGGAGCCGAACACCGGCTGGATCGTGACGCCGCCGACGAAGGGCGTCGCCATCGCGCGGCGGATGACGTCACCCATCTCGCCGTCGTTGACCCCGAGCGTCGCGGTCATGGTGAGCGTCATGAACACACCCGCATCCGAGAGCCGCTGGATCGCGCGCTCCTTGAATCGGCGGATGTCGGCTCCCCGGTGGAACCGGGACGATTCGGCGGATTCGCCGTCGTACTGCAGGTAGATCTCCACGCGCTCGCGGTGCTTCTTGAGCGTCTCCACGAATGCGTCGTCCTGGGCGATGCGCAGGCCGTTGGAGTTGATCAGGATGCGCACGACCGGCCGCGCCACGAGGTGCTCGAGCAGCTGCTCGAGCCACGGGTACAGCGTCGGTTCGCCGCCGGAGAGCATGAGCACGTCGATCCGGCCGTTCTCCCGCGCCAGTCGTGCGTCGACCGACGCGAGCACCTCCGCCAGCGGCGCGATGGAGGATGCGGCGGGGCTGGACTCCGCGAAGCACGTGGGGCAGCGCAGGTTGCAGTGGTCGGTGAGGTCTTCCAGCAGGATGCACGTGTGCTGGGTCTGCATCTGCGGCAGCCCGTCCTCGTACGCCGACGGCACCGGCTTGAAGTTTCCCGCGAGATCGGGGGTGTGCACCTTGGTCGGCGCCGTCCACTGCTCGAGGTACGTGAGGATCTCGGCGGACTCGTCGTAGAGCGTGCGGATGAGGCCGTGATCGGGGCATCCGCGCTCGAGCCAGATCGTCCCGTCGCGATCGGCGAGCCACCCCGACAGCCGCCGGACCTCGCTCAGCGGGCGGTCCGGATCCTCCTCGTGGCATTGCGGGCAGAATGCGTTGACGTATCGATGGACGCGGTAGTCGCGCAGGGGCATCCCCGCTCCGGCCTGGCTCATTGGCTCACCATAGCCGGGCCATAGCTGCGGATCAGACGCGGCTCGCGCGCATCATCCTGCCGCGCCCGCGCGGCCGGGCGGCTCAGCCGGTGACGGGCTCGCCGGGGTCGCGCGCGTCGCTGAGCCCGATCATCCGCCCGCCGGCGGTGGACCCGGGGCGGTGCGAGGTGCCGGGCGAGAACACGACGTAGGTTCCCGCCGGATACGTCGTGCCGTTGTCGTCGATCTCGCCGGACGCCACGTAATAGCGCTCCTCGAGCACGTGATGATCCGTGGTGGGCCACCGCGTCCCGGGAGCGAAGTCGTAGGCCCACGCGCGGATCAGGTCGGTCGCGGGCAGAAGGCGCCCGGTGATGCCGGGGGTCACCTCGAAGGTGGGCAGTTCGTCGATCCGCACGACCTGGATGTCGGCGGGGGCGGGGGAGTGCTCGGTCATGCCGCCATCGTGGACCCGGCGCGGCCGTTCCCGCCCGCGCCGGTCGGTCAAGGGGAAGCGGGATCCTGCCAGCGCGCTCCCGCGACGATGTCGTCTACTCCGCGCCGCTGTCGGTGTCGGTCTGCGGGGCGTCGATCACGCCGATGCCGACCGCTTCATGATCGGGCTCCGCATCCAGCGGCTTGTCGGCCTTGGGTTCTTCCCCTGGGTCCTTCTCGGTGCTGGGCTCGATGAGCTCGTCGCCGGCGGGCATGTCGTCGTCGTTGCGCTGTCCGTCCGCATCGGCCGAATTGCTCATTCTCTGACTCCGTTCGTCGTGTCCTCATCAGCAGGGTGCCACCGAAGGCCCGCTGCGGACAGAGGGTTGACCCGCAGCGGCAGGTCACCCACTGCGCGCCGGCAGTACACCGCTCCGGTCGGCGGGGCCGATCCCGCCACCGGGCACCGCGGCCCGGGGGAGAAGTGGATGCCGGGCGGGATGCGCAAGACCTGGCACGCGCGGTGGCGAGCGGGTTGGGTGGGGAAGCGGCCGGTGCCAGAGCCGCAGACGATGAGGAGCGCAGCATGCGTGCAGTGATGATGTACGGGCCCGGCGATGTGCGGGTGGAGGAGCGGCCCAGACCGGAGATCCTCGCGCCGACGGATGCGGTCATCCGCGTGACGGCGACCTGCATCTGCGGGTCCGACCTGTGGCCGTACCGCGGGCTCGAGCCGCTCGCCGCGACTCCCCAGCGGATGGGCCACGAGTACATCGGTGTCGTCGAGGAGATCGGAGCGGAGGTGCGGAACCTGACGGCGGGAGACTACGTCGTGGGGTCCTTCGTCGCCTCCGACAACACGTGCGAGATCTGCCGTGCCGGATACCAGTCCCGCTGCGTGCATCAGGTGATGATGGGCGCGATCGGCACGCAGGCGGAGTACGCCCGCATCCCGCTGGCCGATGGAACTCTCGTCCGGACCCCGGCAGAGCCGACCCCGGAGCAGGTGCCCTCGCTCCTGGCGGCATCCGATGTGCTCGGCACCGGGTGGTACGCCGCGGTGGCCGCCGAGGCCGCGCCGGGAAAGACGGTCGCCGTCGTCGGCGACGGAGCCGTCGGGCTGCTCGGCATCCTCGCCGCCAGTCAGCTGGGTGCCGAGCGGGTCATCGCGATGTCGCGTCACGCCGACCGGCAGGCCCTGGCGCGCAGGTTCGGGGCGACCGACATCGTCGCCGACCGCGGTGAGGCCGGTGTCGCGGCCATCAAGGACATGACCCACGGCCTGGGCGCCCACAGCGTCATCGAGGCGGTGGGCACGCAGGGGTCGATGGAGCAGGCGATCCGCTCCACCCGGCCCGGCGGCCACATCGGGTACGTGGGCGTGTCGCACGACGTGACCCTCGACGGCGCCGAGCTGTTCTTCGCCAGCGTGCACCTGCACGGCGGACCGGCGCCGGTGCGCCGTTTCCTGCCCGAACTCGTCGAGCTGATCTGGGACGGCGTCATCGTCCCCGGCGACGTGTTCGACCTCACCCTGCCCCTGGCGGATGCGGCGGAGGGCTACCGTGCGATGGACGAGCGCCGCGCGATCAAGGTTCTGCTGACCCTGTGATGCGCGCCGTCGGCGCTGCGAGTGCCGGCGGAGCGCGGGGTGCCCGGCGCGCACGTCGCGTCAGGCACCCCGCGTGCGCTCAGATGCTCGTCGCGCCACCCGCGTCGCCGTCGGTGACGGCATCGGCGGCGGCTTCTTCCGCCGCGGCGCCCTCCTCCGGAGACTCCGAGCCGGTCTGGGCGGCGGTGTCGTCGGCGGCGGGTGAATCGTCCTGCTGCGAGCCGCTGTTCTCGGAACGGTCGCTGTGGGTGGCGTCGGTCATGATTCTCCTTCGATCGGATCCCAGCCAACAGCAGCGGTGCCCGCGGGCGGAAGGGCTTGCGGATCGGGAGGTCCCCTGGCAGGCGACGGACAGGAGCTGCTGGCACGCTGGAGGGATGAGCCGTTCCGCAGACCCTGCCCGATACGACCTCGAGGGGCTCCGCGACCGGGTGCTCGCCGAAGAGGGCGGGACGGTGGATGACAGCATCCCCGAGCTCGCCGGTGCCGACGCCGACCTGTGCGCGATCGCGCTGGCGCTGCCCGACGGCACGGTGCGCGGCAGCACGCAGGCGGATGTGCCGTTCAGCATCCAGTCCGCCGTCAAGCCGTTCCTCTTCGCGCTCGCGCTGGTGGACACCGGCGGCGAGGCGCTGCACCGCATCGGGATCGAACCGACCGGCGAGGCGTTCGACGCGATCAAACTGGAAAGCGGCACGGGGCGTCCGCCCAACCCGATGGTCAACGCCGGTGCGCTGCTGACGGCGGCTCTCGTCGACGGTGGCGATGTCGAGGGTCGCAACGAACGCATCCGGCGCGGCCTCGCGGCGTTCGCGGGGCGGGAGCTCGAGGTCGACGAAGACGTCGCGCGCAGCGAGCATCTGCTCGGCGACCGCAATCACGCCCTCGCGCACCTGATGCGCGCCGAGGGCACGCTGGAGGTGGGGGCCGACGACGCGGTCGCCGTGTATGCGCGCGCGTGCGCGACCCTCGTGGACGCCGAGGCGCTCGCGGTCATGGGGGCGACGCTGGCGTGCGGGGGTGTGAACCCGGTGACGGGGGAGCGCGTGCTGCCGGAGGAATCGGCTCGTGACGTCGTGTCGGTCATGGCCACGTGCGGTGTCTACGACGGATCGGGCCGGTGGATGCGCGGCGTCGGCATCCCCGCGAAATCCAGCGTCTCCGGCGCCATCGTGCTGTCGGCGCCGCGGACCCTCGGCGCCGCCGTGATCAGCCCCCCGCTGGACGAGCGGGGCACGAGCGTGCGCGGGCGCATCGCCTGCGAACGCCTCAGCGACGAACTGGGCCTGCACGTCTTCGGCTGACGGGCTTCAGCGGCGGTGGCGCCCCGCGCACACGCGCCCCGTCGAGTCAACCCACCCGACGAACAGGCCCCGCTCGTCGTAGACCTGTCATACGTCAGAATCCCCCCCGGACTCCGAGAGGATCGTCATGTCGGAGAAGACCACATCCCGCCCCGACCCCGAGAGCGATGCCAAGCCCGATTCGCCCGCTGAACTCACCAAGCGCTCCTGGAAGTACGTCCTCGTCAAGTCCGTCCGCGAGTTCTCCTCCGATCAGTGCCTGGACATCGCCGCCGCGCTGACCTACTTCGGGGTGCTCGCGCTGTTCCCCGGCCTGATCGCCGTCTTCTCGCTCCTGGGTGTGTTCGGGCAGGGCGGCGAGTCCGCGAAGGCCGTCCTCGAGATCGTCGACCAGGTCGCTCCCGGCGGGACGGCCGACACCCTGCGCGAACCGATCGAGCAGCTCGCTTCGGCGCCGGGGGCGGGTTTCGCCCTGGTCAGCGGAATCGTGCTGGCGATCTGGTCGGCCTCGGGGTACGTGGGCGCTTTCAGCCGGGCGATGAACCGCATCTACGAGATCGAGGAGGGGCGTCCCTTCTGGAAGCTCAAGCCCATCCAGCTCCTGCTGACGGTCATCCTCGTCATCCTCGTGACCCTCGCCGCCTTGATCCTCGTGGTCTCCGGGCCGATCGCCGAGGCGCTCGGCAGCGCCATCGGGCTGGGGGATGTGGCCCTGACGGTGTGGCAGATCGCCAAGTGGCCGGTGCTCCTGATCATCGTCGTCCTCGCCCTCGCGATCCTCTACTACGGAGCCCCCAACGCCAAGCAGCCCAAGTTCCAGTGGATCAGCGTGGGCGCGATCATCGCGATCGTCGTGCTGGGCATCGCCACGGCCGGGTTCTTCTTCTACGTCTCGAACTTCTCCAACTACGACCGCACCTACGGGTCGCTGGCCGGTGTGATCATCTTCCTTCTGTGGCTGTGGATCGCCAACCTTGCGATCCTCTTCGGCGCCGAGGTGGATGCCGAGCTCGAACGGGGCCGACAGCTCCAGGCGGGCGTGGCGGCCGAGCGTGACATCCAGCTCCCTCCCCGCGACACCCGCAAGAGCGACAAAGCCGCCGAGAAGGAGAAGAAGGACATCGAGGAGGGCCGCCGGATCCGCATGGAGCACGGTGACGATCGCGACTCATGAGCTCGTGGTCACGCGCACGTTGTCTCGCTTGGCTTCGGTAAACGGGAATACCATGCGAGAGTAGCGAGCGTGAACTCGTTCGGTGATTCCGTGGAAGTCTGGCCTGCGCACCGGTTCGAGGGCGACGGGGCTGCCATCCCGCCGAGCATCGCCGAGCTGGACTACGCGCCGTCGCTGCGCACCGTCGGAACGTGCGAGGCGGCGCTCATCGCCGTCGCGCAAGCGGATGCCCACGCCGCAGGGTCCCGCGGGGCGCTGTCGCAGTTCATGGTCAGATGCGAGTCGATTGCCTCGGCGCGCATCGACGGGATCCGCGCAGACGAAGGCCAGTACGCCCAGGCGCTCGCCGGCATCGGCGAGGATGACAGTGCCAGGCGCGTGGTCGCCACCGCGTCCGCCGTGGCGCATCTGCTCGACCGGGTCGACGCGCGCGGGGCTTTCGCCGTGGGCGACCTGCAGTCTGCTCACGTCGTCCTGATGGGGACAGAGGCGGGACCCCGGTCCGCAGACGATCCGATCAGTCACACCCAGACCTCGACACGATCGCCCTCGGATGCGCCCTATGTCCCGCCGCGGCCGGACCGCGTCCCCGCGCTCCTGGACGACCTCGTCGCTTTCCTCAATCGCGACGACGTCCCCGTCATCGTTCAGACCGCCATCGCGCACGCTCAGTTCGCGTCGATCCGCCCGTTCGCCGACGGCAACGGCCGCATCGGACGCGCCCTGCTCGTGGCCTCCCTGCGGCGTCGCGGTGTGAGCAGCCACGCCGTGGTGCCGGTGGCCGGCGGCCTGGAGGCGAGGCAGGAGGAGTACGCCGAGTCGCTCGTGGCCTACCGGGACGGCGACCCTTCGCCGATCATCGTCCTGGTGGCCAACTGCGCGCGTGTGGCCGCCATCGAGTCACGCATCACCGCGGCGCGCGTGAAGGAGCTCCCCGACGCGTGGCGGGCGGCAGTCAAACCGCGGCGGGGCTCCGCGGCGGCGGCGCTCGTGGCGGCCTTCGCCGAACACCCGGCCATGGGTGCCGCCGAGCTCGAGCGGTACGGCGGTGCCGGACGGGCTCGCGCCTATGAGGCGGTGGAGAGACTGGTATCGGCCGGCGTCATCCGCGAGGTCACGGGCCGCAAGCGCGGCCGCGTATGGGCGGCCACCGATCTCCTGGCCGAGGGGGAAGACCTCGGCCGGCGAATCCGGGCCGGCATGGGTGGCGGGCGGAGGGAGCCCGCATCCGCGCCCCCCGCGTGAGCGGTCAGACGGACGGATAGGACCGGACGAAGCCGCGCAGCGCGTCCTCTTCCGGAAGATCCACCCACAGGCGGATGCTGTCGGTGTCCGCCCCGACTCCGTTGACCAGCGCCGCCCCGCCCAGCTGGTCCAGCAGTGGGGCCATTCGCTCGGCACGCACGGTCGAGACGTACCCGATGCTCCGGCCCTGCGCGTACACGGCGATGGCCGACGGATCGCGGCGGTTGGCGGGTTCGCGACGCAGGACGTAGAGCCGGTCGCCGGCCAGTCTCCGCTCGGGGTCGTGCACACGGTACGGGGTGCCCTTCACCCGCACGCGCGTGGAGGCCAGCTCCCGCAGGTCGGGGAGAGCGGAGTGGTCAAGCTCCGACATCGACAGAAGATGTCGCACGCGTTCCCACCAGATAGGCATGCTTCGACAGTATCCGCCGGCGCCTGGGAGACCGCCCGGGCGGGACGGTCGCGCTCAGCGCACGACGGCGGTGGCCGTGGCGAGCGTGAGCAGGACGTCGTGGCTGGTGGATCCGAGCAGGAACCGGGCGACGGCGCCGCGTCCGCGGGAGCCCACGACGGCAAGGCGCGCCTCCGCCGACACCCGGTTCACCAGCGCGGCGGGGTCGGCGGCTTCGACGATGCGGCGCACCTCGAGGTCGGGGTAATCCTGCGCGAGGCCCGCGAGCGAGAGCCCCATGGCTTCCTCGGCCAGATGCTGGGCGTTCTCGCGGTAGTCGTCGGGGTAGGTGATGACGCCCAGGGGCGCGGTGACGGGCATCCACGCGGTGACGGCGATCAGCGGCTCGCCCTGGCGGTCGGCCTCGGCCGCGGCGAATCGGATCGCCGCCTCGGAGAGGTCGGATCCGTCGACTCCGACCACGACGCCGCTGCGGCCGGACAGGTCCGACTGCGGCACGACGACCACGGGGCACGACGCCGCCGCGGCGATCCGGACGCCGTGAGGGCCGCGGGCGACCCGGGATCCGGTTCCCCGGTAGTCGCTGCCGATGACCAGGAGGTCGGCGTTCTCGGATGCGGCGAGCAGCTGTTCGACCGGCTTGCCGCGGGTGACCCGCACCTCGGCGGCCCCCAGCTCCTCGGCCATGCGTTCGAGGTGCCCGCGGGTGACCGCGAGGGCATCGTCGAGCACGGCACCCTCGCCGACCACGCCGAGCGCGCCGCCGACGACCGACATCAGCACCAGCCGATCGCCGCGATCGGACGCGCGCTGGGCAGCCCACTCCGCCGCTGCGCGCGCCGCTGGGGAGTCGGTCATCCCGACCAGGATCGTTCCGTTCATGCGTATGCCTCCGCTGCCAGCGTATCGGCGTGACATCCACACCCCGTGCAGGGCGGGGCGCCGGGACGGTGCTCAGCCGCTCCGTCGCGCGTCACCGAGTCCCGTGTCACCGCGGGGTGGCCGCGGCGCGCCTGCGTCGCGTCGGGCTGGCGATGACCAGCAGCGAGCCGACCACGAGGCCGCCGGCGCCGGCCCAGAGGAGAGGCGCGGGAGTGTCCGCTCCCGTGGCCGGGAGCACCCCGGGCACCTCTGCGCGGCGCGTCACCGTGTTGGTGATCGTCGCCGTTGCCCCCGTCTCGGCGATGAAGACCTCCTGAGGCGCGTCGGTCGTCACATCCACCATGGACGTCGCACCGGTCGCGGGCTCAGCGATGACGCAGGTCGCGCCGACGGCGATGCCCGGGAAGGTGAAGACCTGGGTCGTGGACGCGCCCTGCGGGATGTCCGCTACCCGTGCCACGCCGTCACCGCAATCGACGGTCAGCTGACTGGCCCCTTGTTGGCCCACTCCGGCCCCCGCGAAAGCCTTGTTGACGGTCAGACTGGCCGCCGCGACGAACTGGGCAGGCGCTTGGGCGGTGGCCTCCAACGTGGCGGTTTCGGCAAGGATGAGTTTTTGCAACTCATCGACGCCCGGTGCCAGACCGTCATAGAGGTACACCCGCCCGCGCTGGACGGCCACGACCGCTCGAGCGCTCAGCAGCGTCTCGTCCACCGCGCCGGTTCCGCTGCCCACCCACACCTGGGCCCCCGAGGTGGTCGGGTAGGGGTTGGGGAGAGGAGCGGTGGCCGCCGCGTCACCGTACATCGTGTACCCGTCGGGCACGGAGAGGGTCACGCTCGGGGCGTCCGTTGTCACGGTGAACGGGCCGGCCGCCGACCCCACCGGCGCGGCGGCAGCGGGCGGGGTGATGGACACCGCCGGGGGAGGAGGCTCGGTCACAGGGCCGTTGAGCTGCGCGGCCGCGATGATTCCTGCCGTCGCTGCCCGGATCGGCAAGCCTGTGTTCAGGATGAAGCCGTCCGTGAAATACCAGATGGCCGATTGCACGGCGGCGGCCTGTTCGCCTTCGGACAGACCCGCCGGTGCGCCGGGGACCGCGGGGTAGAAGTTGTTCAGAATGTAGGTGACGTACCCGAGGTTCTGGACGTTGGATTCGTCCCACGTCCCGTTCTCGTAACCGCCGCCGATCAGGGTCCCGACGCGGATGTCGATGCAGTACATCTCGGCGGTCAGTGCCGGATCCGTCACGCTCGCGGTGTTGATCAGCGCGGTGAAGCCGCCGCCCTGGGTGTACTCCGCGGGGGGTGCAGCGGGGTAGGGCGCCGTCGGGTCCTGCGGCGTCGGGGTGGCCGGATACCCTCCCGTCAACCTCGCTCCGGCCCCGAGGCCGGTCACCTCGATATCGGTGTTCGGTCCGTCCGGCGATTCGATGATGGGAGACTCCTCGGTGAGCCTCGCTTGGGCAGACCCCCCGACGGGGAGGAAGATGACGAAGGTGAGAGCGGCCACCCCGGCGATCGCGGCCATCGCGGCCGTCGCCCAGAGGACGGACGCGGGGAGACGTCTGCCGGGGTTCCGGGATCGAAGACGGGGGCGCGAGTAGGTCACGGGGAGGCCTTTCGTCGGTGTCGGGGGACCAGCGCGGCTACGACCAAGGCGGTCGCGCCGAGTTCCCGGGTTGGCGGAGGAGCGTCAGACGCGCGGCTACCAGGAGGGCGCCCCCCAGCAGCCCCGCGAGGCCGCCCCACAAGAGCGGGAACGGAGTTTCCGTGCCCGTCGCCGGGAGAACTCCGGGCACATCCCCACGCCGTGTCACGGTATTGGTGATCGTCGCCGTCGCGCCCGTGTCGGTGATCACGACCTGCTGAGGCGCGTCGCTGGTCACATCCACCGCGGTGGTCGCACCCGTCGTCGGTTCGGTGATGACGCACGTGGCCCCCACCCCGATACCCGTGAACGGGAACGACTGAGTCGTGGACGCGCCGGCTGGGATGGTCGTCGAACGCGGAACCCCGTCGCCGCAGTCGACGACCAGCTCCATCGCTCCCTGCTGGCCGACGGCGTCACCGGCGAAGGCCTTGGTGATCGTGAGGCCGGCCACGGCGAAGAACTCGGCGGTCGCCTGCGCCGTCGCCGTCGTCTCCAGCTGGGCCGTCTCGGCGAGAATGAGAGGCTGGGACTCCGGGAGGCCCGGTGCCAGGCCGTCGTAGAGGTAGACCCGGCCACGCGGCACGGCGACCGATGCGGTCGCGGTCAGGACCGTCGTATCGGCCGCGCCGGATTCGCTGCCGACCCACACCTGTGCGCCCGAGGTGGTGGTGTACGGGTTGGGGAGAGGGGTGCCCCCGACCGCACTGCCGTACATGGCGTATCCGGCGGGGACAGCGAGGGCCACCGCCGCGGCGTCGGCGGTGACGGTGAACGGTCCGGCAAGGGAGCCCACCCCCACGGAGCTCGAGGCCGGAGTGATGGCGAGCGGGAGCTCAGGCTCCGGGGCCGGGGAGTTCCCCTGCGCGTCGGCGATGATCTCGGCCGTGGCGGCACGGACGCTGTCGGCCGGGTCGAGCACGAAGCCGTCGGTGAAGTACCAGATCGCCGCCTGTACCGCGGCGGCGCGCTGGTTCGGCGTGCCCAGCGTGGCCGGGGCGCCGGGGACGGCCGGGTAGTAGTTGTTCAGGATGTAGGCCACCTGCCCGAGGTTCGCTACCTCCGACTCGCTCCAGGAGCCGGACTCGTACCCGACACCGACGTACGCGGGGGTGCGAGCGCTGATGCAGAACACCTGCCCCCTTTGGCTCAGATCCGAGACGCGGGCCACGTTGAGCACGCCGGCGAACCCGCTCCGCACGGTATACCCCGCGGGGGGTGCGGCAGGGTAGTCCGCTTGCGGATCCGGCACGACGGCGGTGGCCGGATATCCGCCGCTGATCCTCTGGCCCGCGCCGGTCGACGCCAGCTCGATCGCGGTGTCCGGCCCGTCCGGCGACTCGATGACCGGCGCACCGTCCTCGATCCACGCGTTGGCCGCTCCGCCAACGGGGACGATCAGCATCGCGGCGATTGCAAGCGCCATGACCAGGGCCGCTTTTGCGGAGCGGGCGCGCGGCGGCCGCGATCGCGACGAGGCCGCCGAGCGGCTTCGAGCAGCGTGCGGATCCATGGCGCCTCCTGGGGGTCGCTCCCAGTGAATCGCCCGGGTAGAAGGCCGCACAGGGTCCAAGGTCCCGGCGCCGGATCCGCCCCCTGTCAGGCGACGCGCGCAAGCCCCTCTTGCAATTCCCGCAGACGTGCTTATGGTGTGTGCACCTGGACGGGAGGTGCCCCCATGTTCGGAGAATCGGTGACCGCGCCTGCGGTGGTCCGGCAACGTGTTGTCGGCCAAGAATCGATACTCATCAGGATTTTCCTGATTCATTCCCACGAGATATTCCGACGAGGCCTGCGAGATCTCATCGGCGCGGCGCGCGACCTGGTGGTCGTCGGCGAATCCGGCTCGGTGCACGAGAGCGCCCGCCGGATCGCGGTGAGCCTGCCCGATGTGGTGATCATCGACGCCGTGCTGCCTGATGGCAACGGCGTCGAACTGGCCCGCAGCATCCGCGCGCAGAATCGCCGCGCCCGCTGCCTCATCCTCGGCCGACCGGGCCGCGAGGAGGTGCGCGGGGATGCGGCGGCCGCCGGAGCCCACGGATACCTGCCCGACGACGTGCAGGCCCGCATCCTGCTCGATGTGATCCGTCGGGTGGCGCGAGGCGAGCAGGTCGCCGCGCGCATCGCGGTGTCACCCCGGCCCGAGCCCGAGACGACTCCGGCGCCCGACGGCGACCGCGACCCGCATCTGACGACGCGGGAGCGACAGGTGCTGCGCCTCATCGCTTCGGGGATGAGCAACCGGCAGATCGGCGAACAGCTCGGCCTGGCGGAGAAGACCGTCAAGAACTACGTGTCGGCGCTGCTGGCGAAGCTGCATGTGCAGCGCCGAACGCAGGCGGCGATCTACGAGATGACGCACAAGCCCGGCATCGAGGCAGATGCGCCGCGGACGCGGTAGGCGACGGATCGCGAGAAGAACAAGGGGTCGGTGGCGAGACCTCGACGACCCGCCACCGACCCGGTCTCACAGGATCGGCTTGCCGCCGGTCACAGCGATGCGGGCACCGGAGACATAGCTCGCCTCATCCGACGCCAGCAGCACGTACACCGGCGCGAGCTCGGCCGGCTGCGCGGCGCGACCCAGGGGTGTCTGCTCCCCGAAGCTGGCGACGGTATCGGGCGGCATCGTGGCGGGGATCAGCGGCGTCCACACCGGCCCTGGCGCGACGCTGTTGGCACGGATGCCGCGCTCGCCGAGCATCTGGGCGAGGGAGGCGACCATGCTCGCGATCGCGGCCTTGGTCGCGGCGTAGGGCAGCAGGTTCGGCGAGGGCTGATCGGACTGGATAGACGACGACCCGATGATGGATGCCCCGGCCTTGAGGTGGGGCAGCGCCGCCTTCACCAAGTGGAAGAAGGCGCTGACGTTGGTCGCCCAGGTGTAGTCCCACTCTTCGTCGGAGACCTCCTCGAGGCTGGGGTGATCCATCTGGAACGCGGCGTTGCTGACGAGGATGTCGAGGCCGCCCAGCTCTTCGATCGTCTTGGCGACCAGCGATCGGCAATGTGCGGGATCGGAGATGTCGCCAGGGAGGAGGAGTGCCCTGCGGCCGGCGTCCTCGATGAATCTCTTCGCCTCCTCGGCGTCCTCATGCTCGTTGAGATAGCTGATCGCGACGTCCGCGCCCTCCCGGGCGTAGGCGAGGGCCACCGCCTTCCCGATGCCGCTGTCGCCACCGGTGATGAGCGCGACCTTGCCCTCGAGCCGGCCGGAGCCACGGTAGCTGTCCTGACCGTAGTCGGGCTTGGGATCCATCACCTGATCGGATCCGGGCACCGGCTGCTGCTGGGCGGGCTGGTTCATGGGGCGACCTTTCTCGGATTCCTGGATTGCCGACCCTTCGATGCGACATCATCGCGGCCGATTGTTCAGTGGGGTTGACACGCGCGGGGAAGCGCTCCGTTTGTCAAGGGGCCCTCCGCGGCGGCGTCGGCATCGTTCGATGGAAGCAACCGAGAGGAGCAACCATGAGCGACACCGATAGCGATTCCTTCGCCGAGACGGAGGATGCCGGCATCCAGCCGTTGCGTGACGGGGACACCTCGATCGACCCGGATGCGGCGGCCGACCCGGCGCAGGCGGAGTGGGAGGCGACGATCGCGCTGGATGAGGGTGCGTCGCCGGAGGACCTCCACCCGCCCACGGCGACGGGGGACGACCCCGCCCAGATCCCCGGTGACATGGACGAGATCCCGGCCGAGGACCTGGTGGCCGACTGGCAGCAGCCCGAGACGCAGGGCCTCGACCCCGAGATCGCCGTGCTCGGCGACGAGGGCGAGGGCGACCTCGCCCCAGAGGACTACTGAGCGACGCCCCGGCGGCGCGGCCACGCGCCGCCGGGGCGCGCAGCCGGCGCTAGCATGACACGATGCGCACCGCCCTGATCACCGGCATCGCCCGCACCGGCGGCATCGCCGAGGGGATCGCCCCGAGGCTGCGCGCGGACGGCTGGAACGTCGTCACGAGCGACCTGGACTCCGGCGACGTCCCGTGCGATCTGGCCACCTCGGACGGCCCGCCGTCGCTCGTGGCAGAGGTGAGCCGCGCCCATGGGCCGATCAGCGCGCTGGTCCTCAGCCACGCTCACGACGTCGAGTCGGGGATCCTCGACACCACGGCGGAGAGCTTCGACCGGCACGTGGCCGTCAATGCCCGCGCGAGCCTCCTGCTCCTGGCCGCCTTCGCCCGGCAGGTGCCCGAATCCGGTGGCGCCGTGGTGGCTCTCACCAGCGACCACACGACCGGCAACCTCCCGTACGGAGCATCCAAGGGTGCGCTGGATCGCATCGTGATCTCGGCGGCCCGCGAGCTCGGACCCCGCGGTATCTCGGCGAACGTCCTCAACCCCGGCCCGATCGACACCGGCTGGATGGATGACGGGACCCGCGCGGCGCTGACGGCCGCGCAGCCCCTGGGCAGACTCGGCACTCCGCCCGACATCGCCGAGGTGGTCGCGTTCCTGGTCTCCGACGCGGGCCGATGGGTCTCGGGGCAGCTGCTGCACGCCGACGGCGCCTTCTCCGCGCGCTTCTGATCAGCCCTCGCGGCGCGAGGGGCCGGGCGCTAGCGTCGGGGACGTGACGCACCGCCTCACGATCGACCAGGCCCGGCGCATCATCGTGCGGGCTCAGCTGCTGGATGCCGAGCGGCCCGGCGACGTCGTCGAAGTGGCCGAGCAGCTCGGGTACATCGGGATCGACCCCACCGCGACGATCGCGCCGTGCGAGCACACCGTGCTGTGGTCGCGCATCGGGTGGCCGTACGAGGCCGGCCAGCTGCACAAGGCCGTCGAGTCCGACCGTCTGCTGTTCGAGTTCGACGGCACGTTCCGGCCGATCAGCGTGCTTCCCCTCCTGCTCCCCGAGATGCGGAAATGGCCACGGCGCGAGAGCAGCCGGCAGTGGCTCGAGGCCAACGACCGCTTCCGCAGGGACGTGATCGCGCGGCTGCGCGCGGAAGGGCCCCTGCTGAGCTCGCAGATCCCCGACACCGCTCAGGTCGGCAGGGCGCCGGACGGGTGGTCGGGCACCAATGCCGTGCCGCACATGCTGGAATTCCTCATGCGCCAGGGCGTCGTGGCCGTCAGCGGACGGGAGGGCCGGCACCGCCGGTGGGACCTCGCCGAACGCGTGTATCCGTCCGATCTGCCCGAGTACGCCGACGACGAGGCCGAGTACCTGCGCCACGAACGCCGCCTGCAGGCGGCGGGTCTGGCCAAGCAGAAGTCACCGTGGACGCGCGTCGGCGATGCCGGCGAGCCGGCCGTGATCGAAGGAATGCGCACGGGATGGCGCGTCGACCCGGAGGCCGTCGCCGCGCTCGACGACGACGCGGGCGGGCGCGTGGCGCTGCTCAACCCCTACGACAGCGTGCTGTTCGACCGCCCGAGGCTGAAGGACGTGTTCGGATTCGCGTACGTGCTCGAACAGTTCAAGCCGAAGCCGCAGCGCCGTTACGGCTACTTCGCGCATCCGATCCTGCTCGGTGACCGTTTCGTGGGGATGCTGGACGCGGAGGTGGATCGGGCCGGCGGCGTGCTGCAGGTCAACGCCGTGCACGAGTTCCTCCCCTTCGAGTCGGAGGAGGACGAGATGGTCCGGGCCGAGATCGCCGACCTGGGGGAGTGGCTGGGGCTGACGGTCTCAGGATTGGCGTGACGCCGGGCCACCGGTCACGCTGAGGGCGCGCCGGGATCGAACGAGCGCAGCATGTCCTCCTCGACGGCGTTGTCGGCGTGGAGTTCGTTCTCGGTGCCCTCATCGCCACCGGTGGGGGCGTCATCGCCGGTGGGGGCCTCCTCGCCCGACGGCGTCGTCGGCTCAGCCGATGCCGGATGCTCCTCCTCGGGCGTGCTCATGCGCTCTCTCCGTCCTGGTCGGCGGCGATCGCGTCGGCGTCGGCGCTGTTGACGAGGTCGTCGTTGACGTCCTCATCCAGCACCTCGTCGCCGTCGACCGTGCGGGTCGCGTCCACGTCGGCGTCCTGGGCTGCGGAGTCCTCCCCGCCCGGGACGATGGGGGGCAGCGGGTTGTTCGTCATGATGTCTCCTCTCCTCTCTCCCGACGCTACGTGGAGCCGCCGCGCCCGCCTCCGGGGTTGTCCCGGCGGCGGCCGCGGGTGTAGACCTGTCTGCTCGGCCGCCGGGTGTCAACCCCTGGAGAGCCGGCGCGCGCACCGGCGAGGCTGGGAGCATGGTCGGAGTCGCAGTCGTCCTTGTCCTCGTCGGTCTCGTCCTGCTGCTGCTGGGCATCTTCGTCCAGGCGGTGAAGTTCCTCCTGTGGATCGGCGCGGTGCTCCTGATCCTCGGCGTCATCGCGTGGCTCATGCGCTACATCCGCCGGCAGACCTGAGCCCTCGCGCCTTCCGCCGTGCTCTGGCACGATCGGTCTCATGAGCGTCGCCCTGTCGCCCGAGCGAGCGCGTGACCTTGCGCTCCTCCGCCGCGTGCGCGACCGCATCGACCGCGAGTACGCGCTGCCGCTGAGCGTCGAGGCCCTCGCGCGCGACGTGCACATGTCGGCGGGTCATCTGAGCCGCGCGTTCCGGGCGGCGTTCGGGGAGTCGCCGTACGCGTACCTGATGACCCGCCGGATCGAGCGAGCGATGGCACTCCTGCGCCGCGGAGACCTCAGCGTCACCGAGGTGTGCTTCGCGGTGGGCTGCTCCTCCCTGGGCTCATTCAGCACGCGCTTCAGCGAACTCGTGGGCATGCCGCCCAGCCTCTACCGCGATCAGGCGGCGGGGGCGACGGCCGGCATGCCCGCGTGCACGGCCAAGCAGGCCACCAGACCGGTCAGGAATCGAGAAGCGGCGCGGGCGGCCTCGGCCGTAGCGTGAGGCGCATGGACATCACCATCCACTCCTCTTTCCTTCCGCACACCGATCCCGATGCTTCCCTGGCGTTCTACCGCGACGTCCTCGGGTTCGACGTCCGCGGCGACGTCGGCTACGGCGGGATGCGGTGGATCACCGTCGGGCCGGCCGGGCAGCCCGACACCGCCATCGTCCTGCAACCGCCCACCGCCGCGCCCGGCCTCACCGACGAGGAGCAGCGCCTGCTGCTCGAACTGGTCGCCAAGGGCAGCTATTTCGGGGTGAACCTGGCCACTTTCGACCTGGACGCGACCTTCGCCGCGCTCGAGCAGGCCGGCGCTGAGGTCGTGCAGGAGCCCACGGATCAGCCGTACGGGCTGCGTGACTGCGCGTTCCGCGACCCTGCCGGGAACATGATCCGGATGCAGCAGTCTGGCTGACGCGCCCTCAGCGGCCGACCGGCTCCAGCACCCCGTCGGAGGTCGAATCCGCCGGCGCGTCGGCGACGACGTCGGCCGGCGTGGTCATCGCGGTCAGAGCGTTCGCCACGCGTTCGGCGAGGTACGCGTGTCCTGCCGTCGAGGGGTGATCGCGGCCGATCTCGCCGGTGTCGATGACGGACGGGTAGTTCGCCGGTGTGACCCACTCCTCGGCGATGGGGGAGATGTACCACCAGCCGCGCGCGGCGGCGAGGGCGGACAGATCGGCATCGATGCGGGCGGTCGCCGCCTCCACGGGCAGGACCTGCGGCGCCGGCCCGAGGATCACGATGACGGCGGCGGGGAACCGTGCGGCCAGCGCGTCCCAGCCGGCCGAGACGGCGTCCCGGTATCCGTCGGCGGGGAGGCGTCGGTCGTTGATCGAACCCTGCAGGATCACGAGGTCCGGAGCCAGCGCCGGGTCCAGTGCGGCGATGCGCTCGCCGAACGAACCGCCGTCCCATCCGGGCTTGAGGTAGCCGCTGCCGCGCACGCCGTCAACGACCGTGTCCCACCCGAGGGCGTGGCCCAGCACGTACGCGTAACCGAGGGTGGGGTCGGATGCGGCCGAGCCGTAGGTCCACGAATCGCCGAAGATCAGCACGCGCGGATCCTCCGGCAGCGCGAGGGCCGCCGGCGCCACGACGGACGCGGCGTCCGCGCCGGCCGACACGGCCGCGCCGGTCGGCGCCCACGGGCGCCAGGCGGCCAGCGCGCACAGCGCGGCCACGGCCACGGCGAGGACGGCGAGCGGCCACCGGGGACGGCGCGGGCGGCGCGGGACGGGGGTGCTCACGCGCAGAGCCTAAGCCATGCCGCCCATGCCGAGCGCAACGATTCCCACGCCGTGGCCGCGACGCGTCCGACCGCTGGAGGCATGGCCCTGCCGCGGCGTCCTCCGGTGTCGCGGCCGGCTGCCGGCCGCATGCGAGGATTGCTCGGTGCCGCGCCTGATGACCGCCGAACTCGACCTCGATCTGGGGGCGTCGGTGGACCTGATCTTCCAGATCACGGTCGCCCGCGAAGCCGCCGGGCTGACCGAGCACCTCGCGTTCACGCAGGGCGACCGGCAGTACACCGCCGCCGAGCTGGTGGACGGCGCCGGCAGCCGCCTGCACCGCTTCACGGCGGAGGCCGGACCCCTTCACGTGCGGTACTCCGCGACGGTGACGGGGCGCGCGTCGCCGCGCGGCGACGATGCGCTGGAGAACATCACCTATCTGCGGCCGAGCAGGTACTGCCAGTCCGACGAGCTGTTCGCGCAGGCGCGCCGGCAGTTCCGCGGGCTGGCGGGCGTCGCGCTCGTGCAGGCGGTGTCCGCATTCGTGTCGGCGGCCGTCACGTACACGCCGGGGCTGAGTCTGGGCACCGACAGCGCCGTCACGACGCTGCAGACGGGTCAGGGCGTGTGCCGCGACTACGCGCACGCAGTGATCGCGCTGCTGCGGGCGATGGACGTTCCGGCCAGGTATGCCGCCTGCTATGCGCCGGGGCTGGAGCCGATGGACTTCCACGCCGTCGCGGAGGCGTTCGTCGACGGCGCCTGGTATGTCGTGGACGCGACCCGGCTGGCCGACCGGCGTTCGCTCGTGCGCATCGCCACGGGCCGGGATGCCGCGGACTGCGCGTTCCTCAGCTACCACGGCGGCAACGTCGTCCTCGAGCGGATGACCGTCACCGCCGAAGCATCCACCGACGCCGCCGAGCCCGACGATCACGTCGCCCTGGTGTCGATCGCCTGACGCGCCGACGCGCGTGCCGGGGGATTCTTGAAGAACTCTTGCGCTGGTCTTGCGCTGGCGTTGCGGGTGCCCTGACAGCCTTTCGTCATCGGTCCTCGTGATCGAGGGGGAAATGAGCGGTCCGCCGTCGGGGGACCGGCGGACCGCTCGCTCCGCCCCCGCGGCCCGGCCCGCTCTCGGTGGCCTCACGGCGCGCGACCCTAGGATGAGATGGCTATGGATCCTGATGCCCTCTCCGCCGCCCTGCTCGCCGTCCTGACGCCCATCGCGGAGGCGCGACGCGAAGGATCCAGCGCCGGGCTCACCGCCGCCGACCTGCCCCTGGAACGGCCCAAGAACCGCGATCACGGCGACTGGGCCTCCAACGCCGCCCTCAAGCTCGCCAAGAAGACCGGCGCCAACCCCCGGGAACTGGCAGCCGAGGTCGCCGACGCCCTCACCGCGGTCGAGGGCATCGCGAGCGTCGAGGTGGCCGGCCCCGGCTTCATCAACATCCGCCTGGACGCCGCCGCCGCCGGAGCGCTGGCCAAGACGATCGTCGAGGCCGGCGCCGCCTTCGGCAGCAACGACTCCCAGCGCGGGAACACCATCAACCTCGAGTTCGTCAGCGCCAATCCCACCGGGCCGCTGCACATCGGTCACACCCGCTGGGCCGCCCTCGGCGACGCCATCGCGCGCCTGCTGCTGGCCAGCGGAGCGACGCTGGTGCGGGAGTTCTACATCAACGACGCCGGCGCACAGATGGACCGGTTCGGCGCATCCGTGCTGGCTGCGGCGCTGGGCGCCCCCACGCCGGAGGACGGATACGCCGGCGCGTACATCGATGAGCTCGGCCGCCGCGTGCTCGCGGCGCGACCCGACCTCGCCGAGCTTCCCGCCGACGAGCAGCTGGTCCTCGCGCGCGACCTCGCCTACCGATTCCAGCTCGGTGAGATCCAGGCCTCGCTGGAGGCGTTCAACGTGCACTTCGACGTCTGGTTCTCCGAGCGCGAGCTGCACGCCGCACCGCCCAGCGGCGGGCCGAGCCTCGTCGACGAGGCCGTGGACCGCCTGCGCGCGCAGGGGCACGTGTTCGACCAGGACGGCGCGGTGTGGGTGCGCACGACCGACTTCGGCGACGACAAAGATCGCGTCATCCGCCGGGCCAACGGGGTGTACACCTATTTCGCCGCCGACGCGGCGTACTACCTCAACAAGGGCGACCGCGGCTTCGCGCACAAGATCTACCTCCTGGGGGCCGACCATCACGGCTACGTGCACCGTCTCAAGGCGCTCGCCGGTGCCGCCGGAGACGATCCCGACGCGGACATCGAGGTGCTGATCGGCCAGCTCGTCTCGATCAACGGCGCGCGCTTGTCCAAGCGCGCCGGCAACATCATCGAGCTCGACGACCTGCGCGAGTGGCTGGGCACCGACGCCCTGCGGTATTCGCTGGGGCGCTACCCCGCCGACTCACCGCTCACGCTGGACCCCGAGATCCTGCAGAAGCGGACGAACGACAACCCGGTGTTCTACGTGCAGTACGCGCATGCGCGCACGCACAACGTCGCGCGCAACGCCGCCGACTCGGGCGTTGACCGCTCGGAGTTCGCGCCCGAGCTGCTCGTGCACGAGACGGAGTCGGCGCTGCTGGGCGCGCTGCAGGAGTTCCCGCGCACCGTCGCCTTCGCCGCCGAGGTGCGCGAGCCGCACCGCGTGGCCCGCTACCTCGAGGAGCTCGCCGGCCTGTACCACCGGTGGTACGACAACTGCCGCGTCATCCCCCTCGGCGACCAGCCGGTGGAGGCGGTGCACCGCACGCGCCTGTGGCTCAACGACGCCACCGGTCAGGTGCTGCGCAACGGGCTCGACCTGCTCGGGGTCAGCGCGCCCGAGCGGATGTGACGATGGGCGACGCGGCGCCGACGCTGCCCTTCCCGGCGGAAGAGCAGCGGCCGCGGCGCCGGTCGCGCAGGTGGCCGTGGATCGTCACGCTCGTGATCGTCCTGGCCCTCGTCGCGGCGGCGGCCGTCGGCGCCGAGGCGCTGGCCCGCGGTGCCGTGCAGACCGGCGTGCGGCAGATCGTCGTGACGCAGCTGGACCTCCCCGCCGACCAGGAGGTCGACGTCGAGGTGGACGGCCTCGTGCTGCCGCAGCTGCTGTCGGGCCGGCTGGATCGGATCACCGTGGCCTCCGACGACGTCGCACTGGGACCGGTCACCGGCGACGTGCACGTCGCTCTCACCGAGGTGCCGCTGTCCGCCGATGCCGCCGCCGGGCCCGGCACGGCCACGGTGCGCCTGGACGAGGAACAGCTCCGATCCCTCCTCGCCACGATCGACGGATTCCCCGCCGACACCCTCGGCATCGCCGCCCCCGACCTCACGATCGGCACCGAGCTGTCGGTGTTCGGCGCCGCCTTCCCGATCGGCGTGGCGCTGCTGCCCGGCGCCGCCGAGGGCGACCTCACCCTGACTCCGACGCGGTTCACGCTCGGGGAGACGGATGTGGACGCCGACGCCCTGCGCGCGCAGTTCGGTGGCGTGGCCGACGCGGTGCTGCGCACGTGGGACGTGTGCATCGCCGAGCACCTGCCCGCCGCCCTCACCCTCACCTCGGTGCAGGTCGACGGCGACACGCTCGTGGCCGGCTTCGACATCGACGGCGCCCTCGTGATCGATCCCGACCTGCGCGCCGCCGGCTCCTGCCCGTGACGCCCGCGCAGGCGCCGCGGGCGTCCCGCTAGACTGCAAGCACTGCCCGGTGTGATCGTCTCCGCCGCGGCACCCGCTGCCTCCCGCGGCCGACTGCACCGCCGCATCCACCCGATTGGTCCTGCCCGTGTCCGCCTCGCACTCTGCCTCGCCGGTACCCGATGGCCTGCGCACGCCGGCGGATGCCAACGACCTGAGCCCGGCGATCTGGCCCGACTCCGCACGCCGCGACGACGACGGTGCACTGCACATCGGCGGGGTCTCCGCGCGCGAACTCGCCGCCGACTACGGCACGCCCCTGTACGTCATGGACGAATCGGAGGTGCGCGCGCACGCCCGGCGGGCGCTGACCGCGTTCGGGGACGCCGCGGCAGCGCACGGCGGCCGGGCACGCGTCTATTACGCCGGCAAGGCGCTGCTGACCACGGACGTCGTGCGGTGGGTCACCGAAGAGGGGCTGCGGGTGGATGTCTGCAGCGCGGGCGAACTCGAGGTCGCCCTCGCCGCCGGCGCCGAGCCGGCCCTGCTGGGGTTCCACGGGAACAACAAATCCCCTGCCGCGCTCGAGCGTGCCGTCGAGGTGGGTGTGGGCACCGTCATCGTCGACAGCGACATCGAGATCGAGCGGCTCTCGGCCATCGCCGAGCGCCGTGACGCCGTCCAGTCGGTGCTCGTGCGGGTGCGCACGGGCGTCCACGCCGAGACGCACGCGTTCCTGGCCACCGCCCACGAGGACCAGAAGTTCGGTTTCGCCCTCGACGACGTCCCGGCCGCCGTCGCGCGGATCCGGGAGCTGCCGGGGCTGCGGTTCGTGGGACTGCACGCCCACATCGGGTCGCAGATCTTCGACGCCGACGGCTTCATCGCCTCCGCCGCGCGGCTGGTCGACCTCCACGCCGAGCTGCTCCACGGCGGCGACATCCCCCTGCTCAACCTCGGCGGCGGCTTCGGCATCGCCTACACCTCCGCCGACGACCCGCGTCCCCTCGAGCAGGTGGCGGTGGGCATCATCGACGCCGTGGCCGACGAGTGCGCGGTGCGCGGCATCCCTCTGCCCGAGCTCGCCTTCGAACCAGGCCGGGCGATCGTGGGCCAGGCGGGTGTCACGCTGTACGAGGTCGGCACCGTCAAGCCGGTGCAGGTGACCGCGGACCTCGAGCGCCTCTACGTCAGCGTCGACGGGGGGATGAGCGACAACGCCCGGACCGCGCTGTACGGTGCGCAGTACTCCGCACGACTGGCCTCCCGCGTCAGCGACGCCGCCCCTGCGCTCGTGCGCGTCGTGGGGCACCACTGCGAATCCGGCGACGTCGTCGTGGACGCCGAGTACCTGCCCGGCGACGTCACGCCGGGCGACCTGCTGGCCGTGCCCGCCACCGGCGCCTACTGCTTCTCGCTGGCCGGCACCTACAACTACACGCCGCGCCTGCCGGTCGTCGCCGTGCGCGACGGCCGGGCGCGCGTGCTCGTCCGACGGGAGACCGTCGCCGACCTCCTCGCCCGCGACACGGGCGCGGGGCCGAACGAAGGGAACGCATGACCGACTATCGCCGTCTGCGCGTCGCTCTCCTGGGAGCCGGCGCCGTGGGCTCGCAGGTCGCGGCTCTGCTGCTGCGCCATGCCGACGAACTCGCCGACCGTGCCGGAGCGACGCTGGAGCTCGTCGGGATCGCCGTGCGCGACCTCGACGCGACCCGCGACGTCGAGCTTCCGCGCGAACTGCTCACGACCGACCCCGAACCGCTCCTGGTGGGTTCGGACATCGTGATCGAGCTCATGGGCGGCATCGAGCCCGCGCGCACGAACCTGCTCCAGGCGATCAACGCCGGGGCCGATGTCGTGACGGCGAACAAGGCGCTGCTGGCAACGCACGGCCCGGAGATCTTCGACGCCGCCGACCAGGTCGGGGCGCAGGTCTACTACGAAGCCGCCGCCGCCGGGGCGATCCCCATCATCCGCCCCCTGCGCGACTCGCTCGCCGGCGACCGCGTGCAGCGCATCATGGGCATCGTCAACGGCACGACGAACTACATCCTGGACCGCATGGACGCCGAGGGCGCCGAGTTCGCCGACGTGCTCGCGCAGGCGCAGGCCCTGGGCTTCGCCGAGGCGGATCCCACGGCAGACGTCGAAGGCTACGACGCCGCGCAGAAGGCCGCGATCCTCGCGAGCCTCGCCTTCCACACCACCGTGCCGCTGGACAAGGTGCACCGCGAGGGCATCACCGCGATCGACAAGGACATGATCGACGCCGCCCGCCACGCCGGGTACGTCATCAAGCTCCTCGCCGTGTGCGAGCGCCTGCCCGGCGACGACGACACGGGCGAATCGATCTCGGTGCGCGTGTACCCGGCCCTCGTCGACCGCGCCCACCCGCTCGCGAGCGTCCACGGCGCGAACAACGCCGTGTTCGTGCAGGCCGAAGCCGCCGGCGACCTGATGTTCTACGGCGCCGGCGCCGGGGGAGTGCAGACGGCCTCCGCCGTCCTGGGCGATGTCGTCTCGGCGGCTCGGCGGCACATCGCCGGGGGCAAGGGCGTGGGCGAATCCACGCGCGCCAACCTCGCCGTCGCGCCGATCGGGCGCGTCACGACGCGCTACCAGATCACGCTCGAAGTCGACGACCGCCCGGGCGTGCTCGCCACCGTCGCGGGGATCCTCAGCGACGGCCACGTGTCGATCGCCACCGTCGAGCAGACCGTCATCGAGCCGGCACCCGGTTCGCCCGTTACCCCCGCGGATGCTCCGGCGGCCGCATCCGCCCCTGCGATCCCGATGGCGCGACTGGTCATCGGCACCCACCGAGCACGCGAACAGCACCTGAGCGACACCGTCGCGCGGCTGGCCGAGAGCGACGTCGTCGAGCGCGTCGTCTCGGTGCTGCGCGTGGAAGGAGACTGACATGGCACACGTCTGGCGCGGAGTCCTCCGCGAATACGCCGATCGGCTGGGCGTCACCGACGCCTCGACGGTGGTCACCCTCGGCGAGGGGGCACGCCCCTGCTTCCCGCCCCCGCGCTCTCGCGCCGCACCGGCGCCGACGTGTGGGTGAAGTACGAGGGCATGAACCCCACCGGGTCGTTCAAGGACCGCGGCATGACCGTCGCGCTCTCCCGTGCGGTGGAGCACGGGGCCAAAGCCGTCATCTGCGCCTCCACGGGCAACACCTCCGCGTCCGCCGCCGCCTACGCCGCGCACGCCGGGATCACTGCGGCCGTGCTCGTGCCCGAGGGCAAGATCGCGATGGGCAAGCTGAGTCAGGCGGTGGCCCACAACGGCCGCCTCATCCAGGTGCGCGGCAACTTCGACGACTGCCTCGAGATCGCCCGGGAGCTCGCCGACCACTACCCCGTGCACCTGGTGAACTCCGTCAACCCCGACCGGATCGACGGACAGAAATCCGCCGCGTACGAGATCGTGGAGACTCTCGGGGATGCGCCCGATTTCCACTTCATCCCCGTCGGCAATGCCGGCAACTACACCGCGTACTCGCGCGGCTACCGCGAGGAGGCCGAGCGCGGTGTCGCCACGCGCGTGCCCCGCATGTTCGGCTTCCAGGCCGCCGGCAGCGCCCCGCTCGTGCGCGGCGAGATCGTCCGCGCGCCCGAGACCGTCGCCAGTGCCATCCGCATCGGCAACCCGGCGTCGTGGGAGCTGGCCCTGGAGGCCAGGGACGCGACCGACGGATACTTCGGCGCGATCGAGGACGACCGCATCCTCGCCGCCCAGAAGCTGCTCGCCGCCGAGGTGGGCATCTTCGTCGAGCCGGCCTCGGCCATCAGCGTCGCCGGGCTCCTCGACCGTGCGGCGGCCGGCATCGTGCCCCGCGGGGCGCGCGTCGTGCTGACCGTGACCGGCCACGGCCTGAAAGACCCGCAGTGGGCGCTGCGCAATGCCGACGGCAGCTCCGTCGAGCCCACCGTCGTCGACGCGGCCACCAGCGAGGTCGCCGCCGTCCTGGACCTCGTTCCGGCCTCGGCATGAGCGAAGGGCGTCGCGTGCTGGTGCGGGTGCCCGCCACCAGCGCCAACCTGGGCCCCGGGTTCGACACCCTCGGCCTCGCCCTGAGCGTCTACGACGAGCTGGTCGTCACCGAGCGGGGCGACGACCAGCTCGACATCGAGGTCACGGGGGAGGGCGCCGCCGACGTGCCGCGCGACGGCTCGAACCTCGTCGTGCGCGCGATGGCGCACGCCTACGCCTCGGTCGGACGCACGCTTCCCGGCGTGCGCCTGGAAGCGCGCAACGTCATCCCGCACGGGCGGGGCATGGGCTCCTCCGGGGCGGCCGTCGTCTCCGGACTCCTCGCGGCGAAGGGGCTGCTGGCCGGCGACGTCGAGTTCGGACCCGACACGCTGCTGCGCCTGGCCACCGAGATGGAGGGGCATCCCGACAACGTCGCGCCCGCGCTGTTCGGCGGCCTCACGATCGCGTGGATGGATGAGACCGGACCGCAGCACAAGCAGCTGATCGTCCATCGCGGCGTCGCACCGCTCGTGCTCGTGCCGGAGTTCACGATGTCGACCCAGGTCGCCCGGAGCCTCCAGCCGCTGCAGGTGCCGCGCGAGGACGCGGTGTTCAACGTGTCGCGCTCGGCGCTGCTGATCGCGGCCCTCACCCAGAGTCCCGAGCTGCTCATGGCCGCCACCGAGGACAAGCTGCACCAGAGCTATCGCGCGCAGGCGATGCCCGAGACCGACCGGCTCGTGCGCGCGCTGCGCGCCCAGGGTTTCGCGGCGGTCGTCTCCGGCGCCGGGCCCAGCGTGCTCGTGCTCGCCGACGGCCCCGGTCGCCGCCTCGAGGCGGCCGAGTTGGCGGCATCGCTGGTCGACACCCCGTGGGAGGCGCACATGCTCGCCGTCGACGTCAGGGGTGGTACAGTGAAGGAGTATTCGGAGGGTTCCACGTAACCACGTGACTCTGGCCTCCGGCGCAAATCTGCGAACCACCACCGCACGCACCCGCAACCCGAATCGGCCCTTCCGGCCAGCGAATCGCGCGGAGCATCGATGCCTGTCTCTTCCGGCGTCGGCTGCGGCTTGATCATCCGTTTCACAAGGGAGTACTCGTGGAGTCCATCTCCGAGATCCAGGGTGTCGACGCGTCTTCGGACGACGCGGCGAACACCGAAGACACCGTCTCTGCTGCGGCTGAGACCACCGACACCGCCGCGCAGTCCGCTGCCACCGGCCAGGCCGCGCCGGCCGAGGAGGTCGCCGCCGACGCGGTCGATGCGACCCCGGTCGACGAGGCGCCTGCCGCCGAGGTCGCCCCGTCCGAGGCTGCCCCGTCCGAGGCTGCGCCTGCCGCCGAGGCGCCCGCCGCCGAAGACGCGCCGCCCGCCGCCGCTGAGAAGCCCGCGAAGGCCCCGCGCAAGCGCGCGCCGCGCCGCGCCAAGAGCACCGACATCCCCGCCGACGCACCGGCCGACGAGGCGCCCGCCGTGGCAGCCGACGCTGCCACCGCCGACGCCCCTGCCGCTGAGGCGCCCACCGCTGAGGCGCCCACCGCTGAGGCGCCTGCCGCTGAAGCACCTGCTGCTGAGGCGCCCACCGCCGACGCGCCTGCCGCCACTGAGGTGCCCGCCGCCGCTGAGGCGCCTGCCGCCGCTGAGGCGCCTGCCGCCGCTGAGGCGCCGGCCGCCGAAGGCGCACGCGCCAGGGGTGGACGCCGTCGCGCGTCTTCCGAGAGCGCTGCCCAGACCCCGGAGCCCGCAGCCGAGGCCCAGGCCGACGCGCCGCAGGCCGAGTCCGGGTCGAACGACGAGTCCGGCGAGGAGGGCGCGTCCTCCGGTCGCAACCGCAACCGCAACCGGAACCGCAACCGCAACCGCGGCGGCAACGGCGAGGGCGACAAGCAGCCCGAGAAGCAGCAGAACGAGCGTCAGCAGAACGAGCGTCAGCAGAACGAGCGTCAGCAGAGCGAGCGTCAGCAGCCCGAGCGCCAGCAGCCCGAGAAGCAGCAGCCCGCGGCGGAGGCCGATGGAGAGCAGCAGGGCGGCGGCCGCAACCGTCAGCGCAACAAGCGCCGCGGCGGTCAGACCCCCACTGACGAGTTCGACACCGAGATCACCGAGGACGACGTCCTCATCCCGATCGCCGGCATCCTGGACGTGCTCGACAACTACGCGTTCGTGCGCACCACCGGCTACCTGCCCGGACCGAGCGACGTCTACGTCTCCCTCGGCCAGGTGAAGAAGTACAACCTGCGCAAGGGCGACGCCGTCGTCGGCGCCATCAAGCAGCCTCGCGAGGGCGAGCAGTCGGGCCGGCAGAAGTACAACGCGCTGGTCAAGGTCGACGCGATCAACGGCCTGTCGATCGAGGATGCCGCCACGCGCGTGGAGTTCGGCAACCTCACGCCGCTGTACCCGCAGGACCGCCTCCGCCTGGAGACGGCCCCGGAGAAGCTGACGCAGCGCATCATCGACCTCGTCGCTCCCATCGGCAAGGGTCAGCGCGGCCTCATCGTCGCCCCGCCCAAGGCCGGCAAGACGATCGTGCTGCAGCAGATCGCCAACGCCATCGCGCAGAACAACCCCGAGGTCCACCTCATGGTCGTGCTCGTCGACGAGCGGCCGGAAGAAGTCACCGACATGCAGCGCACCGTGCGCGGCGAGGTCGTGGCATCCACCTTCGACCGTCCCGCCGAAGACCACACCACCGTCGCCGAACTCGCGATCGAGCGCGCCAAGCGCCTCGTCGAGCTCGGCCGCGACGTGGTCGTGCTGCTGGATTCGATCACGCGCCTGGGCCGTGCCTACAACATCTCGGCCCCGACGTCGGGTCGTGTGCTCACCGGCGGCGTCGACGCATCTGCGCTGTATCCGCCCAAGCGCTTCTTCGGCGCCGCGCGCAACATCGAGAACGGCGGATCGCTCACGATCCTCGCGACCGCGCTCGTGGAGACCGGGTCGAAGATGGACGACGTCATCTTCGAGGAGTTCAAGGGCACCGGCAACAGCGAACTGCGCCTGAGCCGCCAGCTGGCCGACAAGCGCATCTTCCCCGCGGTGGATGTCAACGCCTCCAGCACGCGGCGCGAGGAGATGCTCCTCTCGCCCGACGAGGTCAAGATCACGTGGAAGCTGCGCCGCGCCCTCGCGGGCCTGGACACCCAGCAGGCACTGGAGGTCGTCCTCGGCAAGCTGAAGGAGACGCAGTCCAACGTCGAGTTCCTCGTGCAGATGCAGAAGTCGATCCCCGCTCCCGCGCACGGCGCGGGCGGCGCACACGGGCACGACAACAGCATCCGCTGACCGGACGTGTCCGAGACCGGCATGTTCGCCTCGGTCGAGGCGCTCATCGACGAGCACCGCGCGGTGCAGGAGGAGCTCTCCGACCCCGCGGTGCACGCCGATGCCGCCCGCGCCAAGCGCGTGAACCGGCGGTACGCGGAGCTCTCGCGCATCGTGAAGGCGCACGAGGACTGGCTCGCCGCATCCGAGGATCTGACGGCGGCGCGCGAGCTCGCCCGTGAGGACGCCGCGTTCGCCGAGGAGGTGCCCGGGCTGGAGGCACGGGCGGCGGAGACGCACGAGCGGCTGCGCCGTCTGCTCATCCCGCGCGACCCCGACGACGCCCGCGACGTGATCATGGAGATCAAGGCGGGGGAGGGCGGCGCCGAGTCGGCGCTGTTCGCCGCCGACCTGCTGCGCATGTACCTGCAGTACGCCGCGTCGAAAGGCTGGAAGACCGAGCTGCTCGAGCGCAACGAATCCGACCTGGGCGGCTACAAGGACGTGCAGGTCGCGATCAAGGGATCCTCGACCGATCCCGCGCAGGGCGTGTGGGCGCACCTGAAGTACGAGGGCGGCGTTCATCGCGTGCAGCGCGTGCCGGCGACGGAGTCGCAGGGGCGCATCCACACCTCCACGACGGGTGTCCTGGTCTTCCCCGAGGTCGACGAGCCCGAAGAGATCCAGATCGACCCGAACGACCTGAAGATCGACGTCTTCCGCTCGTCCGGACCGGGCGGGCAGTCGGTCAACACGACGGACTCCGCCGTGCGGATCACGCACGTCCCCACCGGCATCGTCGTGTCGATGCAGAACGAGAAGTCGCAACTGCAGAACCGCGAAGCCGGCATGCGCGTGCTGCGCGCCCGGCTGCTCGCGAAGCAGCAGGAGGAGCAGGATGCGGCAGCATCCGACGCCCGCAGGTCGCAGATCCGCGGCATGGACCGCTCCGAGCGCATCCGCACCTACAACTTCCCGGAGAACCGCATCGCCGACCACCGCACCGGGTACAAGGCCTACAACCTCGACCAGGTCATGGACGGCGCCCTGGAGCCGGTGATCGCCTCGCTCATCGCGACGGACGAGGAAGAGCGCCTCGCCGCACTCGCCGGCGACGCCTGACCCGGCCGTCAGCCGGTCGGCGGATGCGGCAGCGGCCCGCGGTGCCGCTCCAGCTGCGCCGCGAGAGAAAGCAGCCCAGCCTCGCCGCCGGGGCGCCCCACCAGCTGCACCGAGACGGGGTGCCCGGACGCGTCGGAGGCCACCGGCACGGTGAGGGCCGGCAGCCCCGCGACGTTGACGAAGCTCGAGTAGGGCGCGTACTCCACCTGCAGCGCGAACGTGCGCTCGGGGTCGTGCCCGTCGTACCAGCCCACCGGACGCGGCGACTGCGCCAGCGCCGGCATGAGCACCGCGTCGAACGGCGCGAACGCTTCGATCGTCTCGCGTTCGAAGACGCGGGCGGCGGTGAGCCCGCCGAGCAGGTCGGTTGCGCTGAGCCCGCGCCCTTCGCGCACGAGCCACGCCGTGAGCGGCTCGACGACGGCGAGGTCGGTCTCCGAAAGCGGAATGCGCGCGGCACTCGCGCGCCAGAGGATGCGGAACAGTGAGGCGTAGCCGTGCGGGCGCCAGACCGCGTCCTCGACGCTGTGCCCGTCGCCGGTGAGCCACTCCGCGGCGGTCTCCACCGCCGTGCGGGTGTCCTCGTCGAGCACGATGCGCTCATCCCCGTCCCACGGCGATACCGTCGTCACGCCGATGCGGGCGAGGCCCCGTTCGCGCCGGGCCGCGTCCAGGAACGGACCGGACCCGGGTGCGGCGGTGGCGTAGCGGAAGGACGCGAGCCCGACCAGGGCGTCCAGGAGGAACGCGGCATCCTCGGCGCTGCGGGCCACCGGGCCGGTGACGGCGAGCCCGTCGGGCGCGTCGAACCCCGATCCGATCGGCAGCCGCCCCCGCGAGGGCTTGAGTCCGACGACGCCCACGGTGGCCGCCGGGATGCGGATCGACCCGCCCCCGTCGGAGGCGACGGCAAGGGGCAGCATCCGTGCCGCCACCGCCACGGCGGCTCCGCCGCTGGACCCGCCCGCGCCGTGCGCGGGGTTCCAGGGGTCGCGTGCGGGGGGAGCGGTGCGCGGCTCGGTGTAGCCGGTGAGTCCGAACTCGCTTGTGGCCGTCTTGCCGACATTCACCACGCCGGCGGTGTCGAGGGCCGCGGCGAGGGGGTCGGATGCGGCGGGGACGAGGCCGGCGCGCGAGAGCGAGCCGTACCGCGTGGGGACCCCCGCGCGGGCGACGAGGTCCTTGTCGGCGTGCGGCAGCCCCCACAGCGGCCCGGCCGGCGGCCCGGCGTCGAGCGCGCGGGCGCGCTGCAGCGCGGCATCCGCGGTGACCTCGGCGAACGCGCCCAGACCGGCGTGCGCGGCGATCCGCGCCAGGTAGTGCGCGGTGACCTCCGCGGCGGAGACCTCGCGGCGCCGCAGCAGTCCGGCCAGTTCGACCGCCGACAGCTCGTGCAACGCGCTCATCCTCCCGAGCGTAGCCACCTCGCCCACCCCGCCGCCCGTCCCGCCGTCCCGTCGTCGCGCCGTCGCTCCGTCACGCACAACGGCGGGGATCGCGGGCGACGCGCGGGGGCGGTGGTGCGGGCGCGGCGTGTCGCGCAGGATCCCCGCCGTTGTGCGCGAGGTCGAGGACGGGCCGTGGCGGATGCTGCGGCGCGGGGTGTCGCGAATGCTCCGTGCGCCGTCCCGCACAACGGCGGGGATCGCGGGCGACGCGCCGGGGCGGATGGTGTGGGCGCGGCGTGTCGCGGGGAATCCCCGCCGTTGTGCGCGAGGTGGAGACCGAGTCGCCCGGGAGGGGGTCTAGATCGAGTACTCGGGGGCGGTGAGCACGGCCCGGGTGTCCTCGCCCACGCGGCGCGCCCGCGGCGTGGCCGGGACGCCCACGAGCACGGAGTCCGCCGGCGCATCCTTGGTCACGACCGCGTTGGCGCCCACCACGGTGCGATCGCCGATCGTGATGGGGCCGAGGATCTTCGCACCGGCGCCGACGGCCACGCCGTCACCGAGCGTGGGATGGCGCTTGCCGCCCTCACGCTGACGACCCCCGAGGGTCACGCCGTGGTAGATCAGCACGTCATCGCCCACCTCGGCCGTCTCGCCGATCACCACGCCCATCCCGTGATCGATGAACAGGCGCCGCCCGATGACGGCGCCGGGGTGGATCTCCACGCCGGTGAGCCATCGCGTCAGCTGCGACAGCAGCCGCGCGGGGAAGCGGAAGCCCCGTCGCCACAGCCGGTGGCTCACGCGGTGGGCCCACACGGCGTGCAGCCCCGAGTACAGCAGGACCAGTTCGAGGGTGCCGCGGGCGGCGGGGTCGCGGAGCTTGGCAGCGGCGATGTCTTCGCGCAGGCGCGGGAGGGGGCCCACTCAGTCCTCGCGCAGGTGCTCGTACAGAGCGGTGGAGAGGTACCGCTCGCCGAAGGAGGGGATGATCACGACGATGTTCTTCCCCGCCGCCTCCGGGCGCTTGGCGATCTCCAGCGCCGCCCAGATGGCCGCGCCGCTGGACATCCCCACGAGGATGCCGTCCTTGGTGGCCGTGTCACGGGCGAGACGGATCGCGTCGTCGAACTCGACGTCGATGACCTCGTCGATCACGGCGCGGTCGAGGATGGCGGGGACGAAGTTCGGCCCGATGCCCTGGATCTTGTGCGGGCCGGGGTGCCCCTTGCTGAGCACGGGGGAGTCCGACGGCTCGACGGCGACGACCTGCACGCCCGGCACGCGTTCCTTGAGCACCTGGCCGACGCCCGTGATGGTCCCGCCGGTGCCGATGCCGGCGACGAAGTAGTCGACCTTGCCGTCGGTGTCGCGGAGGATCTCCTCGGCCGTGGTCCTGCGGTGGACCTCGGGGTTCGCCTCGTTCTCGAACTGACGCGCCCACACCGCCCCCGGCGTCTCCGACACGATGCGCTTGGCCTCGTCCACCGCGTACGAC
The DNA here is from genome assembly GCF_008727775.1 of Microbacterium lushaniae. Lineage (NCBI taxonomy): Bacteria > Bacillati > Actinomycetota > Actinomycetes > Micrococcales > Microbacteriaceae > Microbacterium > Microbacterium lushaniae. The sequence continues at coordinate 1,170,976 of NZ_CP044232.1, forward strand.
ATGCCCTTGGTCGGGTCGGTCAGCACGACCTCGGCGCCGAACGCCTTGAGCAGCGCGCGCCGCTCCTTGGACATGGATGCGGGCATCGTGAGGATGACGCGGTAGCCGCGCGCCGCGCCCACCATCGCCAGGGCGATGCCGGTGTTGCCGCTCGTGGACTCCACGATCGTGCCGCCGGGCTTCAGCTCGCCGGAGGCCTCCGCGGCATCCACGATCGCGATCCCCAGGCGGTCCTTGACGCTGCCGGCGGGGTTGTAGAACTCGAGCTTCGCGAGGATGTTGGCGTCCACCCCCTCGGCGACGCGGTTCAGGCGCACGAGCGGAGTGTCGCCGAACGCGGACGTGATGTCGGGGTGGATGCCGGGCATGGCGGGCCTTTCGCCGTCGGACGGTGGGTTCCCAGCCTACCGAGGGCCGCCTGGGCCCCGCCCGAGTGTGACGCGTGCGGTTGGGCGGGTCGTAGGCTGGTCGCACCCATGCCCGCACCCGCCGCCGCGTCCGTCGCCGCCCTCGTCCGCGACGCCACCGCACGCCTCGCCGCCGCCGGCGTTCCCGACCCCGACGTCGACGCCGAACTGCTCGCCGCGCACGTGCTGGGCGCCGGTCGCGGCGCGGTGCAGGCCGCCGCCATCCGCGGAGACGGCATGGATGCGGAGTCCGCGGCCGCGCTGGAGGATCTCGTGCAGCGCCGGTGCGCGCGTGTGCCGCTGCAGCACCTGACCGGGCGCGCGCCGTTCCGTCACCTCGAGCTGGCCGTGGGGCCGGGGGTGTTCGTGCCGCGGCCGGAGACGGAGATGGTCGCCCAGCTGGCCATCGACGCCCTGGCCGCCGCCGCAGGGGCGGAGCCGGTCGCGGTGGACCTCGGCACCGGCAGCGGGGCGATCGCCCTGGCGATGGCCACCGAGGTGCCGCACGCGCGCGTGTACGCGGCGGAGAAGTCCGCCGACGCGTTCGTGTGGGCGACGGAGAACGCCCGGCGCGTGGGGGCTGCGAACCTCACGGTGGTGCGGGCAGACCTGGCCGACGCCTTCGGTGACCTCGACGGCACCGTGTCGGTCGTGGCGTCCAACCCGCCGTACGTGCCCGACGGGGCGATCCCGCGTGATCCCGAGGTGCGACTCTTCGACCCGCCCGCAGCGCTGTACGGCGGCCCCGACGGGCTGGACGTCGTGCGCGTGCTCAGCCGCGTGGGGCTGCGGCTGGCGCATCCGGGCGGTGTCATCGTGATCGAGCACGGCGAATGGCAGGGCGCGGCGATCCGCGAGCTGCTGACGGCCGACGGATGGCGCGCGGCTGCGACGCACCCCGACTTGACGATGCGCGACCGGGCCACCACGGCGCTGCGCCCGTGAGCCCGGCGGCGGCTCTCGCGGGAGTCGCAGGCGCCGCACGTAGACTGGGCGGGACATGTCACCCGTTTACGACTGCCGTGACGAGGCCCAGCTGCTCTCCGGCATGCGTCACGCACGCCAGACGCTGAGCCGCGGCGAACTGGTCGTGCTGCCCACCGACACGGTGTACGGCATCGCCGCCGACGCCTTCAACGCCCGCGCGGTCGCGGGCCTGCTGGCTGCGAAAGGCCGTGGGCGACAGCAGCCGCCGCCGGTGCTGGTGGCCGGGGTGAGCACGCTCCGCGCGCTCGTGGCCGACGTCCCCGAACCGGTCGAGCGCCTCGTGGAGGCATTCTGGCCCGGCGGGCTCACGATCGTCCTGCCCTCGCAGCCGTCGCTGTCGTGGGATCTGGGGGAGACCCGGGGCACGGTCGCGGTGCGCATGCCCGCGCACCGGATCGCCCTGGAGCTGCTGGAGGAGACCGGGCCGCTGGCGGTCTCCAGCGCCAACCGCACCGGAGCGCCGGCGGCGGTCACGATCGACGAGGCGCGCGACATGCTGGGAGAGTCGGTCGGGGTGTACCTGGACGACGGGCCGAGCCACACCGGCATCGCGTCGACGATCGTGGATGCCACGCGCCTGGTGGGTGGCGACGAGCCGCTCGTGCGCGTGCTGCGCGAGGGTGCCGTGCCACGGGAGCGGCTGCGCGACGTGCTCGGCGATCTGCTGGAGCCGGACGTCGAGGACGAATCCGGCGGTGCCGCGTGAAGCAGTACCTCCTGCTGGTGCTGTTCACCGCGGTGGTCACGTTCGTCCTGACGTGGGCGGTGTGGCGCCTGAGCCTGCGCTTCAAGCTGTATCCCGGCATCCGCGAACGCGACGTCCACAAGACGCCCACCCCGCGTCTGGGCGGTGTGGCGATGTTCCTGGCGGTGGCTGCCGCATTCCTCTTCTCCAGCCAGCAGCCCTTCTTCTCCGTCATCTGGGCCAATCCCGGCCCGGTCCTCGCGGTGCTCGGGGCGACCCTCGTGATCGTGCTGGTGGGCGTGGCCGATGACCTGTGGGACCTGGACTGGATGATCAAGCTCGGCGCGCAGTTCGTCGCCGCCGGCATCATCACGCTGCTGGGCGGACTGCAGATCCTCTCGCTGCCGATCGGCGGCCTGACCGTGGGGTCGGGCTGGATGAGCTTCACCCTCACGGTCTTCGCGATCGTGATCGTGATGAACGCGGTGAACTTCATCGACGGGCTCGACGGCCTGGTGGCCGGGGTGTGCCTGATCGCCAACGGCGTGTTCTTCGCCTACTCCTACCTGCTCGTGCGCGACACCGGCGCCAGCACGTACTTCAACCTCGCCTCCTTCCTCGCCGCGGTGCTCATCGGGGCGTGCATCGGCTTCCTCCCGTTCAACTGGAACCCGGCCAAGATCTTCATGGGCGACGCCGGCGCGCTCATGCTGGGCCTGCTGATGGCCTCGTCGGCGGTGGCGATCACCGGCCAGATCGACCCGGCCGTCCTCGACCCCGAGCAGCTCGGCCGCTCGCAGCTGCTGGGCGCGTTCATCCCGATCCTGCTGCCGGTGGTCGTGGTGCTCCTGCCGCTGCTGGATTTCGGTCTCGCGATCATCCGGCGCATGCGGGCGGGGAAATCCCCGTTCTCACCCGACCGCAAGCACCTGCACCACCGCATGCTCGACATGGGCCACTCCGACCGCGACGCCGTGCTGATCTTCTACGCGTGGACGGCGGTGGTGGGGTTCTCATTCCTGCTGATGTACATCGGCACCGGCCAGAGCTGGCCGGGTGACTACGCCCTGGGCGTCGTGTTCGGCGTCGTGGGCGTCGCCGCGTGCCTCGTCCTGACCTTCCTCCCCTCCCGGCGCCAGGCGCGTCCCGCCCCCCTCAAGGAGCCCGCATGACCTCCAGTCCCGTCTCCAGCACGCCGGTGCTGCGCACCGCCCTGACCTGGGGAGGCATCGTCGCGGGGGTCCTGGCCGTCGTGGGCGCCCTCATCGGCTACGCCGTGAGCGGGGGAGACGGGGTGGCCAGCGCGCTGGTGGGCGTGCTGGTGGGCGGGTTCTTCTCCGCGGTGACGGCCGCGAGCATCCTCATCGCCAACCGGTGGTTCGGTGACGACCTGTACGTGCCGATCTTCTTCGGCGTGGTCCTGGGCGGGTGGATCCTCAAGCTCGTCCTCTTCATCGTCGCGCTCGTGCTCCTGCGGGATCAACCGTGGATCGACACCACCGTGTTCTTCCTCGCCCTGGTGGCCAGTGTCCTCGGTTCGCTCGTGGTCGACATGGTCGTCATGATGCGGATGCGGATCCCCCACGCGAGCGACGTCTCGCTGCCCACCGACCCCGAGGCGGGAGACCGCACCGACTGAGCGGCATCGGCCGGTCCCGTCATTTGATAGGGTTGACCTGCGCCCGCACGCTCTCAGAGCGCCCTCGGGGTGCTCTCACCGACCATCGTCGCAACGGTACTCGCCGATGCCCCGAAGCTGGAGCCACCGCTGTTCACTCAAGCTGCGACCCTGATCGCGAATGCCGCGACGTACGGGAACGAGTTCCACCCGCCGTCGATCGCCGACTTCTTCCCGCCGGTGTTCTTCGAGGGGACCCCGTTCGCCTTCACCCGCATCAACCTCGTCCAGATCCTGGCGACGGTGGTGCTCATCACGATCTTCCTCATCGGCACGCGCCGCATGAAGCTCGTCCCCGGGCGCTTCCAGTCCATCGTCGAGATGGGGCTCGACTTCGTCCGGGTCAACATCGCGCACGACCTGCTCGGCCGTAAGGACGGCGACCGGTTCCTGCCGATCCTCACCACGATCTTCTTCATGGTGCTGTTCATGAACATCACCGGCGTGATCCCGGGCATCAACATCGCCGGAACGAGCGTCATCGCCGTGCCGCTGCTGCTCGCGCTGGTCTCGTACGTGACGTTCATCTACGCGGGTCTGAAGAAGGGCCCGAAGAACTTCTTCAAGAACTCGCTGTTCCCCACGGGTGTGCCGCCGTTCCTCTACATCATCGTCACGCCGCTCGAGCTGCTGTCGACCTTCATCATCCGCCCCGTCACCCTGACGCTGCGACTGCTGATGAACATGATCGTCGGCCACCTCATGCTCGTGCTGTTCTTCTCGGCCACGCAGTTCTTCATCTTCAGCCTCGGCGGGTGGTGGTCGGCTCTCGGAGCCGGCACGCTCGCGTTCGGCTTCGCCTTCACCCTGTTCGAACTCCTGGTGGCCTTCCTCCAGGCGTACGTCTTCACGATCCTCACCGCGGTCTACATCCAGCTCGCGGTCGCGGAAGAGCACTGAGCGGTTCGGCGCACGCCGGACCACCCAACCCCGAAAGGAAATACCCGTGGACGCAACTACGGTTCTCGCCCAGGTCTCCGGATCCATCGCGACCGTCGGCTACGGCCTCGCCGCCATCGGCCCGGCCATCGGCGTCGGCATCGTCGTCGGAAAGACGATCGAGGGTGTCGCCCGCCAGCCCGAGCTCGCCGGCCGCCTGCAGGTCCTGATGTGGATCGGTATCGCCTTCACCGAGGCGCTCGCCTTCATCGGCATCGCCACCGGCTTCATCTTCGGCTTCTGATCGCGCCCCCTCGAGGTAAGGAGACAGGATGCTGAACGCTCTTGTCGCATTCGCCGCGGAGCCCGCGGGGGAAGAGGCGGCACACAACCCGCTGCTTCCGGCCTACTACGACATCATCTGGTCGGCGGTCTGCTTCGTCGTCATCCTCTTCGTCTTCTGGCGCGTCGTGCTGCCTCGGATGCAGAAGCTGCTCGACGAGCGCGGAGCCGCGATCGAAGGAAACATCGCCAAGGCCGACGAGGCGCAGCGGCAGGCCGAGCTCGCGCTGGAGCAGTACACCGCCCAGCTCGCCGAGGCCCGCAAGGAAGCCGGCGAGATCCGGGAGGCTGCCCGCGAGGACGGCAAGAAGATCGTCGCCGAAGCTCGCGACGCGGCATCCGCCGAGGCCGCGCGCATCACCGCGACCGCGCACACGCAGATCGAGGCCGAGCGCCAGGCGGCGCTCGTGTCGCTGCGCTCCGAGGTCGGTTCGCTCGCGCTCGACCTCGCCGGCAACGTCATCGGTGAGACCCTCTCCGACGACCAGAAGGCGCAGGCGGTCGTGGACCGCTTCCTCGCCGACCTGGAAGCCTCTGAGAACGCCAAGGCGGCCCAGTAATGGGAAGCGCGACCACTCAGGCCCTCGAGGTCACGACCGCGGCGCTCGGCGCCGCACAGGGCGTGGACCTCGAGGTCGCCGGCGAGCTGTTCGCTGCGGCCCGCGCCATCGGCGGTTCGCTGCAGCTGGGCGGCGCGCTGGCCGACTCGTCGGCTTCGCCGGAGTCCCGCGCGAAGGTGATCGCCGACGTGTTCGGTGCGTCCTTCCGGCCCGTCACGGTGTCGCTGCTGAGCTCGCTGGTCGACCAGCGCTGGTCGCGCGCATCCGACCTCGTGGACGGGATCGAGGAGCTCGCCATCCGTGCGGCGGCGATCGGTGCGACCGGTTCCGACGTCGAGGCGGAGCTGTTCTCCTTCTCGCGCACCGTGGCACAGAACCCTGAGCTGGAACTCGCCCTCGGCAGTCGCCTGGGCGACTCCTCGGCCAAGGGCGCGCTCATCACCGACCTGCTGGGGGAGCGCGCCAGCGCAGCCACGACGCTCATCGTCTCCTCGCTCGTCCGGCATTCGCGTGACCGTCGCGTTCGCAGTCTCCTGAACCGTGCAATGTCACTCGTCGGCGACCAGCGCGGACGCACGGTGGCGACGGTCGTGTCGGCCGCGCCGCTGAGCGACGTGCAGCGGACCCGCCTGACCTCTGCGCTCTCGGCGCGGTACGGCGGCGACGTCTCACTCAACGTCGTGATCGACCCGTCGGTGGTGGGCGGGCTGCGCGTGCAGATCGCCGACGACGTCATCGACGCGAGCATCTCCACCCGCCTGGCCGGCCTGCGCCAGCGCCTGGCGGGTTAAACTACAAGGCTTTGCCGTCCGCGAGGACCGCACATCTCGGGGCGTATCGCCCCACAACATGAAGGAAGACAATGGCAGATATCACGATCAGCCCCGACGTCATCCGTGACGCGCTGAAGGACTTCGTCGCCGCCTACGAGCCCACCGGCGCCGCCGCGACCGAGGTGGGCACCGTGGTCGACGCCGGAGACGGCATCGCGCACGTCGAGGGACTGCCGGGCGTCATGGCCAACGAGCTGGTCCGCTTCGCGGACGGCACGCAGGGTCTCGCGCTGAACCTCGACGAGCACCAGATCGGTGTCGTCGTGCTCGGCGAGTTCTCCGGCATCGAGGCCGGTCAGGAAGTCACCCGCACGGGCGAGGTCCTCTCCGCCCCCGTCGGCGACGGCTTCCTCGGTCGCGTCGTCGACCCGCTCGGCAACCCCATCGACGGTCTCGGCGAGGTCGCCAGCGAGGGGCGCCGTGCTCTCGAGCTGCAGGCCCCCGGCGTCATGGCGCGCAAGAGCGTGCACGAGCCGATGCAGACCGGCATAAAGGCGATCGACGCGATGATCCCCGTCGGCCGCGGTCAGCGCCAGCTGATCATCGGCGACCGCCAGACCGGTAAGACGGCCATCGCGATCGACACGATCATCAACCAGAAGGACAACTGGGCGTCGGGCGACGTCAGCAAGCAGGTGCGCTGCATCTACGTCGCGATCGGCCAGAAGGGTTCCACGATCGCCGCCGTCAAGGGCGCCCTCGAGGACGCCGGCGCGATGGAGTACACCACCATCGTCGCCGCCCCCGCGTCCGACCCGGCAGGCTTCAAGTACCTCGCCCCCTACACCGGCTCGGCCATCGGCCAGCACTGGATGTACGGCGGCAAGCACGTCCTGATCATCTTCGACGACCTGTCCAAGCAGGCCGAGGCCTACCGCGCCGTGTCGCTGCTGCTGCGCCGCCCGCCGGGCCGCGAGGCATACCCCGGTGACGTGTTCTACCTGCACTCCCGTCTGCTGGAGCGTTGCGCGAAGCTGTCCGACGAGCTCGGTGCGGGCTCGATGACGGGTCTGCCGATCATCGAGACCAAGGCCAACGACGTGTCGGCCTACATCCCGACCAACGTCATCTCGATCACCGACGGCCAGATCTTCCTGCAGTCCGACCTGTTCAACGCGAACCAGCGTCCGGCCGTGGACGTGGGCATCTCGGTGTCGCGCGTGGGCGGTGACGCCCAGGTCAAGTCGATCAAGAAGGTCTCCGGCACGCTCAAGCTCGAGCTCGCCCAGTACCGCTCGCTTCAGGCCTTCGCGATGTTCGCGAGCGACCTGGATGCCGCTTCCCGCCGCCAGCTGTCGCGCGGTGCTCGCCTGACCGAGCTGCTCAAGCAGCCGCAGTACTCGCCGTACCCGGTGGAGGAGCAGGTCGTGTCGATCTGGGCCGGCACCAACGGCAAGCTCGACTCGATCGAGGTCTCCGACGTGCTGCGTTTCGAGCGCGAACTGCTGGACTACCTGCGCCGCAACTCCACGATCCTCGACACCCTGCGCGAGACCAACGTCCTCGACGACGACACCGCCGCCGAGCTGGAGCAGAAGGTGGACGCGTTCCTCCTGGAGTTCCAGGCCGGCGATGGACAGGGCATCGGCGCTCCCGGCAACGAGACGGTCGAGGCCGCTGCGCTCGGGGACGTCAACCAGGAGAAGATCGTCAAGGGCCGCCGCTAACAGCGGCGCGAGGACACAACCATGGGCGCACAACTGCGGGTCTACAAGCAGAAGATCAACTCTGCTCAGACCACCAAGAAGATCACGAAGGCGATGGAGCTCATCGCGGCTTCGCGCATCCAGAAGGCGATGGCGCGGGTGCGCGCGTCGTCGCCGTTCGCGAATGCCGTGACGCGCGCCGTCTCGGCCGTCGCCACGCACTCCGACGTCGATCACCCCCTCACGGCCGAGCGCGTCGACATCCGGCGTTCCGCCGTGGTGATCTTCGCCTCCGACCGGGGCCTGGCCGGTGCGTTCAACTCGCAGATCCTCCGTGAGGGTCTGGAGCTGGCGGCCCTCCTGCGCTCCCAGGGGAAAGAGGTGGCCTTCTACCTCGTCGGCCGCAAGGCGGTGGGCTACTTCCAGTTCCGTCGCCTCGCCACCGAGGCGGAGTGGACCGGTGACACCGACACGCCGCAGTTCCGCACCGCGGAGGAGATCGCCGCCACCCTCATCGACGCCTACAACCGCGGCGGCGGCGAGGGCGGCGTGGACGAGATCCACCTCGTGTACAACCGCTTCGTCAGCATGATGACCCAGAGCCCGGAGTCGGTGCGCCTGCTCCCGCTGGAGGTCGTCGAGGCCGAGGAGGGTCCGGGCGGGCAGGTGTACCCGCTGTACGAGTTCGAGCCCGAGGCCGAGACCGTGCTGGACGCGCTCCTGCCGGTGTACATCCAGAGCCGTGTCTTCAACGCCCTCCTGCAGTCCTCGGCCGCCAAGCACGCCGCGACGCAGAAGGCGATGAAGTCCGCCAGCGACAACGCCGACAAGCTCATCACCGACTACACGCGCCTGCGCAACAACGCACGCCAGGCCGAGATCACGCAGCAGATCGCCGAGATCGTCGGCGGCGCCGACGCCCTGGCGTCGGGCAAGTAGACCCAGAGAAAGAGAAGAAGCCATGAGCCTCACCGCCGAGAAGACCGCGGTCGTCGGGCGCGTCGCGCGCGTCACCGGCCCGGTCGTCGACATCGAGTTCCCGCACGACAGCATCCCCGACATCTACAACGCGCTGAAGACGACGATCACGATCGGTGACGAGTCGACCGAGATCACGCTCGAGGTCGCGCAGCACCTCGGGGACGACCTCGTCCGCGCGATCGCGCTCAAGCCCACCGACGGCATCGTCCGCGGCCAGGAAGTGCGCGACACCGGCGACCAGATCACCGTCCCGGTGGGCGATGTCACCAAGGGCCGCGTGTTCAACGTGACCGGCGAGATCCTCAACGCCGAGCCCGGCGAGAAGATCGAGATCACCGAGCGCTGGCCCATCCACCGCAAGGCCCCCAACTTCGACCAGCTCGAGTCGAAGACGCAGATGTTCGAGACCGGCATCAAGGTCATCGACCTCCTGACCCCGTACGTGCTGGGCGGGAAGATCGGCCTGTTCGGCGGCGCGGGCGTGGGAAAGACCGTCCTCATCCAGGAGATGATCCAGCGCGTCGCGCAGGACCACGGTGGTGTGTCGGTGTTCGCCGGCGTGGGCGAGCGGACCCGTGAGGGCAACGACCTCATCGCCGAGATGGAGGAGGCGGGCGTCTTCGACAAGACCGCCCTCGTCTTCGGCCAGATGGACGAGCCGCCGGGGACGCGTCTGCGCGTGGCCCTGTCCGCTCTGACGATGGCGGAGTACTTCCGCGACGTGCAGAAGCAGGACGTGCTGCTGTTCATCGACAACATCTTCCGCTTCACGCAGGCCGGCTCCGAGGTCTCCACGCTTCTGGGCCGCATGCCCTCCGCGGTGGGCTACCAGCCGAACCTCGCCGACGAGATGGGTGTGCTCCAGGAGCGCATCACCTCCACGCGCGGCCACTCGATCACCTCCCTGCAGGCGATCTACGTGCCCGCCGACGACTACACCGACCCGGCCCCGGCGACCACGTTCGCCCACCTGGACGCCACCACGGAGCTCTCGCGTGAGATCGCGTCGAAGGGCCTGTACCCCGCGGTGGACCCGCTCAGCTCCACCAGCCGCATCCTGGACCCGCGCTACATCGGTGAGGACCACTACCGCGTGGCCACCTCGGTGAAGCAGATCCTGCAGAAGAACAAGGAGCTGCAGGAGATCATCGCGATCCTCGGTGTCGACGAGCTCAGCGAAGAGGACAAGATCGTCGTGTCGCGTGCACGCCGCATCCAGCAGTTCCTCTCCCAGAACACGTACATGGCGAAGAAGTTCACCGGTGTCGAGGGCTCCACGGTTCCCATCAAGGAGACCATCGAGTCCTTCGACGCGATCGTGAAGGGCGACTTCGACCACGTGGCCGAGCAGGCCTTCTTCAACGTCGGCGGCATCGCCGACGTCGAGGCCAAGTGGGCTCAGATCCAGAAGGAGAACGGCTGACATGCCGCTCCAGGTGCACCTCGTCTCGGCTGATGCCGAGGTGTGGACCGGTGAGGCCTCCCTCGTGGTCGCCAAGACGGTCGAGGGCGAGATCGGCTTCATGGCAGGTCACGAGCCGGTGCTCGCGATCCTCGCCGAGGGGCAGGTGCGCATCACGCGCGCCGACGGCTCGAAGGTCATCGTCAACGCGCAGGACGGGTTCCTGTCGATGGAGGGTGACACCGTGACGATCGTCGCCGGCAACGCCGTCCTCGTCTCCTAGGTCGCACACACCCCGAAACACCACATTCCGTCCCAGACGCCCCGCATCGCGCGGTGTCTCGGACGGGATGTGGTGTTTCGCATGAAGGAGGAGATCGGCGGATGCTGATCCTGCTGCCGCCGTCCGAGACGAAGCGTCCCGGCGGCGACGGGCCGCCGCTGCGCCTCGACACGCTGGCCCTGCCCACGCTGGGTGCGCAGCGCGCCGACGTCGTCGCGGCCCTGGTGGAGCTGTCCTCGGACGAGGATGCGGCCGCACGCGTGCTGCGCCTGAGCGCGCGCCAGCGCGGCGAGGTCGCCGTCAACGCCGCGTTGCGGGAGGCGCCCACGATGCCCGCGGTCGACCGCTACACCGGCGTGCTCTACGACGCCCTGGACGCGCAGACCCTGGATGGCGAATCCCGCCGGTGGCTGGGCGCGCACGTGCTCATCCACTCCGCCCCGTTCGGCCCCGTGGCCGCCGCCGACCCCATCCCCGCCTACCGGCTGGCCGCCGGCACCGCGCTCCCCGGCGTCCCTCCGCTTCGCCAGCTGTGGGCGGGACCGGTGACTGCGGCGCTGGCGGCGGCGTCGCCCCGGTTCGTCCTCGACCTGCGTTCGGAGGCGTATGCCGCTCTGGGACCCGTCCCCGCCGGGGTGGATGCGGCGTACGTGCGCGTCGTGACCGAGACGGCCGGGGGAGCGGCACGCGCCCTCAATCACTTCAACAAACACGCCAAGGGCGCGCTCGTGCGGGCGCTGGCCGCCGAGCGGCCGCGCCTGGCCTCGACGGACGGATTCCTCCGCTGGGCCGAGCGTTCGGGCCGGATCGCGCGGCGCGGGCGACCCGGCGAGATCGAACTCGTGGTGTGACGTGCTCGGCGGCGCCCGCGCGGCGTCTGCCAGGAAACACACAGCTTCGCTAGCATGACGACGCGGGGTGTTCCCCGCGGTGCGCGGGCACGACAACCCGTTCGGAAGGACTATTCGTGTATAACTACGACAATTCGGGCGCGGTGATCGGCCTGATCGTCGCCGGGCTCTTCATCTGGCTGATCGTCGCGGCAGCGGCGTATGTCGTGTCGTCCATCTTCTACGCCAAGCTCTTCGCCAAGGCGGGGGTCGAGGGCGCATGGCGCGGATGGGTTCCCTTCTACCGGGAGCTGATCTTCGTCAAGCTGGGTGACCTGAACCCCTGGTGGCTGCTCGTGCTCATCGGCGCCGCATTCGTGCTGAACCTCGTTCCGTACGTGGGCGTCCTGATCGGCTGGATCCCCAGCGTCGCGGCCTACGTGTACGTCATCCTCGCCGCGTACCGCATCCAGACGAAGCTCGGCAAGGATGCTCCGTGGGTCATCCTCGCGATCTTCCTGTGGATCGTGTGGCTGGGCATCATGGCGTTCGACCGGTCGCGCTGGACCACGGCCGTCGCTCCTGCGCCGTGGGCGCGCAACTTCCTCGCCGACAACACGGTGTGGCCCGGCATCCCCGCCCAGGGTGCAGTCGGATACGCGCCCCCCGCAGCCCCCGGCTACCCGGCCCCCGGCGCCTACCCGCCGCCGGCTGGCTACGGCCAGCCGCCCGCAGGCTACCCGGCGCCCTCGGCACCCGGCGGCTACCCGGCCCCTGGAGCGCCCACGCCCCCGCCCGCCGCGCCGCCGACCACGCCGCCGCCCGCGGCGCCCCCGGCAGCGACCCCGCCGCCCGCGCAGGAGCCGCCGGCGACGCCTCCCGCCCCGCCGGCCGAGCCGCCGCGCGGCTGACCCCGCCCGCATCCGATGAGCCCCCGCCCCCGGCGGGGGCTCATCGCATTCGGGGATAGCGTGGAGGCATGACCCACTCGGTTCCTCTCCGTCAGGTCGGCGCATCCGGCCTTCTCGTATCTGCCGTCGGCCTGGGCTGCAACAACTTCGGCCGCTCGGGAACGCGCACGGAGACACTCGAGGGGACGCGCGCGGTGCTGGATGCCGCGATCGACTCGGGTGTGACCTTCCTCGACACCGCCGACGTCTACGGCAAGGAGTTCGGGCTCTCCGAGACCCTCATGGGTGAGGCGCTCCGGGGGCGCCGCGACGAGGTCGTGCTGGCCACGAAGTTCGGTCACGCCCAGCTGGCGCCGGCGGTCGTGGGTGGCGCGAAGGGATCGCGCACGACGATCCGCCGTTCGGTGGAGGCATCGCTGCGGCGCCTGCAGACGGACTGGATCGACCTGTACCAGCTGCACACGCCCGACCCGCACACCCCGATCGAGGAGACGCTGGACGCCCTCGGCGACCTCGTGCGTGCAGGCCTGGTCCGCTACGTCGGACACTCCAACCTGGCCGGGTGGCAGATCGCCGAGGCCGACGCCGCCGCCGGCCGCGGCATCCGGTTCGTCTCCGCGCAGAACCAGTACAGCCTGCTGGCGCGCGCGGCCGAGCGCGAGGTGCTCCCGGCCGCGCGGCACTTCGGCCTCGGATTCTTCCCGTTCTTCCCGCTGCACAACGGACTGCTCACGGGCAAGTTCACGCGGGAGGGCGGCCCGCAGGACAGCCGCATCCTGCGCCAGCGTCCGCACGTGTGGTCGGATGCGCCGTGGGACCGGCTGGAGGCGTATCGCGACTTCGCCGACGCGCGAGGCATCACGATGCTGCAGGCGACCTTCGGGTGGCTCCTGGCCCAGCAGCCGGTCTCCAGCGTCATCGCGGGGGCCACGACCCCCGAGCAGGTGCGCTCCAACGCCGAGGCGGCGACGGCATGGGTCCCCAGCGCCGAGGACCTCGCCGCCATCGATGAGATCCTGCCGCTGCCGGAGGATCCCGCCGCGTGAGTGCTCCGCAGCGCGGGCGATGCATTCCACTAAGATGTGAGGACGTCGCGGGGCTCCCTCGCGATGACCGCTCTCGGCAACCGGAGGACGTGGCGTGCCACAGGTGACCACCAGCACCCGCTCCGTCCGCGTGCAGGACGCGACCATCGAGCTGTCGTGGGCGGGGGTCACCGACACCGGGCGCCGCCGCGAGGTGAACCAGGATGCGGTGCTCACGAGCTTCCCGCTGTTCGTCGTCGCCGACGGCATGGGCGGGCACATCGGCGGCGAGATCGCCAGCGCCAGCACCGTCGAGCGCCTGCGCGCGATGGTCGACGACGGCACTGTGACGCCCAAGGCGATCGAGAAAGCGCTCGTGCGGGCGGTGAAGGACATCCTCTCCCACCCCGAGGCGACCGACGAGGGAACGGGCACCACGCTCACGGGGCTGTTCCTGGACACGTCGCAGAATCCGCCCCACTGGGTGACGCTGAACATCGGCGACTCCCGCGTCTATCTGCTACGCGACGGCGACCTCGTGCAGATCACCACCGACCACTCCGTCGTGCAAGAGCTGGTGGCAGCCGGCCGGCTGAGCCCCGAAGAGGCCGAGAGCCACCCCTACGGGAACGTCATCACGCGCGCAGTGGGTCCGACCGAGAGCGTCAAGCCCGACTACGTGCGCCTGGACGTCGTCAGCGGCGACCGCTTCGTGATCTGCTCCGACGGCTTGACCAAGGAGCTCACGGACTACGGCATCCGGCATTTCCTGGATGAGAACCCCGACCCCGCCCACGCCGTCGAGGCCATGCTCGATGCCGCGCTGGAGAACGGCGGGCGCGACAACGTCACGATCGTCGTGCTCGACGTCCGCCGCGTCGCCGACTGAGTCCTCCTCCCCAACCGGGGAGCCGGCCCGGTCATCCCCAGCCGCGTCGCCCGCGCGCTCGGGGCTCCGTCGCGCGCGATGAACTGGTGCGATGAGCGCCGCTTCCCCGCCACCCCTGCCGCACACGGCGGATGCGACGCCGCTGTCGCTTCCGCCGCGACCCGGCGCCCCTGCGCGCCCGCCCGTGCCGTGGCTGGCATCGGCGGTGCCGGTCGTGGGGGCGCTGGGGTTCTGGGCGCTCACCGGATCGGTCTTCGCGCTGTGGTTCGCCCTCCTCGGGCCCCTCATCGCCGTCGCCGGGATCGCGGACGGTGCGCGCGCCACGCGGCGCGCGCGGCGTTCCGCCGACCGCGAGGCGGCCGAGGCGCTCGCCCGGGTCCGGGCTGACGTCGACCAGCGGCACGACGCGGAACGGGAGGCGCTGCGCACGCGGCATCCCGACGTCGCCGGACACCTCGCCCGGCCCGACCGGATCTGGCGGAGCGGAAGCGCCGGGGAGGGGCGCGTCGTGGTCGGCACAGGAGAGGTCGCCAGCGCCACGCGGGTGTCGGCGAGCGGGTCGCATCCCGACGACCGCCGCCTCGCGCACGCCGCCCGCACGCTCAGCGATGCGCCGGTGGCCGTGGCGCTGGCGGCGGGATGCGTCGTGGTGGGCCCTGAGGTGACGGCCAGAGCGGTGCTGCGTGCACTGCTGCTGCAGGTCGCTCTGGCACAGCCTCCGGGCGATGTGGAGATCGCCGCCATCGATCCCGGCGAGGCGGCGTGGATCCACGCCCTGCCGCACGCTGCCCGCTCGGGTTCCCGGCGGATCGTGTGGGCTCGCGCAGGCATGCCGCCGCCTGACGCCGATGTCGTCGTGCTGTGCGCGCGCCCCGGTGACCCGCTGCCGCCGGGCCGCGCTGTGGTGATCACGCTGACCGGTCCGGGGAGTGCGCGCGTGGAAGCGGGGGCGGACGTGCACGAGGTGGAGGTCGAGGCCTTGGGGCAGGCGCAGGCTGCCGTGATCGCCGCGGAGCTGACGGCACGGTACGCGGCAGCGGGGGTGGCGGCGGTGGACGAGGACCGCATCGTGCCGCTCTCGGCGCTGCGCGCGCCGGAACGCGAGCCCTCGCGCACCGCTCTGGCGGTGGCCGTGGGCGTCGCGGGGGGAGCGCCGTACGACGTGGACCTCGTGCGCGACGGGCCGCACGCGGTCGTGGTGGGGATGACCGGGGCGGGCAAGAGCGAACTGCTCGTCACGTGGGTCACTGCGCTGTGCGCGCGCTATCGCACCAGCGACGTGTCGTTCCTGCTGGCCGACTTCAAGGGCGGGACCGCGTTCGAACCGCTCGCGGCACTCCCGCACGTGACGGGCGTGATCACCGACCTCGATACCGGCAGCGCGGGGCGCGCCATCGACAGCCTCCGCGCCGAGGTCCGCCATCGTGAGGGGGTCCTCGCGCGCGCCGGCGAACGCGACATCGCCGGGGTCGACCTGCCCCGCCTCGTGGTCGTCGTCGACGAGTTCGCAGCATTGCGGGATGCGCACCCAGACCTCGAACCGCTCTTCGCCGACCTCGCCGCGCGCGGCCGGGCTCTCGGCATCCACCTCGTGCTCGGTACGCAGCGCGCCGGCGGCGTCATCCGCGACGGGCTGATGGCCAACTGCGCGCTGCGCATCAGTCTGCGGGTGGCCGACGCGTACGACAGCACGGCCGTCGTGGGCACCCCGGATGCGGCGGCGCTGCCGGGCGATCCCGCCGCGCGCGGGCTCGCCCTCGTGCGGCGCGGTGCCGACACGCGTGCCACGCGGGTGCGCGTGGCACTGTGCGGACCGGAGGACATCGCCGCCGCCGCACGTGGGGCGGGGCCCGCGCCGAGGGCGACGTGGCTGCCCGAGCTGCCGCCGCGCGTGGCCGTAGACGACCTGCGCACGATCGTTCCCGGCATCGTGCTGGGACTCGGCGACCAACCCGACCGGCAGCGCCAGGATCCCGTGCTCCTCCCGCCCGACGGCCGGGGTCTGCTGGTCGTCGGCGGTCCCGGGTCGGGCAAGACCACGGCGCTGCACACGATCGCCGCGCAGATTCCCGCGCGCGTATGGGTGGGGACAGACCCCGAACACGCGTGGGACGTCCTCTCGGCGCTCGCACTGGAACCGCCGCCTCCCGGCACCGCGGTCTTCCTCGACGATGTCGACGCGGTGGGCGGGCGGCTCCCGGACGAGTACGGGCGTGCCGCCGCCGACGCGATCGAGCGGCTCGTCCGTGATGCCGGGGCACTCGGCATCCGCGTCTTCGCGACCGCGCAGCGCCTGACCGGCATCGCCGGGCGCATCGCCGAACTGTTCCCGCGCAGGCTCGTGCTGCCCACCCCCAGCCGCGCCGAACACGTCGCGGCGGGCGGCCAGGCCGCGGGCTTCGCGCCATCCGCACCGCCCGGGCGGGGCGTGCTGGACGGGCTCGTCCTGCAGGTCGCCGTGGCTCCCGCGATCGCGGCCTCGGCCCCGGTGCCGGTGGTCCCGCTGTGGCAGCCTCCGGAGGGGGTATCCGGCTTCGTCACCCGCCGCGGCGTCACCGAGCCGCTGGAGAGGTGGGAGCGCACGGGGGTGCGGGTGCGCTCCGTGGACGCCGCCGACGATCCGACGGCAGCCGAGCCCGGCGGCCGAGTCGTCCTGGTCGGCGACCCGGACCAGTGGATGACGCGACCGCGCCTGCTCGAACGCATGCGATCGGGCTCGACGCTCGTCGTGGATGCGGCGTGCGGTCGTGATCTGCGCCTTCTCACGGGCGAGCGCGACCTCCCGCCCTATGCCAGACCGCAGCGGGGCCGTGCGTGGGAGTTCGTCGGCGGACGGCCGCCCCGGCGGGTGGCTGTGACGCCCTCCGCCGACACTTGACCCTCCCCGCCGTCGAGTCCTACGTTCAGCGTGTGAGCATCAGCGAACGCACCCCCACCGGCGGCAAGGGCCTGGCGACAGGCACCCTGGGGCTGTGGGGATCCGTGGTCATCGGACTCGCCTCCACGGCGCCGGTGTACTCCCTCGTCGCGACGCTGGGGTTCGTCGTCCTGGCCGTCGGAGCGCAGGCGCCCATCGCGTTCGTCCTCGCCTTCATCCCGATGCTGTTCATCGCCCTCGCGTACCGGGAACTGAACAACGCCGTCCCCGACTGCGGGACGACGTTCACGTGGGGGACGAAGGCGTTCGGTCCGTGGGTGGGGTGGATGGGCGGATGGGGCGTGGCGGTGGCCGGCATGGTCGTCCTCGCCAACCTCGCTCAGATCGCCGGCATCTACTTCTGGTCGCTGTTCGGCGACGGGTCGCTCTCGGAGAACGTCCCGCTGGTGACGGCGACGGGGGTGGCCTTCATCGCGGTGATGACGTGGGTGAGCTGGCGGGGCGTGGAACTGGGGGAGAGGGTGCAGAACATCCTCCTCGCCATCCAGTACCTCGTCCTCGCCGTCTTCGTCGTCGCTGCCCTGTGGCGGTTCTTCGACGGCTCGGCGCCCGACCCGACGCCGTTCGACATCGCCTGGTTCAACCCGTTCGCGTTCACGGACTGGAGCGGCTTCACCGAGGCGGTTCTCCTGGCGCTGTTCATCTACTGGGGGTGGGACGCGTGTCTCGCGCTCAATGAGGAGACCAGGGACCCTGCACGCATCCCGGGGCGCGCCGCGGTGCTGACGACCGTGATCCTGCTGCTGACATACGTGGGGGTGACGGTGGCGGCGATGATGTACGCGGGCCTGGGCGACACCGGCTCGGGCCTCGGCAACGAGGCCAACGCCGACGACGTCTTCCTCGCCCTCCGCGAGGGACTGTTCGGCCCGTTCGGGTGGGTGCTCGTGATCGCGGTGCTCATCTCGGCCGTCTCCTCCACGCAGACCACCATCCTCCCCACCGCGCGCGGCACGCTCGCGATGGCGGCATATCGGGCCCTGCCGGCGCGGTTCAGCACGGTGCATCCGCGGTATCGCACGCCCTCGTTCTCGACCCTGGTGATGGGCGTGGTCGCAAGCCTGTACTACGTGGGCATGACCCTCATCAGCGACAACATCCTGCAGGACTCGATCCTGTCGCTGGGTCTTGCCATCGCGTTCTACTACGCCATCACCGGTTACGCGTGCGTGTGGTTCTTCCGCCGCGACCTGTTCAGCTCCGCGCGCAACCTCGTCTACCGCGGCATCCTGCCGCTGGCCGGCGCGCTCATGCTGACGTACGCCTTCGTGCAGTCGGCCATCGACATGTACGACATCGACTACGGCTACACGGTCCTGCTGGGCATCGGCGGGACCTTCGTCGTCGGCATCGGGGCGCTTGCGGTGGGGGTCGTGCTGATGATCCTGTGGTTCCTGTTCCCGGGGTCCAAGCCGTTCTTCCGCGGCGAGAGCCTCAACCGCGACACTCCCGTACTCGTCCCGGAGGATCCCGCAGGCTACCTGCGCTCGGTCGACGGCGGACTGGCGTAGGCGATGCGGATCCTCATCATCGGCGCGGGCGGCGTGGGGTCGGCAGCGGCCCGGATCGCCGTGCGCCGGTCGTTCTTCGACGCGCTCGTGATCGCCGACTACGACCCGGCGCGGCCGGCGGCGCTCGTCGCCGAGCTCGGCGATCCTCGCCTGAGCGCAGCGCACGTGGACGCGAGCAGCGCCCAGTCGGTGGCCGACCTCGTCCGCGCGCATGACATCACGCACGTGCTGAACGCGGTGGATCCGCGCTTCGTCCTGCCGATCTTCGACGGCTGCTTCGCGGCGGGCGTCACCTACCTCGACATGGCGATGAGCCTGTCGACGCGGCATCCGGAGCGTCCCTTCGAGCTCCCCGGCGTCAAGCTCGGCGATGAGCAGTTCGCCCGTGCCGACGCGTGGGAGCGCAGGGGACTCCTCGCCCTGGTGGGGATCGGCGTCGAGCCGGGCCTCAGCGACGTGTTCGCGCGGTACGCCGAGGACGAGCTGTTCTCCGAGATCGACGAACTCGGCGTGCGCGACGGTGCGAACCTCGTGGTCGCGGGGTACGACTTCGCGCCGTCGTTCTCCATCTGGACGACGATCGAGGAGTGCCTGAATCCGCCCGTCGTCTACGAGCGGGACCGCGGGTGGTACACGACCGAGCCCTTCAGCGAGCCGGAGGTGTTCGACTTCCCCGAGGGCATCGGCCCGGTGGAATGCGTCAACGTCGAGCACGAGGAGGTGCTCCTGATGCCGCGGTGGACCAGCGCGAAGCGCGTGACGTTCAAGTACGGGCTGGGCGACGAGTTCATCGAGGTGCTGAAGGTCCTGGCCAAGCTCGGTCTGGACCGGACCGATCCGGTGACCGTGAAGGGCGTCGAGGTGTCGCCGCGAGATGTCGTGGCGGCGTGCCTGCCCGACCCGGCGACCCTCGGCGATCGCATGAGCGGCAAGACGTGCGCGGGGGTGTGGGTGACCGGCACCGGGAAGGACGGGTCGCCGCGCTCGACGTACCTCTACCACGTCGCGGACAACGAGCGGACGATGGCCGAGTACGGCTCGCAGGCGGTGGTGTGGCAGACGGCGCTGAACCCCCTCATCGCCCTGGAGCTGCTGGCCGCCGGGACATGGTCGGGCGCGGGCGTGCTCGGCCCCGAGGCGTTCCCCGCTCGTCCGTTCCTCGACCTGCTGTCCGCCCCGGCCCCCGCCGGCTACGGCTCCCCGTGGGGCATCCAGGAGAAGGCGCCCGCCTGACCCGCCGCGGCGACGTGCACCCCGGCGCGAGGCGCCGGCCGGCGTCAGGCGAGGACGTCGGCGGGGGATGCGGCGGACAGGCCATGGGCGCCGGCCACCCCCTCGTTCACCACGGCGCCGCCGGCGGTGTTCAGGCCCGCCGCGAGTGCGGCGTCGGCCCGCAGCGCCTCGCGCCACCCGCGCGCCGCGATCTGGCGGACGTAGGGCAGCGTGACATTGGTGAGCGCCGAGGTGGAGGTGTTCGGCACGGCGCCGGGCATGTTGGCGACGCAGTAGAAGACCGACCCGTGCACCTCGAAGGTGGGGGAGGCGTGGGTGGTCGGACGGGTGTCGGCGAAGCATCCGCCCTGGTCCACGGCGATGTCCACGAGCACACTGCCGGGCCGCATGCGCGCGACCGTCTCGTTGGAGACGAGCTTGGGGGCGCGTGCGCCGGGGATCAGCACGGCGCCGATGACGAGGTCGGAGCCGACGACGGCGCGCTCCAGGTCGAGCGGGTTGGAAGCTGCGGTGCGGATGCGGCCCTGGAAATGGTCGTCGAGGTACCGGAGTCGCTGCACGTTGGTGTCGAAGACGGTCACCTCCGCACCGAGCCCCGCCGCGATGACGGTGGCGTTCGCCCCGGCCACGCCGCCGCCGATGACGGTCACCCGCGCGGGGCGGGTGCCGGGGACCCCCGACATGAGCAGGCCCAGCCCGCCCTCCGACCGCAGGAGGGTGTGGGCGCCCACCGTGGGCGCCAGGCGCCCGGCGACCTCGCTCATCGGCGCGAGGAGCGGAAGGCTCCCCCCGGGCAGCTGCACCGTCTCGTACGCGATGGCGGTGACCCCGTCGGCGAGCAGCCGCTCGGTGAGCGGACGATCGGCGGCGAGGTGCAGGTACGTGAAGATCACGAGGTCGTCGCGGAAGTGTCCGTACTCGCTGGGGATGGGCTCCTTGACCTTCAGCAGCAGCTCGGCGCGCGACCACACCTCGGCCGCGTCGTCGAGGAGCCGCGCGCCGGCCTCCTCATAGTCGGTGTCGGTCATGGACGAACCGAGCCCCGCGCCGCGCTGGACGAAAACCTCGTGTCCGGCGGCGACCAGGTCGTGCACCCCCGAAGGGGTCAGGGCCACGCGGTACTCGTTGTCTTTCACCTCGGTGGGAACGCAGATCCTCATCGATCGACCTCTCCGCACAGCCGGGTGGGCCGCGCTCTAGAACGCGGGGCGGATGACCCCGACATCTCGGCCGCCGCCGGAGACCGACAGCGGAAGGTGTGACATCGTCTCGGCGACATCGGCCGCCGCGAGTGCGCCGGCGCGCTCGAGCAGCCGCAGGGCGACGGCGGATGCGGCTCGGCCGCTGCCGTCCAGGATTTTCAGCGCGACCGTGGTGCCGTCGGGTGCGACCACGACCTGCACGCCCTCCGCGCCGGCCTTGGCGAAGACGCCGAGCCGTTCGATCATGATCGTGTCGGGGCGGCCGGGGCCGTCGATGGTCCACGGGTTCTGCCGCACGGCGCCCACGAGCGCACCGGCGGAGCGGTGCAGGGCGAACGGTGAGCGTTCCGACGACGTGCCCACGCGCTGGATCGCGCGCGCGAGCCCGGTCAGGGTCATGGCGTACACGGGTGCGCCGCATCCGTCCACTGCCATCGCCGCGGACTTCTCGCCCGTGAGGCGCTCGACCAGTTCGCGGATGTGCGTCTGGATCGGGTGGGCGGGGTCGAGGTAGCCGCCGGTGTCCCACCCGTTCGTCGTGCAGGTCAGCAGCATCGCGGCGTGCTTGCCGGAGCAGTTCATGCGGATGCGGGCGGGCTCGGCCCGGTCGCGCACCAGTTCGTCGCGCGTGGCGGTGTCGGACGGCCACGCGGGCGGGCAGCCGAGCGCTTCCTCGCCGAGCCCGGCGGCGGTGAGGATGTCGCGCACGACGGCGACGTGCCGGTCGGTGCCGGAGTGGCTGGCGGTCGCGAGAGCCAGGCGCTCGCCATCCAGCGGTGCTCCGGCGGTCAGGCACGCGAGGGCCTGCAGGGGCTTCATGCTCGAGCGCGGCAGGATCGTCGCCGACGCGTCGCCGAGCCGGTCGGCCACGGTGCCGTCGGGGGCCAGCACGATGGCCGCCCCGCTGTGGCGGGATTCGACGAAGCCGTTGCGCTCGACGAGGGCGAGATCCACGGATGCGGCGGAGGTCAACGGCACCCCTCCACACTAACGCCGACGCCGGCGGGGGCGCGGGGCGACGCACGGTGGGAGACTGGCCCGATGACGGGTGAGCACACGTACCGGGTGGCTGCGACGTGGACGGGCGACCGCGGCACCGGCACGAGCGGGTACCGCGACTACGACCGGTCGGTGACGGTGGAGGTGGCGGGGAAGCCGGCTCTGCCGGTGTCGGCCGACCGGCCCTTCCGCGGCGATGGCGCCAAGTGGAACCCGGAGGACCTGCTGGTGGCCGCACTCGCGGAGTGCCACCTGCTGTCGTACCTGTACGCGTGCGTGCAGGCGGGGGTCGTGGTGACGGCCTACGAAGACCAGGCCGTGGGCACTGTGGTGGTGGAGGGCAACGGCGGCGCGTTCCGCGAGGTGGTGCTGCATCCGCGGGTCGTGGTGGCCGACGCTTCGATGGTGGATGCCGCCGTCGCCGCCCACGCGGACGCCCACGAGTGGTGCTTCATCGCCAACTCCGTGAACTTCCCCGTCCGCATCGATCCGGTCGTGCTCGTCGCCTGACCCACCCCACGGCCGCGAGACTGCACGCAGCCGACGAGACCGCGGCATAATGTCGCGGTCTCGTCGGTGCGGTGCAGTCTCGGCGGGTGGTGCGAGTGCGATCGCGGGGTCGGGTGGGTCAGCGCACGTCGTCGTCGACCCAGTCCATCGACTTGGTCACGGCCTTCTTCCACAGGCGCAGCTGGCGCTCGCGCTCCTCGGGGTCCATGTCGGGCTCCCAGCGCTTGCCCTCCTGCCAGTTCGCACGCAGGTCGTCGAGGTTGTCCCAGAAGCCGACGGCGAGCCCCGCCGCGTACGCGGCACCGAGGGCCGTGGTCTCGGCGACCACCGGGCGGATGACCGAGACGCCCAGGATGTCGGCCTGGAACTGCATGAGCGCGTCGTTGGCGGTCATGCCACCGTCGACCTTGAGCTCCTCCAGCTGCACGCCCGAGTCGGCGTTGACGGCGTCCAGCACCTCGCGCGTCTGGAAGGCGGTCGCCTCCAGCGCGGCGCGGGCGATGTGGTTCTTGTTGACGTAGCGCGTCATGCCCACGATCGCCCCGCGTGCGTCGGGGCGCCAGTACGGGGCGAACAGGCCCGAGAACGCCGGGACGAAGTAGACGCCGCCGTTGTCCTCGACCGCTTCGGCCAGCTGCTCGACCTCGGGGGCGGAGGAGATGATGCCCAGCTGATCGCGCAGCCACTGGATGAGCGATCCCGTCACGGCGATCGACCCCTCCAGCGCGTAGTGCGCCGGACCGTCGCCGAGCTTGTAGCCCAGCGTGGTGAGCAGGCCGTTCTTGGAGCGGACGATCTCCTCGCCGGTGTTGAAGATGAGGAAGTTGCCCGTGCCGTAGGTGTTCTTGCTCTCGCCCGGGTCGTAGGCGGCCTGCCCGAAGGTGGCGGCCTGCTGATCGCCGAGGATGCCGGCAACCGGCGTCTCACGCAGCAGCGAAGACGACTCTGCGTGGCCGTACACCTCGGAGGACGAGCGGATCTCCGGCAGCATCGAGCGCGGCACCCCGAAGACCTCGAGGATGTCGTCGCGCCACTGCAGGGTCTCCAGGTCCATGAACAGCGTGCGGCTGGCGTTGGTCACGTCGGTCGCGTGCACCCCGCCCTCGGGTCCGCCGGTGATGTTCCACAGCACCCAGGAGTCGGTCGTGCCGAACAGCAGGTCGCCGGCCTCGGCGCGTTCGCGGGCCCCCTCGACGTTCTCCAGGATCCACATGATCTTCGTGCCGGAGAAGTACGTCGCCAGCGGCAGCCCGACGATCTCCTTGAACCGCTCCACGCCGCCGTCCTCCGCGAGGCGGTCCACGAGCGGCTGCGTGCGGGTGTCCTGCCACACGATCGCGTTGTACACCGGCTCTCCGGTGTTCTTGTCCCACACCACTGCGGTCTCGCGCTGGTTGGTGATGCCGACGGCGGCGATGTCGTGGCGGGTGACGTCGGCCCGGCTGAGGGCGAGGCCGATCACTTCCTGCGTGTTGTGCCAGATCTCGGATGGGTCGTGCTCGACCCATCCGGCCTTCGGGAAGATCTGCTCGTGCTCCTTCTGCCCGACCGAGACGACGCCTCCCTTCCGGTCGAAGATCATCGCGCGGGTGGAGGTGGTGCCTTGATCGATGGCGAGGACGTAGTCAGCCATGTGGACTTCCTTGTCTGTGTGAGGGTTTCGGATATGGAAGGTGGTGGGCGCCGCCGCGGCGGCGCCCACCGGGTCAGGCCAGGCTCAGGAGCACGGGCGCGAGGAGTGCGGCGATGGCGCCGCCCAGAAGGGGGCCGACCACGGGCACCCACGAGTACGCCCAGTCGCTGGAGCCCTTGCCCTTGATGGGCAGGACGGCGTGGGCGATGCGCGGACCGAGGTCGCGGGCGGGGTTGATGGCGTAGCCGGTGGGGCCACCCAGCGATGCGCCGATGCCGACCACGAGCAGAGCGACCGGTACCGCGGCGAGCGGACCGAGTCCGCCGGGAACGCCGACGTCGATGTCACCGTAATCGGCGAAGGCGAAGATGACGAACATCAGCACGAAGGTGCCGATGACCTCCGTGGCGAGGTTCCATCCGTACGAGCGCATGGCCGGCCCGGTCGAGAAGACCGCGAGCTTGAGGGCGGGATCGGGCTCCTCGTCGAAGTGCTGCTTGTACGCGACCCACGCGAGCACCGCGCCCACGAAGGCGCCGACCAGCTGCGCGAGGATGGCGATGAGGAACCAGACGAACTCGATGTTCCCGGCGATGAGCAGGGCGAGCGAGACGGCAGGGTTGATCATCGCGCCGGAGTACGCCGAGACCAGGACGCCGGCGAACACGGCGAGGCCCCACCCCCAGTTGATCAGCAGCCAGCCGCCGCCGTTGCCCTTCGTGCGGGCCAGGACGACGTTGGCGACCACGCCGCAGCCCAGGAGGACGAGCATGGCGGTTCCGACGAACTCGGACAGGAAATACAGACCCAGATTCACTTCTTGCATGTCGACATCGACCTTTCCGTGAAGTACCCGCTCTGCGCCCACAAGCCTCGGCCGGGGCCCTTGTGAGTGCGAGGCTAGCGATCACAGGGGTCGCAGGCGAGGGGGGTCGGCGCGAGCTCACCGGGAGGCGCTGTCGACCTCCTCGAACTCCACGCGGTGCGCGCCGCGGAGGATCTCCACCGTGCGGGCGACCTCGTGCTCGCACCGCTGGGTGTCCCAGCCCAGCACGCCGGCGATGGCGTCGGTGACTTCGCGCAGCGTCTGGTGGCTCACGGCACCCGTGAAGGCCAGCGACGTGCGCCGCAGCACGACGTCGAGCAGATGAACCACCTGTTCCGTCGCCGCCAGGTGCGCCAGCTCCTCGGCGTAGTACCCGTCGGCGTGCGGGAGGGGTGTCGCCTCCGGGGGGAGAGCCGCCAGCACTTCGGTGGCGCGCGTGCCGTAGCGGCCCAGCATCCGCTCGACCACCTCCGCGGGGTGACCGGATGCGTTGGCCTGGATCCAGCGGCGGCGGTCGGCGTCGGTGCGCGGGAAGCCCTTGCCCCCGCCGATGGCGACGCCGGCGGTGCTGAGGCGGTGCGGGCGACCCAGCGTCTGCATCGTGCGGGTGCTCAGGTGCTCCGCCAGCGCGCGGAAGGTGGTCCACTTGCCGCCCACCAGGCTCAGGATGGGGGTGCCCTGGTGGGTGTCGTCGACGATGCGGTAGTCGCGCGAGACGAAGCCGGGCGCGGTGTCGTCGTGGCGGGGGAGCGGGCGGATGCCCGAGAACGTGTAGACGATCTGCGAGCGGTCCACCGCGATGTCGGGGAACACCTGCGCGATGAGGTCGAAGAAGTACTCGATCTCGTCGTCGGTGCACACCGCCGGCTCGGCCGGGTCGGCGTCGATGTCGGTCGTGCCCACCAGAACGCGTCCCTTGAGCGGGTAGATCAGCACGATGCGGCCGTCGGAGTGCTCGAAGAAGATCTCGCGGCCCTTCGTCGCCGCCAGGAGCTCGGGGTGATCCAGCACGATGTGCGACCCCTTCGTGCCCCCCATGAAGCGCGTGGGCATGCCCAGCGCGTCGTTCGTGAGGTCGGTCCACGGGCCGCTGGCGTTGACGACGACCTTGGCCCGGATCGAGAACTCCTCGCCGCTGAGCTCGTCGCGCAGCTGCACCGCGCCGTCGCGCATGCCCACCGCGCCGACGTAGTTCACCGCGGTGGCGCGCGGTCCGCCCGCTTCCAGGCCGTCGTGCAGCACGTCCAGTGCGAGGCGCTCCGGATCCCACATCGACGCGTCGTAGTACGTGGCGGTGTACTTCACGCCGGGGTTCATGTCGGGGAACTCCGCCAGCGACGCCTTGCGACCGCGGAAGCGGTGCCGTGGCACGGCGCCGCCGCCGCGCGAGAAGGTGTCGTAGATCATCAGTCCGGTCTTGATGAGCAGTGCGCCCCGCTCTCGCGGCTTGCCGCGACCGTGGGTCACCAGCAGCCGGAACGGGGCGGAGAGGACGCCCGAGAGCGTCTTGAAGATCGGGATCGTCGTCTGC
This sequence comes from Microbacterium lushaniae, assembly GCF_008727775.1. Lineage (NCBI taxonomy): Bacteria > Bacillati > Actinomycetota > Actinomycetes > Micrococcales > Microbacteriaceae > Microbacterium > Microbacterium lushaniae. The sequence continues at coordinate 1,197,697 of NZ_CP044232.1, forward strand.
AGCGGCCGCACGTAGTGGGGAGCGGTGCGCAGCAGCGCGTTGCGCTCGGTGACCGCCTCCTTCACGAGGCGGAACTCGCCGTTCTCCAGGTAGCGGATGCCGCCGTGCACCATGTGGCTCGACGCGGAGGAGGCGCCGGAGACGAAGTCGCCGCGGTCGACGAGGGCGATGTCCACGCCCTGCAGCGCGAGGTCGCGGAAGGTCGCGATGCCGTTGATGCCACCGCCCACGACGAGGATGTCGACATCCCCGCGCGCGCGGAGCGCCTGAACGTCAGGGCGGACGGGGGAGGAGGACGGCGTCGGCGTAGTCACGGATGCGGCCTTTCAGGGAGCGTCCCTCCACCCTCACCCCTCGTGCACGGAGTTTCAAGCCAGTTGCACAAACGTGCAAAGATGAAGGCCTCCGGAGGGGGACACCTCATGCCATCAGCGGCCACGCGCCCGCAGGACGCCCTGCGAGCGGCACAGCTGTACTACCTGCAGGACCTCACGATGGAGGCCATCGCGAGCGAGATGCACGTGTCGCGCTCCTCCGTGTCACGCCTGCTCTCCTACGCCCGCGACAGCGGATTGGTGACGATCTCGATCCACTCGCCGCACGATGCCCGCAACCAGCTGGAGAGCCGCGTGGCCGACCGGTTCGGGATCACCGCGCACGTGGTGCCCACCCCCGACCGCATCAGCGAGGCGGAACGACTCGAGCGCACCGCGCTGTCGGCCGCGCGCATCCTCACGGGCCGCGTGGATTCGGCCATGACGGTCGGGATCGCGTGGGGGTCGACCCTCTCCGCCATCGCCCGGCATCTGCCCACCAAGCGCACGCACGACTCCCGCGTCGTGCAGATGAACGGGGCCGCGAACGTGCGCACGTCGGGCATCCCCTACGCCGGTGAGATCCTGACCCGGTTCGGATCGGCATGGTCGGCGTCGGTGCACCAATTCCCGGTGCCGGCACTGTTCGATGATCCGCTGACGAAGCAGGCGATGTGGCGGGAGCGATCCGTTCGCGCCGTGCTGGAGATCCAGGAGCGCGTGAGCGTGTTCGTCTTCGGACTGGGCTCCCCGCACGCCGATGTGCCGTCGCACGTGTACGCCGGGGACTATTTCGACGACGCCGACCGCCGCTCGATCGAGCGCTCCGGCGTCGTCGGCGACTGCGCGACGGTCTTCTACCGCCTGGACGGAACGTCGGACGGGATCGAGCTCAACGAGCGCTCCAGCGGGCCCGACCTGTCGGCGGTCCGCCGCATCCCCCGACGGTTCTGCGTCGTGTCGAGCCTGTCCAAGCTCGACAGCCTGCGCGGCGCGCTCGCCGCCGGACTGATCACCGAACTCGTCGTGGAGGAGTCCCTCGCCCGGCGGCTGCTGGAAGTCGGCACGGCGCGCTGAACGCGCGTCACAGCTCGCCGAAACCGTCCGCCACCATTCTCCGCAGCTCGTCCACAGCCTCCCGTGCCTGCGGTCCGGTGGCGCTCACGCGGATGCGTGTGCCCGGTCGCACGCCCAGCGACATGAGGGCGAGGAGGCTGTCGCCCGCCGCCGGTGCGGAGCCGGCGTCCAGATCGGCCACCTGCACGCGGGCGTCGAAGCGGCCGACCGCGCGGACGAATGCCGCGGCCGGGCGTGCGTGGAGCCCGGACGGGTTGCGGATGACCGCCTCGAACGACTCCTCGGCGCTCGCGGACGGTGCGGGGGAGGCCTCGGATGCGGCGGACCCGGCGCCGTTCGCGCCGCCGTCGTCCTCGCCCAGCTGCGCGCGCTTGGCCTCCAGAGCGCCGCGCACCTGCGCGGCCACGACATCCAGGGTCGATCCCGCCGCGGCGGCCACGACGGCGGCGACGAGCCCCTCCACGAACGGCGCGGGACTGAGCACGATGCGCGCGTCGGTCTGGACGAACTCCCGCGCCATCTCGGCGCTGAGGATGGCGGAGCCGAGGTCCATCAGCACGAGCACGCCGTCCTCGGAGGCGACCCGGTCGATGGCGGCGGCGATCTCGGCCGCGTCGGTGCCGAAGCCGGCATCGGCGGTGCCGGCGGCCACCTCGATCGGCGGAGGGGAGTCGCCCCCCATCTGCAGGGCCAGGTCCACCGCTGCCGCAGCCAGCGGTGCGCTGTGGGAGACCACGACGATGCCGATCACGTCGCCGCCTCCAGTGCGTCGCGCAGGGCCGCCATCAGCAGCGTCGAGGACGCCGCTCCCGGGTCCATGTGGCCGGCGCTGCGCTCGCCGAGGTAGCTGGCCCGGCCCTTCCGGGCCACGAGGGGGATCGTGGCGTCGCGCCCCTGCTCGGCGGCCTCCAGCGCCGCCGTCGCAGCCTCCGCGACGCCCCCGCCCTCCCCGACCGCGGCATCCCACGCGTCCACGGCGGGCAGGAGCGCGTCGATCATCGTCTTGTCTCCCGGCTCCGCCTTGCCCCGGGCCACGACGCCCTCCACTCCCGCTCGCAGGGCCGCGCCCAGCTCCGCGGCATCCAGCTCGGTGCGGTCGCCCGCCGAGGTGCCCAGTCGCAGGAAGAGCGTGCCGTACAGGGGTCCGCTGGCCCCTCCCACCGTGGAGACGAGCGTCATGCCGACCGTCTTGCCGAGCTCGGCGGGGGTCGCCGGCGGCTCGGCGGACAGCTTCGCCACGACCGCTCGCATGCCGCGCGCCATGTTCGACCCGTGGTCGGCGTCGCCGATCTCGGAATCGAGGGCGGTGAGTTCTGCCTCGTGCTCGGCGACGAGTGCGTCGAAGCGCGTGATCCAGGCGGTCAGATCGGTGGGCGTGACGGACATGCTCACGCCCCCCACCGCAGCCCCGGTGTCACCACGGGTGCATCCCACAGGCGGATCAGCTCGTCATCGGCTTTCACGACCGTGAGGGAGCACCCCGCCATGTCCAGGCTCGTGATGTAGTCGCCCACGAGGCAGCGGCGCACGTCCACGCCGGCCTCGGCCAGGAGCGCGGCGACCTCGCCGTACATCAGGTACAGCTCGATCAGGGGAGAGCCGCCCAGGCCCGACAGCAGCACGATCGCCGGCCCCGCCGCGTCGAAGTCGGCGAGGATCGGGTCCACCAGCATGCGTGCGATCTCGTGCGCCGAGGCCAGCGGCACGCGCTCGCGTCCGGGTTCGCCGTGGATGCCCACGCCCACCTCCATCTGGTCATCGGGGAGGTCGAAGGTCGGCTTCCCGGCGGCGGGGACCGTGCAACTGGTCAGTGCAACGCCCATCGACCGCCCGCTCGCGCTGACCCGCTGCGCCAGCGCCACCACCGCAGCCAGGTCGGCGCCCTCCTCGGCGGCAGCGCCGACGATCTTCTCCAGGACGACGGTGGTGCCGGTACCGCGCCGCCCCGCCGTCCACGTCGAGTCCTGCACCGCGACGTCGTCGGCGACCACGACGGATTCGACCGTGATCCCCTCCGCTGCGGCGAGTTCGGCTGCCATCTCGAAGTTCAGCACATCGCCGGTGTAGTTCTTGACGATGTGCAGCACGCCGGCGCCGGAGTCGGCGCCCTTAGTGGCTTCGAGCACCTGGTCGGGCGTGGGGGAAGTGAAAACCTCGCCCGCTGCCGCGGCATCCAGCATCCCGAGGCCCACGAAACCGCCGTGCATGGGTTCGTGCCCCGAACCGCCGCCCGAGACCAGCGCCACCTTTCCGGCGCGCGTGGCTTCCCCGCGGTAGATCACGCGGTGCTCGGTGTCCACGCGCAGTTCGGGGTGCGCGGCCTGGACGCCTCGCAGGGAGTCGGTGAGAACATCGGCGGGTGCATTGATGAGTTTCTTCATGGCTCTCTCCCTGGCGCGACGGTGCGGTCAGGGAGAATCTCCCCCTCGCCTGTCCCGCTGTCAAGGGCGAGAGCCCTGCCCTCAGCGGCGCTCGTGGGGGAGGACCTGGCGGATCCGCTCGAGCGGATTGGCCGCCGGGACCTCGTTGTACACGCCGGCGAGTTCCTGCCCGGAGAGCGCGTGGATCGCGGCCATGATCTCGTCGGTGGCCGCGCGGCGCGCACGGCCCGAGGTGGCCGGTCCGTGGGCGGTGAGGTCGATGGGCTCGCCGAATTTCACCGTGACCCGCTCGCGGAGGGTGGGGAAACGCGCGCCGACGGGCATCACGACATCCGTGCCGATCAGGCCCACCGGCACCACCGGAGCGCCCGTCTGCAGCGCGAGGAACGCCACGCCGGTGCGGCCCTTGTACAGCCGGCCGTCCAGCGAGCGGGTGCCTTCGGGGTACAGCGCCACCGCGCGACCCTCCTCGAGGAGGTGACGCTGCTGGTCCAGCGCGTCCAGAGCCGCCTGCCCGGCGCCGCGCTCGACGGCGATGGCGCCGATGGCGGTGAAGAACTGCCGCGAGGCCCACGACTCGAAATAGCTCGACTTCGCCAGGAAGTGCACCGGGCGCGGGGCGGCGATGGGGATCACGACGGAGTCGATGAACGACAGGTGGTTGCTCGCGAAGATCAACGGGCCCGTACGCGGCACCAGCGAGCGGCCGACGATGCGCGGCCGGTAGATGAGGCGGGCCAGAGGTGCCACGACACCCCGACCGAACGCGTAGGTCGCGGCGACCCGTTTCATCGGGAGGCTCTCGGGACTGTCGGCGGGGGAGCGGCCTTCCTCGATTGTCACTCGAAGAGGCTACTCCGCGTTTCATTCTCCGCCGGGCATGCCCCGCTCCCAGGCGATCCCTAGGCCGAATGCGTCAGGATGGGGAGCCCCTGTCTCTTCGGAAGGTCTGCCTGTGCGCATCCGATCGCTCACCACCGTCTCACTTCTCGCCGCTGCCGCCGTCGTCCTCGCCGGCTGCTCGGGCGGATCCGCGCCGGAGGAGAGCCCCACCGGTACGCCCGGAGACCTGTGTGCCGCAGCGGCCCCCTCCGGGGCGGTCTCCGACTCCGTGACGGTGGAGGGCGAGATCGGTGCGCCCGCCACGGCGACCTTCTCCGCCCCGCTCGAGGTCGTCGAGCTGGAACGGACGGTCGTGACGGAGGGCTCGGGCGACGCGGCTGCCGCGGGCGACTACGTCGCGTACGCACTGACCGCGTTCGATGCAACGAGCGGCCAGGAGCTTGCCGCAGCCGGCTACGACGCACCGTTGCAGCCTCAGCAGATCTCGCCGGACAATCCCCTCGGACAGGTGCTGGGGTGCGCGACGCCCGGATCGCGCGTCGTGGCGGCGCTGCCCGGCGACGGCGGCCAGAACGGCGCGCAGGTGTACGTGTTCGACGTGCTCGAGGTCACGCCGGAGTCGCAGTGGTGCGTGGCGGAGGAATTCTCCGGCAACGCACCCACGGTGACCTTCGATGAGACCGGCGCCCCCGCGATCGGCATCCCGGCGACCGAGCCCCCGGCCGAGGTCCAGGTGCAGGTGCTCACCGAAGGCGACGGCGAGACGGTGCAGGCCGGCGACGCGGTCGAGGCGCACTACACCGGCGTGAAGTGGTCCGACGGCTCGACGTTCGACTCGAGCTGGGAGCGCGGTGAGCCTGAGACGTTCACCACCGACGGGGTCGTGACCGGATTCCAGCGCGCGCTGGAAGAGTACACCGTCGGCTCCGTCGTCCTCGTGGCGATGCCCGCCAGATGCGGCTACGGCGAGAAGGCCTCGTCCCAGCACCAGCTCGCCGGAGAGGACCTCGTGTTCGTCGTCGAGATCCTCGCCACCGAGCACGCCGGCCAGTAGCCGCCTGACGCGGTCGGTAGGCTGACCGGATGCGGCGCGTCCTCGTCCTCGGATCCACCGGCTCGATCGGCACTCAGGCCCTCGAGGTCATCCAGGCCCACCCCGAGCGGTTCGAGGTGGTCGGGCTCGCCGTCGGCCGCGACCGCGACGGCATGCGCGCGCAGGCAGAGCTCTTCCACGTCGAGCACACCGCCGTGGGCGCCGCGGAGGCCGAGCAGCTCGTCCGCGACGTCGAGGCCGATGTCGTGCTCAATGGCATCACCGGCTCGGTCGGCCTGGGCCCGACCCTGGCGGCGCTGGAAGCGGGCCGCACGCTGGCGCTGGCGAACAAGGAGTCGCTCATCGTCGGCGGCGACCTCGTCACCGCCCTCGCCCGGCCCGGCCAGATCGTGCCCGTGGACTCCGAGCACTCCGCCATCGCGCAGGCCCTGCGGTCGGGGGAGCCGAGGGAGGTGCGCCGGCTCGTGCTCACCGCATCCGGGGGGCCGTTCCGCGGGCGCGACCGCGCCGGCCTCGCCGATGTCACTCCGGCTGAGGCCCTCGCCCACCCCACATGGGACATGGGCCGGGTCGTCACGACCAATTCCGCGACCCTCGTGAACAAGGGCCTGGAGGTCATCGAGGCGCACCTGCTGTTCGACGTGCCCTACGACCGCATCGACGTCGTCGTGCACCCGCAGTCGGTCGTGCACTCGATGGTGGAGTTCATCGACGGGTCGACCATCGCGCAGGCCTCGCCGCCGGACATGCGTCTGCCCATCTCCCTCGGGCTGGACTGGCCGCACCGCGTCGAGAACGTCGGGCGCCCGCTGGATTGGACCACGCCCACGTCGTGGACGTTCGAGCCGCTGGATGCCGAAGCGTTCCCCGCGGTGGCGCTGGCCAAGCAGGTCGGGCGCGTCGGGCGCACGTACCCCGCCGTGTTCAACGCCGCCAACGAGCAGGCCGTCGACGCCTTCCACGAGGGACGGCTGTCGTTCCTCGGCATCCTCGACACCGTCCAGCGCGTGGTCGAGGCGCACGAGCCGCCCGACACGCTCAGCCGGGAGTCGCTCGCCGACGCGGAGGCGTGGGCGCGCGCCGCCGCCGACCGGGCGATCTCCGCCGCATCCTGACGCACTCTTCGCCGAGAGTGCATCGACCCGGCGAGAGTGCACCGGATTCGGTGCCTCTTCGCCGAGGTGATGCACTCTCGCGTCAGAGCGGCGACGTGAAGGGGCGCTCCGGGTCGGAGGGCGGGGTGTCGTCGTCGGGATAGGGCACCGGCCACGTCGGCTCGGGCACGGGCCAGCCCGCCGCCCGCAGCGCCCGCCGGGCGAGCTCCCGGGCCGAATAGGGCGTCCGCTGCCCGCGGATGTCGCGGTAGTCCTGATGTCCCGGACCGGCCCACAGGATCGCGTCGCCCTCGCCCACGAGCGCGACGGCCTCGACGATCGCGCGCTCGGGCGGTGAGAACTCGTGGATCTCGGCATCCGGGCGCGCCCGCAGGGCGCCTTCACGCAGGGTCGCGCGGATGGAATCGGGATCCTCGAAGCGCGGATGGTGATCGGTCAGGACGAGGATGTCGCTGCCTTCGACGGCCGTCCGCCCCATGTCGTGCCGCTTCGTGGCGTCACGGTCGCCGTCGGCACCGAAGAGCATCAGCACCTTCCCCGGCGTGACACGGCGCACAGCGGCGAGGGTCTTCTCGAAGGCGTCGGGGGAGTGCCCGAAGTCGACGTACACGGCCGGGCCGCGCTCGCCCGAGACGAGCTGCGTGCGCCCCGGGAGGTGTGCCTGGATGCGGTCGCCGTCCAGTGCGGCGGCGATCCGGTCCCACGCGTAGCCGGCCTCGAGGATCATGACGATCGCCAGCCCGGCGTTCGCGGCCATGTGGCGCCCGATGACGGGGACGACCGTGGTCAGCGTGCGACCGTCGCGCGCGCTCAGGCGGAACTGCGTGCCCGCGGGCCGCTCGTCCAGGATCTCCACGACCCAGTCCGCCGCCGCGGCGGCGCCGGGGTCGGACGCGAGGACGGGCGTGCCCACCGTCACCGTCGGGACTTCGCTCCGGGCCGCGACCTCCGCGCCGGGCTCGGAGTCGATGCACACCACCGCGCGGCGGGCGCGGTCGGAGCGGAACAGCGGGAGCTTGGCCTCGAAGTACTCGCGCATGTCGGCGTAGTCGTCGAGGTGATCGTGGGTGAGGTTGGTGAATCCGGCCACGTCGAACACGATCCCGTCGACGCGGCGGCGGCTCAGCGCTTGCGCGCTCACCTCGACGGCCACCGCCTCCACACCGCGCTCGCGCATGAGCGCCAGCAGCGCGTGCATCTCGTAGGCCTCGGGGTGGTCAGCCGCGACACGATCACCTGACCGGCGATGTGGCGCTCGGCGGTCGAGGAGAGGCCGGTGATGACACCCAGCTGCCCGAGGATGCCCTCCAGGAGGTGCGAGACGCTGGTCTTGCCGTTCGTCCCCGTCGTCCCCAGCAGCAGCGGCAGGGTGTCATCGCGACCGGTACGGTACACCCAGGCCGAGAGTTCGCCCAGGATGCCGCGGGGATCCTCGACCAGCACGACCGGGAGACCGCCGGCCTCGGCCGCGTCGGCGCCGGCTTCGTCGGTGACGATCGCGACGGCGCCCTTGTCCGCAGCCTGAGCTGCGAACTCTGCACCATGCCGGTTCACGCCCTGCATCGCGACGAAGACGTCACCGGGGCGCAGATCGGCGGTGGCGAGGGTCAGACCCGAAAGCCGGACGCCGGCGGTCGCGCCGCGCACGCCGGTCGCGAAGCGCGCCACGAGTTCGTCCAGCATGTGCTGGGGCGGGGCATCGGGTCGGAGGACGGGAGGGAGGTGGGAGGGCGCGTCGGTCGGCATGGCGCATCCATCCTCTCACCGCCCGCACGAGATCGCCCGTCCGGTGCCAGACGGGCGATCTCGCACGCCACGACGGGGAGATTCACCCGGTGGCGGTCTGTTCCTCCGTGCCGACCGACATGTCGCGGCCTCAGTGGTGGAATCCAGGATGCTGGCCTTCGACCGGCATCGGCGACTCCAGCGCGTCCAGGTAGGCGGTCTGCGCCTGGATATCGGCGAGAAGGCCGGCGGCCAGATCCATGCTCAGGCCGTTGCGCACCACGATGCGCTGCACCGTGAGGTCGCTCAGGTCATCGGGCATGGGATAGGCCGGCACGAGCCAGCCATTCATGCGCAGTCGGTCCTGCAGGTGGTAGAGGTTCCAGTTCTCGGTGTGCCCGTCTTTCAGGTACCACGCGAAGACGGGGATGTCGCTGCCGTCGTTCCACAGTTGGAAGGCACCGATTCCGGCGATGCCCTCGGCGAGGTGCTTCGCGACGTCCTGCGAGGCCTTCTGCACGGCGCGGTAGCCCTCGAAGCCGAGGCGGAGGAACATGTAGTACTGCAGCAGCACCTGCGCGCCCGGTCGGGAGAAGTTCAGGGCGAACGTCGGCATCTGCCCGCCGAGGTAACTCACCTGGAACACCAGGTCCTCCGGCAGCCACTGCGCGTGGCGCCACACCACCCAGCCCAGTCCCGGGTAAACCAACCCGTACTTGTGAGCGGACGTGCTGATGGAGTGCACCCGTTCGAGACGGAAGTCCCACTCCAGCTCGGGCTGCAGGAACGGGGCGACCATCGCGCCGGATGCCCCGTCCACGTGGATCGGGATGTCGAGCCCTTTCTCGGCCTGGATGGCGTCGAGCGTCCGGGCGATCTCGGCCACCGGTTCGTACATGCCGGTATAGGTGACCCCCATGATCGCCACGACCCCGATCGTGTTCTCGTCGACGTACTTCTCCAGGTCGTGCCCATCCAGCGTCTTGTGCTCTCTGCTGATCGGGACGAACCGCGGCTCGACGTCGAAGTAGTTGCAGAACTTCTCCCAGCACACCTGGACGGCGGAAGACATCACGAGGTTGGGCTTGGACGTGTCCTTCCCTGCGGCGCGACGGGCCTGCTGCCAGCGCCGTTTGAAAGCGAGGCCGCCGAGCATGCAGGCCTCCGACGAACCGATCGTGGACGTTCCGATGCTCTGGGACGCGTCGGGGGCGTGCCACAGGTTCGCCAGCATGTGCCAGCAGTTGTCTTCGATGGCCGCGGTCTGGGGGTACTCGTCCTTGTCGATCATGTTCTTGTCGAACGAGGCCTCGTACACCTGCTTGGCGTCGTCGTCCATCCAGGTGCCGACGAAGGTGGCGAGATTGAGCCGGGAGTTGCCGTCGAGCATCGTCTCGTCTTCGACGATCTGCTTGGCGGTGTCGGGGAGGGACTCCTCCTGGGGAATCACGTGGTGGGCGGAGACGGTGGCCTCGCCCGGCCGTGCGAACTGCGGCGCGTCCTCGCTGTCGTTCTGCGCGCTCATGATTTCTCCGAATCTGGTCGCTCGACTCGGCGCGAGCGTATGCCGCATGACGCGGCGCCGACAGAGACTTCGGTCACGGCCAATTCCTAGGGCGCCGCGGGTACGGTGTGGCTGTGGAAGTGATCGCCTTCGTCGTCGGCGTGCTCATCATGGTCGTCGGGCTGGCCGTGTCGATCGCGCTGCACGAGATCGGCCACCTCGTGCCGGCGAAGAAGTTCGGCGTGCGCGTCGGGCAGTACATGATCGGCTTCGGACCGACCCTGTGGTCGCGCCGCATCGGTGAGACCGAATACGGATTCAAGGCGATCCCCCTGGGCGGATACATCTCCATGGCCGGGATGTATCCCCCCTCCCCGCGCGAACGCGAGGCCGCGCTGGCGGGGGAGCGTTCGGGGCGTGCAGGGGGCGGCTTCTTCGCCACGATGGTGCAGGACGCCCGGGCCGCCAACGACGAGACCCTCGTCGGCGACGACGATCACCGCGTCTTCTACCGCCTGCCGGTGTGGAAGCGCGTCGTCGTGATGCTGGGCGGGCCGGTCATGAACCTCCTGTTCGCGATCGTGCTGTTCGCGGTCCTGTTCAGCGGCATAGGCATCAGCAGCGCCACCACGACGATCGCCTCAGTCAGCGAGTGCGTGCTCCCGGCCGGCACCGAGCGCACCGAGTGCACATCCGGTGACCCCGCGGCCCCCGCCGCGGAGGCGGGGATCCTGCCCGGCGACGTGCTCGTGTCGATCGACGGCACCCCCGTCTCGACGTTCGAGGAGGCATCCGACATCATCCGGGCCCACCCGGGCACCCCGATCCGCGTCGTGCTGGAGCGCGGCGGATCCGAGCAGACGGTCACGGTGACCCCGGTGCGCACGAGCAGGGAGGTCATCGGCGAGGACGGGCGCCCGGTGGTCGGTGCCGACGGGGCACCGGAGACCGAGGAGGTGGGCTTCGTCGGCGTCGGGCCGCAGGTCACGCGCGTCCCGCAGCCGCTGTGGGCGGGACCGGAGGCGGCGTTCGAGAACGTCGGCGCGGTGGCGGGCATCATGACGCAGCTGCCCGTGCGCGTATGGGACACCGCCGTCGACCTGTTCACAGGTCAGGAACGCGATCCCAACGGTCCCCTCAGCGTCGTGGGCGCGGGACGCCTGGCCGGCGAGGTGGCCGCGACGGATGCTCCGGTCCTGGACCGCGTCGCGAGCCTCATCGGACTGCTCGCTTCGCTGAACATCGCGCTGTTCGTGTTCAACCTCATTCCGCTGCTGCCCCTGGACGGCGGCCATGTCGCGGTGGCGCTGTGGGACGGTGTCAAGCGCGCGTGGGCGACGCTGTTCCGCCGGCCCCCGCCGAAGCCGGTGGATGCCACCAGGCTCGTGCCGGTGACCTTCGTCGTGGTCGTGCTGCTGATCGGGATGGGGGCCATCCTCATCCTCGCCGACCTGTTCAACCCGGTGTCGCTGTTCTGATCCCGCCGGAATCGGCGGAGATGTCGAAACCGCTCTGGCCCGTTCGCTGACGGGGTGGGAAAGTTCCCACAGAGCGAAGGAGACACCGATGAAGTACGTGATCATGTTCGCCTCCGACCCCGAGCTGGACGCGGCTCAGCCGCCGGAGCGGATGCAGGAGGACTACGCCCGGATCTACCGGTGGTTCCAGGACAACGCCGCGGTCATCGACGACGGCGGGGCGGAACTGCAGCCGGTGGAGACGGCCACCACGGTGCGGCACGACAGCGGCGATGTGGTCGTCGTGGACGGACCGTTCTCGGAAGCCCGCGAGGTCATCGGCGGATTCAGCATCATCGACGTCGCCGACATGGACGCCGCGATCGCGCTGGTGAAGACGTGGCCGTCGCTGAGCATGCCCGGCAGCTGCGTCGAGATCCGTCCGATGGTCACCGACTACGGCCAGTTCGAATGACCGTCCGTGCCCCGGCCGACCCGCGCGACGGGCCGGCCGGGGCGCGCCCGTCCGACCCGCGCGACGGGCCGGCCGGGGCGCGCCCGTCCGACGCGGCGCTCGCCGAGGTGGTGCGCGCGGAGAACGCCCGCCTCGTCCGCGCGCTGGCGGGCCGCTTCGACCTCGACGTCGCGGAGGATGCGGTCGCCGACGCCGTGGCGGAGGCACTCCGCGAATGGCGGGTCTGCGGCATCCCGCCCCGCCCCGGCGCGTGGCTGGCGACCGCGGCCCGCCACAACGCGCTGGACCGCGTGCGCCGGGATGCGCGGTATCGCCACAAGCTCGCCGAGTGGGCCGCGCCGCCGGCGCAGCCCGCCGATGAGCGGGCCGATGCCGACGAACGGCTGCCGCTGCTGTTCGGATGCTGCCACCCTGCGCTCGCGCCGGACGCGCAGCTCGCCCTCACCCTGCGCGCGGTGTGCGGCCTCACTGCCGCGCAGATCGCGGCGCTCACCTTCGAGCCCGTGGCGCGCGTGGGGCAGCGGATCGTGCGCGCGAAGCGGAAGGTCTCCGCCGCCGGCATCCCGCTGCGGATACCCGAACGCGCGGAGTTCCCCGCGCGACTGGACACGGTGCTGGCCGTCGTGGCGGCCGTGTACACGCGCGCGCATCTTCTCGACGGCGCCGACGGGCGCACGGATCGCGACGCCGCGGAGGACGCGGTGTGGCTCGCGCGGGTGGTCGCATCCGCACTCCCCGAGGAGCCCGAGGCGCTCGGGGCCCTGGCGCTGCTGCTCCTGCACCGTGCGCGCGACGAGGCACGGTCACTCAACGGAGAGATCGTCCTGCTTCCCGCGCAGGACCGGCGGTGCTGGGACCCGGCGGCGATCGCCGAAGGGATCGCTCTCCTGCATCGGGCAGCCGCGCTGCATCGCCCTGGACGGTGGCAGCTGCAGGCCGCGATCGCCGCGTGCCATGCCGAAGCGGAGGATCCGTCAGCCACCGACTGGCGACAGATCCTGGTCCTGTACGAACTGCTGCTGCGGTACGACACGTCACCTGTCGTCCGGCTCAATCGCGCCGTGGCGCTCGCCGAGGTGGCAGGTCCCCGCGTGGCCCTCAGCGAGGTCGAGGTCCTGCCGCTGGACTCCAGCCACCTGTGGCACGCCGTGCGCGCCGACCTGCTCCGTCGACTCGGGCGAGGTGCCGAGGCGGCCGCCGGAAATGCGCGGGCCGCCGAACTCGCGCGCAACGACGCCGAGCGCCGGCTCCTGCGTTCGCGTCTGCCGGAGTGAGGACTACGCCAGCGCGTGCCCGACGAGACGCTCCAGCGTGCGCATGCCGTCACGCGAGAGGATCGACTCCAGGTGGCCCTGCACGGACGCGTAGCCGGGCCCCCGCAGTGCGTACACGTCGCCGCTGTCCGGATGCGCGGCGACCTCGGTCTCGCCCACCCCCGCGGTCCCGGCGGGCACACGTGCGGTGAAGGTGTTGTAGAAGCCGATCGAGGCGGGCTCACCGAACACGTCGACGTTCAGCTGGAGCCCCTGGTGGGGGCGGGTCAGCGGCGCCAGGCCGATCCCCAGCGCGTCGGCGAGGATCTGGTGACTCAGGCACACCGCCAGCAGCGGGCGGCCCGTCCCGCGGCGGTGCGCCACGACCTCGCGCATCCGCTGCATCCGCGCGCTGTCGGCATCACGAGGATCCCCGGGGCCGGGCCCTGCCACGACGAGGCCGGCTGTCTCCACCTGCGCATCGGTGACCTCCCCCCACGGGAGGATGGTCACCTCGAGCCCCAGGTGGCGCAGCTGGTGGGCGAGCATCGTGGTGAAACGGTCCTCCGCGTCCACGACGATCGCGTCGACGCCGCGGAACGGCCCCGCCGGCGCGCTGTCCTGCGGCTGCATCCAGAACGCGGCCAGCCTGCTGTTGCGCGAGGCGAGCAGCTCCGCGATGGCCGGGTCGTCGGCGAGGACCCGCCGTCGGCCGGCCGGAGCATCCGGATCCGGTGCCGGCACGTCGCGGGGGATCGCGCCGATGGCGCCCAGCACGCCCGCGGCCTTGCCGTGGGTCTCGCCGACCTCGCCGTGCGGATCGGAGTGGCGCACGAGGGTCGCCCCGACGGGGACGCGCAGGCGCCCGCCTTCCAGGTACGCGGTGCGGATGAGGATGGGTGCGTCCAGGTCGTGCGTCGCCCCGCCCTCCTCCGTCGACGGCGTGAACAGCGCCGCGACGCCGGAGTAGTACCCCCGCGGCGTGGTCTCGTGCCGCGCGATCACCGCGCACGCGTTCTGCATGGGGGAGCCGGTGACGGTGGGCGCGAACATCGTCTCGCGGAGGATGTCGCGCGGGTCCAGCCGGCTCCGCCCGCGCAGCATGTACTCGGTGTGGGTGAGGCGCGACATCTCCTTGAGGTGCGGACCGGTGATGCGGCCGCCGTCCGAGCACACCGCCGACATCATCTTCAGCTCTTCGTCGACGACCATGAAGAGCTCTTCGGTCTCCTTCGTCGACTCGAGGAACTCGGTGAGGGTCTCCGCCGTGGCGCCGCCGGCCGGGTGGCGGAAGGTGCCGGAGATCGGGTTCATCGTGACGACCCCGCCGCGCGCGCTCACGTGCGCTTCGGGGCTGGCCCCCACCGCGACGTGTCCGTCGGTCACGACCGCGAAGGTCCAGTACGCGCCGCGCTCGTGCTCCAGCAGGGCCCGGAACCACGTCAGCGCCGCCACGCGCGGGTCGGTGCCGACGGTTGCGGTGAAATCGCGCCGGATGACGAAGTTCGCCCCCTCGCCACGGCCGATCTCGTCGGCGATGACGCGGCGGACGATGTCGGCGTACTCGTCGTCCGCGATGTCGAATCCGGCGTCGCCGAGGGGCACCGGGTCGGCCGGCAGAGCGGCGACGACCTCGGCGCGGGGGAGTGACACATGCTCGTTCACGACGAGGCAGCGCAGCGGCGCGCCGTCGTCGTGGCTGACGAAGCCGCGTTCGCGCACCTGCCGGAACGGCACGAGTGCGAGCACCTCGCGGGCGCGGCCGGACGCATCCTCGAGCGGGATGTCGGCGAGGAGGGACACGTCCACGACGTCGCCGGTGAGGACCTCGACGGTGTCGGGGTCGCGGGCGAGCAGGGCGAACGGCGCGCTGGTCTCGGCGAGGCGGGTGAGCAGAAGCGGGATGTCGGGCCGGTTCATCGTCGGTCTTTCGTCGGGGGGCGGCCGCCCAAACGAAGAAGACCGCCCCGAGGGCGGTCTGTCACACGAAGACACCGCCTAAACGGTGAGCCACCAGGTGCGGTTCGCGGACATGCGCCGAAGGTACCACACGCCCACTCCGAGCCGGTGGTCAGCCCGGCGGCGTAGGCTGAGGACGTGCCAGCAGTGAACATCGGGATGCCGCGGATCCCCGAGGTGCTCGCGCCTCGGCGCAAGACCCGTCAGATCCGCGTCGGCAAGGTGCTCGTCGGAGGTGGCGCTCCCGTGAGCGTGCAGTCGATGACCACGACGCCCACCACGAACATCAACGCGACCCTCCAGCAGATCGCCGAGCTGACCGCATCCGGATGCGAGATCGTGCGCGTCGCCGTGCCCAGCGCCGACGACGCGGAGGCGCTGCCGATCATCGCGAAGAAGAGCCAGATCCCGGTGATCGCCGACATCCACTTCCAGCCGAAGTACGTCTTCCAGGCCATCGACGCCGGCTGCGCCGCGGTCCGGGTCAACCCCGGCAACATCCGCCAGTTCGACGACAAGGTGGGCGAGATCGCCGCCGCGGCCAAGGCCGCCGGTGTGTCGCTGCGCATCGGCGTGAACGCGGGGTCCCTCGACAAGCGCCTGCTGGAGAAGTACGGCAAGGCCACCCCCGAGGCGCTCGCCGAAAGCGCCCGGTGGGAGGCGTCGCTGTTCGAAGAGCACGACTTCCACGACTTCAAGATCTCCGTCAAGCACAACGACCCGGTC
The DNA here is from genome assembly GCF_008727775.1 of Microbacterium lushaniae. Taxonomy (NCBI): domain Bacteria; kingdom Bacillati; phylum Actinomycetota; class Actinomycetes; order Micrococcales; family Microbacteriaceae; genus Microbacterium; species Microbacterium lushaniae. The sequence goes on from NZ_CP044232.1 coordinate 1,213,580, forward strand.
ATCATGGTCAAGGCCTACCGGCTCCTCGCCGCCATGGGCGACTGGCCGCTGCACTTGGGCGTCACCGAGGCCGGGCCCGCGTTCCAGGGGACCATCAAGAGCGCCACGGCCTTCGGCATCCTCTTGTCCGAGGGCATCGGCGACACCATCCGCGTGTCGCTGTCGGCCCCGCCGGCGGAGGAGGTCAAGGTCGGCCACCAGATCCTGCAGTCGCTGAACCTCCGCGAACGCAAGCTCGAGATCGTGTCGTGCCCCTCGTGCGGGCGCGCGCAGGTCGACGTCTACACCCTCGCCGACAACGTCACCGAGGGCCTGAAGGACATGACGGTGCCGCTGCGCGTGGCCGTGATGGGATGCGTCGTCAACGGCCCGGGCGAGGCCCGTGAGGCCGACCTGGGCGTCGCATCCGGCAACGGCAAGGGTCAGATCTTCGTCAAGGGTCAGGTCATCAAGACCGTGCCGGAGTCGGAGATCGTCGCCACCCTCATCGAGGAGGCCAACCGCATCGCCGACGAGATGGGCCCCGACGCCCAGATCGGCACCGCGCAGGTCATCACCGCCTGACGCGGACTGCGCCCCGCGTCCTCGTCCCTCGTCGCTCGCGCACAACGGCGGAGATCTTCGGCGACACGCCGAGCGGGGGCGGATGCGGCGGCGTGTCGCAGACGGGATCCGCTGTTGTGCGGGCGGGCGGGCGGGCGACGGCATCCACTACCGTCGGGAGTCAAATGACCGACTCCCCGATCGCACGCGTGCCGCTTTCCCGGCCGATCATCGCCGGCATCGTCACCGCTCTCGTGGGTACGACGAGCAGCTTCGCCGTCGTGCTCACGGGCCTGGATGCGGTGGGGGCCACGCCTGCGCAGGCGGCGAGCGGGCTCCTCGTGCTGTGCGTCACGATGGGCCTCGGCTCGATCGTTCTGGCGTGGCGGTACCGCATGCCGATCACGGTGGCGTGGTCGACGCCGGGGGCGGCGCTGTTGGCTGCGACCGGCTCGGTGGACGGCGGCTGGCCGGCCGCGGTGGGCGCGTTCCTGGTGACCGCGGGCCTCATCCTGCTCACGGCGCTGTGGCCGCAGCTGGGCCGGATGATCGCCCGCATCCCGCCCTCGATCGCGCAGGCGATGCTCGCGGGGATCCTCCTCCCGCTGTGCGTGGCTCCCGTGACCGGGCTGGTCACCGACCCGTGGGGAGTGGCCCCGGTGCTGCTCACGTGGCTCGTGTGCGTGCGCCTCGCGCCGCGATGGGCGGTGCCGCTGGCGTTCCTCGCGGCCGCGGTCGTCGTCGCCGTGCACGTCACCGTGACAGGTGGCTCGGTGGCGCCGGCCGACCTCATACCTCGCCTGGAGGTGACGGCACCCAGCATCAGCCTTGGAGCGATCGTGGGGCTCGCGTTGCCGCTGTTCCTGGTCACGATGGCGTCGCAGAACGTTCCCGGTGTCGCGGTCATGCGCAGCTACGGCTACACCGTCCCGTGGCGACCGGCGATGTTCGTCACCGGCGTCGGCACGGCCCTGGGCGCACCCGCGGGCGGACACGCGATCAACCTCGCCGCGATCAGCGCCGCGCTCGCCGCCGCCCCCGACGCCGATCCCGATCCGACGCGGCGGTGGGTGGCGGGGGTCTCCACCGGTGCGACCGGTATCGTCCTGGGCGGCCTGTCGGCGGCCCTGGTCGCGCTCGTCGTCGTCGCGCCGGCCGGCGTCATCCCGGCCGTCGCCGGCGTGGCACTGTTCGCGGCGTTCGGTTCGGCGGTGCAGCAGGCCATCGACGACCCGGGGGAGCGGCTCGCCGCCGTCGTGACGTTCGTCGTCGCCGCATCCGGTGTCGCCGTGGCCGGGGTCAGCGCCGCGTTCTGGGCCCTCGTGGCCGGTCTCGTCGTCCGCACCGTCCTGCACGCCGGACGCCGTTGACGCCCCCTCGGCCCGCCTGCCGCGCCGAAATCAGGAGAATCGCCCGGATCAGGACGGATGCGGCCGGTCCGGTCCTGATCTCGGCGATTCGCCTGATTTCGGCAGTGATAGGGGGTTGTTCCAGGCGTCGGCGCAGCGCCCTAGAGTATGCGCATGATCACCCTTCGGCGCGCACCCGCCGCGCTCGCCGTCGCGATCGTCCTAGGCGCCCTCGCCGGCTGCGCGCAGCCGGCTCCCGCCTCGACACCCACTGCTGCCCCGAGCAGTTCCCCCTCGCCCTCCGCGTCGGCGACCGTCGCCCCCGTCCGGGTCCCGTTCGACGGCGACTGCGCACAGGTCTTCACGGACGACGATCTCGTGACGATCACGGGAGCGGAGGCGCCCACCCTTTCGGGGGGCTCCTTGAACGTCATCCCGCCGGGTCTTCCGGCCAGTGCAGCCGTGGTGGGCGGCCTGGAATGCGGATGGCGCGGCGAGAACCTCGCCGCGTACGTGTGGGTCACGCTCTTCCCCGCCTCCCTCGTACCGGCCGAGATCGCGCAGGAACTCGCCGACGAGTCCTGTCCGGTGAGCTGTCACCGCAGCGAGGTGATCGCCGACACGTGGGCCCTCGTCACCGTGCCACCCGTGCACCCGCCCGAGCGCGAGCCGACGGCGGAGGAGTCCGCCATCGTCCAGGGACGCCTCGACGCCGCGTTCGAGGCGCTACGCGCCCACGGCGCGGCGCTGGCCGGCTCGCCCGGGCCGGCGGTCGAGCGCGTGCTCCCCGCGTGCGACACGCTGGCCGGACCTGTGCAGCAGGCGGCGGGCGTGAGCGCCCCCGTCTCGGGGTACCCGAGCGACGTGTACCCGGAGGGCCCCACGTGGGAGATCCTGCGCTCGCATGGCCTGGTCGAGTGGTGCGCATGGTACGACGCCGCCGCCGGCGTCGAGGTCTTCTGGCAGGCCGATGCCGGTCCGCCCTCGGACGACGCCCTGGCGCAGGTGGGCGCCGAGCTGACCGAGGTGCCGGGAGCTGACGTCGCCTATACCTTGACCGGCCGCGCCGACGGCCCGGCCGTGGTCGTTGTCGGTGACAGCCACCGCTGGACGGTGGGGGGTTACGGCATGTCGCTCGACGCCGTGCGCGCGGCGGCGGCCGCCGTGCTCGCGCAGGGTCGATGAGGGCCTCCGGCCCGCACGCCTAGACTGGATCCTCGTGGTCACACGTCTGTCGCACTTCTTCCTC